>NZ_JAQSDH010000045.1 GCF_029945805.1 Flavobacterium sp.
CCTAAAACTAGTTCAGATTAAATCGCTGCTCTTTCGGTTAGCGGGTGCAAAAGTAGTCGTTTATTTTTAACTGGCAAGCTTTTTAAAATAATTTTTGATTTTATTTTCTTAGGCTTGTGTTTCAGTCTCTCAATGAACTCCCTTTATTGCGGGGTGCAAAAGTAATTATTATTTATTAACCGGCAAGCTTTTTTGAAAATATTTTTAAGTTATTTCTTTTGCTATTCTATCCGGTTTGTCAATGAACTCCCTCTCTTGCGGGGTGCAAATATAAGAACACTAATTCTTTCAATCCAAATAAAAAACAACGTTTTTTTGTCTTTTTTTTAATGTCTTGATAACATAGATTTTACACGGAACGTTTTGTAACATGCACCCATTTTTCTACCGAGATTGAATCCCTACGGGATTACAGGAAGATGAAATTTAGGTATTTATTTGTCCTGACGAAGCCAAAAATGGTCTTTAGCCCCGATAGTAGTGGCATCCTTTTTCCTCTTTTAAGGAAAAAGATAGAACGGAGAGCGGGACGAGTGTTGTTAAAGAAGGAAATGGTTGTGCTCCTAATTATTCGAAACGAATAGATTTAGATGGTGTAATTTTGGTAATAATATAAGAAGGAATCAATAAAACGACTAGACAGATCACGACGGTTCCGATGTTGAGTAGTAAAATGTAGAACAAATTGATGTCAACTGGGGCTTCGTTTACGTAATAACTTTCGGGATTAAGTTTGATGATACCAAAGTACTTCTGGAGGAGTAATAACCCAATTCCGATTCCATTTCCCCAGAGTAACCCTCGCGCGATCAGGTAAGAAGCGTTGTACAGAAATATTTTTCGAATGGACCAGTTGTTGGCGCCTAGCGATTTTAATATTCCAATCATTTGAGTTCTTTCGAGAATAAGTACCAATAAAGCTACGACCATATTGATTGTTGAAACCGCTATCATCACTATTAAAATAACAATGATATTAAAATCGAAAAGTTTGAGCCATTCGAATATGTAATAGAATTTGTCGACGATAGTTTGAGAGTCGAGTGTGGACGATGTTTCTTTATAGACTTCCTTGCCTTTGCTTTCAATTTGGGTGAAATCATCGACAAAGACTTCAAAAGAACCTATTTGGTCTGACTTCCATTTATTGATGCGTTGCACGTGGCGAATATCTCCGATTACAAAATTGGCATCGAATTCTTGAAAACCTGAATTGTAGATTCCGACAATCTTGAAATTACGCAGGTTATAGCCTTCGCTATTTTCCTTTATGAAGTAGGTTACGAATTTGTCACCAAGTTTTAAAGCCAATCGGTTGCATAAATACTGAGAGATTAGCACTTCTTCGTTAAGATTTGATTTGAAATTGGGCATTCTACCTTCTACAAGATATTCCTGGAGATTTTTGGTTTCAAAATCTTTTCCGGCCCCTTTAAAGATGATTCCTTCGAAATCGGTATCGGTTCTTATTAATCCATCTTTACTAGCAACTGCTTGAATGTGACTTATTCCTTCAACTTCTTTAAATTTTGGATAAAAATTTTGGTTAATGGAAATAGGTTTGGTACTGACGTCTGAATTGTTGTCGTTATATCCTGAAATTATAATGTGTCCGTTAAAAGCAGAAACTTTCTGGCGGATTTTTTGTTGCAACCCAATTCCTGTCGCAATGGAAACAATCATCATAATCATTCCAAGTGCAATGGCGGTGATGGCAATTTTTATTATTGGCGCAGAAATACTACTTTTATGATCTTTAGCAGTAATAAGTCGTTTTGCTATAAAATATTCTAATTTCAAATTTTGGAATTATAGTTGCGGCAAAGGTAAAGAAAGTTTTCGCCACAGATTACACAGATTTTGACAGATTAAAAAAATTATTTATGCGTTATTTTATTAAAATTGGGCTGTTATTTATGATAGTGACTTCATGCAAAGGTCAAACTAATTCGTCGAAAGCTGAAAAGCCGAAGGCAGCAATTGGACAAGAGACGGCAGAAAGCAGAAGGCAGAATTCAGGAATTCAAACTGGCGCTGATAACACAATTGCCTATTTACCATTATTAAAAGACAAGAAAGTTGGAATTGTTACGAACCAGACAGGAATTATTAAAATTGAGACTGAGGAAAATGTTGTGACTAGTTATGGTGTAAAACAAGACAGAAGAATGTTTAACAATGTTAGTGTTGTTGATTTCCTTTTATCCAAAAAAATCAACCTAACAAAAATATTCGCTCCTGAGCACGGTTTCCGTGGAACTGCTGATGCTGGAGAACATGTTGTGGATGGAAAAGATACCAAAACGGGTTTGCCAATCATTTCACTTTATGGCGATAACAAAAAACCAAAGGCGGATCAATTAGCCGGATTGGATGTTTTAGTTTTTGACTTACAAGATGTTGGTGCGCGATTCTACACTTATATTTCTTCGCTACATTATATTATGGAAGCTTGTGCCGAAAACAATATTCAACTCATTATTTTGGACCGACCGAATCCGAATGGCGGAATTGTTGATGGACCGATATTGGAAAAAGAATTTACTAGTTTTATTGGGATGCACCCGATTCCGACCTTACACGGAATGACGATTAGCGAATATGGCAAAATGATTAATGGTGAAAAATGGCTGAAAAATGGAATGCAATGCGAGCTGACTGTGATTCCATGTTTAAATTACAAACGGGAAATGAACTATAGCCTTCCAATAAAACCTTCTCCAAATTTGCCGAATGACCAAGCGATAAATCTATATGCGAGTTTGTGTTTGTTTGAAGGAACGAACGTCAGTTCGGGCCGTGGCACCGAAAAGCAATTCCAAATTTATGGTTCACCATTCATGCCAAAAGTTGGTTTCAGCTTTACGCCCGTTTCTAATTTTGGCTCCAAAGACCCAATGAACAAAGGTTTACTTTGTTATGGCGAAGACTTAAGTAAAGCTCCGAAAGTAAATCAATTGGAAATAAAATGGCTGATTAAAGCTTATACTGAAACGTCGGATAAGATGAAATTTTTTACTTCGTTCTTTACCAAATTGGCCGGAACCAAGAAGCTACAACAGCAAATAGAAGCAGGAACATCGGAAACTGAAATAAGAAAGTCATGGGAAAAAGGATTGGCTGACTTCAAAATGATGCGTAAAAAGTATTTGATTTACGAGTAAATCTTCATTTCGATACTCGGATTGTGTTTAAGCAAGTCTTCTATAAAATCTTTTCGTTCTTTGGGTGAAATATAAACTTCATCATACTTATTATAAAAAATAGCAATTCTATCTAATGAAAGCGCCGGAGAACTTAAGATAGAATTTGTCTTTTCGATTTTTCTAATTTTTGAAATGTCAATTGTTTCGTTTACAATCCACATACATTTTACAATCAATTGGTTTCCCTTTATGATATACCGAGTTGTTTTTGAAATAAATAAAACTACCCCGACGACAAATCCTATACCAGCAAAACCATACATCCATTGTCCTTTTACAAGACTGGCAACACTGAGGTAAATTGGATATAACAAAAGCAACCCCAACCAATAATCAATTTTTGATTTATATATTTTCATATTTATAAAGGTAATCTTTTCTTCATTTCTTCCACAATATTATAGGCTGCTGGGCAAATAGCGACATTTTTCAAAGTCAGATCGGATATTTGCTGAAACTTCTTTCTGTCGGTGTGTGGAAATTCGCGACAGGCTTTTGGACGCACTTCATAAATCATACAATAATTTTCATTATCTAAAAACGTACACGGAACACTTTGCAACACATAATCTTGATCTTCATCAACACGCAGGTATTGGTCAATAAATTGTTGTGGTTTTTGTTTCATATGCTTTGAAATCCGCTCAATATCGGCCAAAGTAAATAGCGGTCCAGTAGTTTTACAGCAGTTGGCACAATTGAGACAATCGGTTTTTTTGAATTCGGCATCGTGCAAATCCTGCATCACATAATCCAAATTTTTAGGCGTTTTCTTTTTGAGCTTATCGAAATACTTTTTGTTTTCGATATGCTTATCTTTGGCTAACTTTTGTAATAGGTTTATTTGTGGATTTGTCAATTTGGTTATTTGATAATGAACTGCAAAATTACACAAAACCAATAACCAAATACACGAATAACCAAATAAACTCGCATGAAAGACCTTTTCGGAAAAGCCATCCTCGATTATCAGACCAATAATTCGCCAGAAGATTTAGTGACTGAAACCAATATTTCGGAAGCCGATGAAATGAGCGTAGACTATTTGTTCCGAAGCTTCGATGAGATGCCAAAACTGGAGCAGAAAGCGTTGCAATTAGCCAAAGGAAAAATTCTTGATGTAGGCTGTGGCGCTGGAAGTCATGGGTTGTATCTTCAGCAAAAAGGTTTAGATGTTACTGCTATTGATATTTCGCCGAATGCTATTGAAGCTTGTCGTCTTCGCGGATTGAAAGATGCTAGAGTTCAGAATATTTTGGAATTAAAAAACGAAAAATTCGATACAATTCTGTTACTTATGAATGGAACCGGAATATTCGGCACCTTAGCAGCAACTTCAAGTTATCTGCAAAAACTAAAATCAGTATTAAATCCAAATGGACAAATTTTGATTGATAGTTCAGACATCATTTACATGTTCGACCAAGACGAAGAAGGAAGTTATTTGGTTCCGGCTGACGGATATTATGGCGAATTGACGTTTACCGTTTCTTATAAAAATGAAACCGAAGACACTTTCCCTTGGCTTTATATGGATTATAACACTTTACAGAATGCGGCTCATGCTAATGATTTGCAATGTGAACTTATTCTGGAAGGCGACCATTTTGATTATTTGGCGCGTATTTTCTAATTAATTACTAATCAATAAAGGAATCGTTTTAGCATTTTCATTTGCCGTAAATCTCAGAAAATAAAGTCCCGTCTTTAATTTTGAAGTATCAACTGTAATAATTCCGTTGGTTTGATATTCGGCTACACTATTTGCGTTAACAATCTTTCCGTCTGTGCTTAAAATCTGATACGAAATAGCCATCGGTGTACCTATTTCAAACTTTACAAAAGCTTCTGCCTGGGCTGGATTTGGATAAACCGATACCGATTTCAACCAATTAAATTCGGCAGTAGCTAAAGTTAAATCTAAATAAGTTACGGTATTGTTTCCAGAATTTGGTATCGCAAGGACATTCGTTGCAGTATTATAAAAAATATCGGCCGGACTACTCAAACCTGCTGCTACAACCGCAGGAGTATTTGCAAACGCCGCATCATATTTTATAACATTTTGTCCGCCCCAAGTCGATACATAATAATTTCCAATAGCATCTCTAGTTATTCCATCACAATTAGCATTAGCAGTAGAAAGTACGGTGGTAACCATATTAGTAGTTAAATCAATGGCTTTTATTGGTGCATTTGAACCCCAATTCACAAAAACACAGCGATTATTGGCTTGGTCAAAAACGATTCCGTTTGGTGATTGTACTAAGGAAGTGGCAATCGTTGAAAAAGTTTGCGCGGCAATATTAATTTTAATTATTTTTTTGGCACTGAAATCTGTGGCATAAAGATTCCCAGAATTATCATGGGTCATTCCATTCAAAAAAGAAGCACCAACATTCAAATTAAACACATTGGCGCCCGTTGTTAGCGAATATCCTTTAACAGACGCTCCACTGCAGCAATATAAAATATCATCCACAATTTCAATTCCATAAGGTCCAGAAACTAATCCAGTGGCAAAAACAGTTAAAACTCCAGCGCTACTTCGAGCTAAAACCTCATGAGAGGTAGTGTTTGCAATTAACCAACGGTTGTTCGCATAATCAAATTCTGCGCTTTCTGGACCGCTGTAGTTTTGCGCAAAAGTCATCAAAGTAAAAAGAAAAAAATATAAAGCAGTAATTTTTCGCATGTGCTAGTTTTTTGTAAATATATAAAAACTATTCATTTATATTTTTTTATAAGCTATTTCCAGCTATCCACTATATCTTTTATAGCTGTCAGTTTTAAAAAACAGACAACTATAAAAGGATGCCGTTCCTATCTGGGCTAGGGTTTTATGATAACTAACAAATCTGTTATTTACTGGGTTTTATAACAATTGGTAAAGCATATAATACTCTGACTTTTTTACCATCTTGTTCACCAGGTATCCAATTGGGAGAATTTTTCAAAACTCTAATTGCTTCTTCTTTTGTCCCATAACCAATATCCCGAAGTACTTTAATATCAGTAACACTTCCATCCTTCTCAATTACAAAAGTTACAACTACCTTCCCAGACAAACCTTTAACATCTGGAGTTTTGAAATTTTGACTTATATAGTTGTAAAACGCTTTTAATCCACCAGAAAAATCAGGCTTTTTCTCTACGCTAGCCGTATTAAAAATTGGTTCTCCACCAACTTTATTTTCTGCTGGACTCACAATCAATGATTCATTATTTTGTTTGTCCCTGAAAACCATCGGATACTTTATCTCAATACTGATTGGTTTTCCATTGCGCATTGCCGGTTTCCATTTGGGGCACAGTTTCAAAACCCTAATAAATTCGGTTGCCGATTCCATATCTAAAACCTGAATAATTCGTATTTTGGTTACGCTTCCCGTTTCGTCAATGGTAAATGCTGCTTCTAATTTTCCGGATTTTGTAACTTTGGAATAATCAAATTGTTCATTCAAATATTTACTAAATTTATCAATTCCGCCGCCATTGAATTGTGCATCAATTAACTCACCCGTAAGATAGACTTCTCCATCGCCTTGTATTTGGGAAAATCCAAAAACAGGCAATAATACAATCAACAAAAATTTAATTAGCTTCATAATAGTTAAGGAATATTCAAGTATTTATGGGTTTGTAGAGATACTCTCCACTTTGGATTATTCATTACATAATCCACAATTAATGGCGTCATTTCTTCTTTTTTACTCCATTCTGGTTGTAGAAAAAGAATCGCATTTTTGTTGACTTTTGTAGCTTGTTCTTCGGCAAAAATGAAATCGTGTTTGTTATAAATGATAACTTTCAACTCATTGGCAATTGCATAGGCATCAGCAACGGGCAACTTATTTTTCTTTGGCGAAAGGCAGAACCAATCCCATGTTCCCGAAACTGGATAAGCACCCGAAGTTTCGATATGAACTTTTAATTTGTTTTCTTTTAATTTCTGGGTAAGTGCAGTCATGTCCCAGGTCAATGGTTCACCACCTGTTACGACAACTGTGTCAGCATATTTCTTTGCATTGGCAACAATATCTTCTATCGCTGTTGGCGGATGCAATTCGGCATTCCAACTTTCTTTCACGTCACACCAGTGGCAACCCACATCACAGCCTCCGATTCGAATGAAATACGCAGCAGTTCCTGTATGAAATCCTTCGCCTTGAATCGTATAAAACTCTTCCATTAACGGAAGCATTTCTCCTTTTTCAACGGCTAATTGTGTTTGTTTTGTTAACATTATTTTTATTTTATCCCGAAGTTTCGGGAGGCAAAGATACTTAATTTAGCTTCGTACTGTTCGGATTTTATCCTTGGGAAAATCCTTTTTAAATAAAAAAACCGCTCCAACATTGTGGAACGGTTTTAAGAATATTTATTTTAAATCTATTTTAACGATTTAATAGAACTTTGAGCATATTCATTTGTTGGGTCAAGTGCCAACGTCTTATTGAAATATTCAATAGCTTTCGCTTTATTTGTATTCGCATAAACAGCAGCAATGTTATTGTAAGATTCAATTAATTTTGGTTTAACTTTATCTAATTCGGCTTTATATATTTCGAAATTGGCATCTTTCAAAGTTCCCTTATAAAGCTCTAAAACTTTAATATCATCTAATACTTTATTTGCATCTAACAACGAACTCTCCCATTTTTTTGAAACAACATCAACATACTGTTGGTAATACTTAGCAATCATTTCATCATTTTCCATCAACTTATTTATTCTAGCTCTGAAAATATACGCTTCTTGAGTTGCTGGAGAAGCAGTAATTACGTTTCCGTAGGCAATATCTCCTTTTTGAAGTTGAACTTTATCTACTTTAGCGCCTTGAAAAGTACTGTTGTAGTATATTGCATTTCCTAAATAAAAATTATCAATTAAATAATTTTTAGATTCTGGATTAGATGTAGCGATTTCAAATACAGCAGCAGCTGCTCCAAACAATTTCATCTCGTACAATTTTTTACCAACTTCATTTAATTCATTTACTGCTAAAGGTTCCATTTCGATCCCTTTTTTCAAATCCGCAATTCCTGATTCTAACTGAATTGGATCAACTGATTTTCCATCAGCACTTACTCCTTTTTTGATTTTGGCTTGACCTAAATATAAATAATCACGTGCAATAATCTTATTTGATGGGTTTGCAGTATAATCTTGCAATGATTTCAATGCGATATCAACATTTCCGTTCTCATATGCTGAATAACCTAAATAACGTAGAATTCTTGGATTAACTCCATCTAATTCTTTCATTGTATTAGCTTCTAATTCTAAGGCCTTATAATCTTTAGCTAGGATTAAAAAGTCAGCGTGACGCATACGTGAAGTAATAGAGTAATCGGTTAGAGTCAAATATTTTTCGTAAAAACCTAATGCTTTTTTAATATTCTCTTCGTAGGATTTTGGCACGTTATTACCCCATAAATAGTGAGTTTCAGCTAACTCACGATAAACAGGACCATAATTCGGATTGATTGCAATCACTTCATTATAAGCTTTAACCGCTTCCGTGTATGCCTTGGCTCCTTTTAATAAAACACCTAACTGCATTTTGGCTCTAATTAGGGTATTGTCTGACTGATAAGCGTTTCTATAGGCAACATACGAATCGTTTTGATTTTTGTCACCATAATAAGCATCCCCTAGAGCCAATTGTACTTGAGCATCCGTTGGATTTAGTGTCGCAGCTTTATTCAAAACGGTTATGGCACTTTTATAATCTGGCTTATCAGAATTCATATATGCACGAGCTATATATACATATTCTTCAATATCTTTCTTTTTAAGTTCTTTAGTTACCATATCAAATTTGGCTTGAGCTGCAACTTTATTGTCGGTATCCAAATCAATTTGTGCAAGTCCGATAGTATTAAATCTTGCACCCTCAGAACCTGACAATCCTTTTTGGAAAGCTATTTTAGCAGAATCGGCTATATTTTGTTTTAGATAAACTGTACCTAGAAGGAATGCCGCTTTACCATTTGTTGGTTTTGCTTGTATAAGTGATTTTAATAGCGATTTTGCTTTCTCAAATTGTTCAGCATCAATAGCCTTTTTCGCTGGTTCTAAATCTTGTGCATTGGCAATAGTTGTTGCAACTAATGCTAAGCTGAGTATTTTAAACTTGTTCATCATCCTAATTAATTTTTATCTTTAGTAATTGTATTTCGTATTATTATTTTTCTTCCGGGTGTGCGTACGGGAAGCAATCCTGATTTTAGTACTATGCGTTGTCCTCGTTCACCTGTAATGAAGGAACCAAATCCCATTCCTAATCCGGAGTATCCTTGACAATTGACAATATACAAATCGCGTGCCAAAGGATATTTTCCTAATGCAAGATTATCTTGTGTTGGAAAAAAATACTGTTGTTGATCAACACCTTTTACAGCTAAAACATTGACTTTGTCTACGAAAGGCTGTAAATCTAAAGGTGGCTGAAAAATCCAATTCATGCCAATAATACCAATCATGCCCTCATGCTCTGCCACATATTTGATAACTTCTTCATTAGTTTTTAATGAAAAAACGTTTTTTTGATTGGTCACTAGTACTCCAGAAACTTCATTAATGTATCTCACCGTACTTGAATTGGGATTGTCAAAAACCAAGCCTTTGATAGTTGGAATAGATTTTCCTTTTAAAAAATCAATTACATCTTGCAATGCAATTAGTGTGTCTTTTGCTGTTTTTCTTTTTATAAAGGCAACCGCATCTGTTGCAAATGGAGTAGTTCTTGGCCTTATTTTTTTTGATTGAAAAACTTCCAACTCTTTTTCACTTAATGGTCTAGATAGTATTGCAATTCTTGCGGTATCACTTAATAATGAATTGACAATTTCTTTTTCTGATTTGGAAACCAAAAGCAGTTTTGCAGTGTATTCTGTTTCGAAAACAGCTTCTTGATCTTCGATTATTGGCAGTACAGATTCATCAACATAAACCGTTGCTTTTCCTGCAATAATTGTATCCATGATTTCATTTTTGTTTTGACAAGAAAAAACAAAAATCAAAGTAATCAAAATAAAGCCAATAAACGTTTTAGTTAATTTATTCATTTCTAATTTTATTCTTTATTAAAGAAGCGCAAAAACCGTATAAAGGAATAAACTATTAGCAAAACTCCAAAAGCAATTCTATATTTATATTCTAACGCTAAAGGTAAGGACTTCCAAAATATGATTATGAGGCCTAATGTTAAATAAATCAAAAAAAACAAGATCCCTATAACGAGAAGAAACCGCTCTTTAAGCGATTTCTTCTGAAAATTTTCTATGAAAGGTGAAATCATCTATTCTGATTTTGGGAAAACAATTGGTAAAGAGTATAAAACTCTAACCTTTTTACCATTTTGCTCACCAGGAACCCATTTCGGACATTTTCTCAAAACTCGTTCCGCTTCTTTTCCTGTTCCGTAACCTGCGTCTCTTATGATTTTGATATCTGTAAGGCTACCGTCCTTTTCAACAACGAAACTGACGAATACTCTACCACCAGGAAAATTCTCATCTTCTACAGGTTGAAATGTTCTTTGAATGTAACTGTAGAACTTTGCCATTCCACCTGGGAAATCTGGTTTCACCTCAATACCCGCTGTGTTGTAGATGGTATTGTCTTCTCCCACAACTTCACTTGGACCTTTCCCAACAGGCTCAATGGACAAGGGAGCGTCGGGATCACCTTTAATTGTTTCAGCTCCAATTTTCTTTTCTTTTATTTCAACGATTTTTGGTGGCTCTTCAACAATTTCCTCTGTTTTTGCCACTACGGGCTTAACAAATTTTACCTGGTCCACTTTTGGAGGAGGAGGTGGCGGTGGTGGAAGATCTTTGGGAAGCTCTTTTGGTGGTAACTTTACCGTCACAATCTTTTGATCCATGTTTACCTCTTCTTTTGACATATCAGGAATCAAACTAATAATAAGCGGTGCGCTTACTGCTAGTCCAAAAACTAATGCTCCAATGATAAGTGCACGAACCGAGGTTTTTGAATTTTCCTGACGTAACTCATAAGCGCCATAGGCTTTATTACGCCCTTCAAAAACGATGTCTATCCACTGTTTATTAAATAAGTCTAACTTCATTTTTTAGTATATTTTTGATTAACATTGGAACATTACTTGTTCATTTCGTCAATTAATTTTTGCTCTTCGGGAGTAATGTCATTTACAATGGCATACGTTGGCACTTTTGATATTGCCATTTCATCCAAAACATCAACTAAATTTCTATAGGTAGATTTTTTAGAGGGTTTGATAATAACAATCAACCCATCACCTTTTTTGTTATTTGGTCTTGTTTTACAATATTCTTCAACCGATTTTACTCTTTTCAGGATTTCTTTACGAAGCCCATTTTTGCCGTAAACCGCATCGGTAGGTTTCCCATTTGGTTCAGGTGCTTCAAGAAGTCCGTGATACCATTTTATTTGGTTATCCTTTCCCATGATAATGGTCATAGTTCTTCTTTGATCCGTTTTCATAGGTTTTTGTTTAGTCTTATCATCCTCTTTATCTGGCAATCCTAAATCCATGGATTGAGGTTTTGATAATGAGGTAGTCAACATAAAGAACGTAATTAATAAGAAAGCTAAATCCACCATGGCAGTTAAATCTACCTTTGCATTGGATTTTTTACTTCTTACTTTGCCACCTTTACCACCGGAGTCCCCAGTATTTAATTCAGCCATTTTATATTATTATTATACAATTAATAATCTTTTCCTCTTAAACCAGTAACTAAATTAAAGCTATTGATTTTTTGGTCTTGTAAAATATCCATAACTCTTTTGATTTGGGGATATTCTTCTTTAGCATCGCCTTTGATTGCAAACTGCAGCTCTTTATCAGCGCCGTTATCAATATTTGCTTTTCTTGCGTATTGTATCCAATCTTTCAATTGGTTATTGTCTCCAATAGAATCAACAGGAATTCCTGATTGCATTCCATCTTTAACTCGGTCAGCGCCTTTCAAAGCCAATATTCGCTTCAATTCTCCTATCGGCACACCAAATTCATCCATTAGCATAAATTCTTGTTTTTCTTTATCGGTAAAAGGAACTTTATACATCTGAGACATATAATCAAGAGCACCCTTACGAATTACTCTGTCCTTCATTCCGATAAAAACTTGCTCTTTTCCATCTTTTTTTCCTACTGTGATGGTTACCAATCCTGTTTCAGGCAATTTTGTTTGCACTGTTGAAGAAGGTGTATCGACCGGAAGGGGTTCGGGCATTTTTGCCGTTGCCGTTAAGATAAAGAAGGTAAGCAAAAGGAAAGCCACGTCACACATTGCCGTCATATCGATGGATGTTGACTTTTTGGACATTTTTATTTTACCCATTATTTATTTGTTTTTTATCAATTAATAGTGAATCAATTAATTGAATTAATTTTTTAAACTTCCTCTGAATTTTCTGTATGCATTCACGATTGTTGAACCCGCTTCATCGATAGAATACGTCAAGGTATCAATTTTAGAAGTAAAGAAGTTGTAAGTTACAATTGCTAGAGCAGAGGTAGAGATTCCTGTAGCTGTATTAATCAAAGCTTCCGAAATACCATTTGCTAATGCAGCTTGATCTGGAGTTCCTGTAGAGGCTAATGCACCAAACGCTTTAATCATCCCTGTTACTGTTCCTAACAAACCTGCAAGTGTACCAAGAGACACTAAAGTGGAAAGAATTGTTAAGTTTTTCTCTAACATTGGCATTTCAAGAGCTGTAGCTTCTTCAATTTCTTTATGAATGGTTTCCGCTGCTTCTTCACTATTGAAGCCTTCCTTTTTAACATCCTGATATTTAACTAAAGCTGATTTTACTGCATTTGCAACAGAACCTTCTTGTTTATCACAAGCAACAATAGCCTCTTCGATATTACCACCTTTGATATCAGCTGTAATTTTTCTCATGAAAGTATCTAAGTTTCCTTTTCCAGCTGCTTTTGAAATAACCGCAAAACGCTCAAATGAAAATACAACTACCATCAGCAATAACCCTAACAAAACTGGTACAATTGGCCCACCTTTATATACCATTGCCAAATAATTTCCTGAAATTGGATGTCCAGTATTCACACCGCCTTCAAAGTTAGCGCCATTCCCCATAATAAATTGCCAAATTAACCATCCCACAAAAATACATGCTACAATGATGATTCCTGAAATCATTCCTACGCCTTTTGAACCGCCTTCTTTTTTAACGTTTGCCATTTTTTTAAATTTTAAAAGTTTTAATAAATTATAAGTTATAGTTGTTTATAAACTTGATCAGGAGCAAATTTAATTTTTTACTTTAAATAAAAAAATTTTTTTTGCTTTTAATAACACTTAGCTTTAAATAGAGTAATACAATAATTATATACATTTTAAACTATTAGTAAATATTGAAGGAGAATATTATTATTTTTAATGTTTTCACTGCAATTATTATAACTATAACGCTAAAAATGTTAAATATGTATTTAAAAACCATGTTTTCTTTCGAATGTTAAATTTATGTAAAGAAAAAGCATCTCAATAAAAAAAACATAGTGATTTTAAGTACACAAGTTTTAAATTGGAATATTTTAACTGATTCTTTCATTTTTTAAGTTTAAAAAACAAACCAATTATTAAAGTTTAAAGCTAATCCATATACAATAAAACATTTTATAGATTCCATAAAAACAAAACTGACATAATCAACCACACAATAATTTTAAGTATAAACTGTGGACCATCAAATAACACTTGATGCTTTTAAAAAAAAATAGTATTTTGCAATATCTTTATAATCTAAAATATATTTAATGTCAACATCCACAGAATTTAGTAATTATATAAACGAAGGCTACACATCAAAAGGGGACAGTATTATTCTTGGCGGAGCCATTTTAAATGGAGAAGCACTAGCGGATACTTATATAAAGATTCCTCTAAAAACCTTGAATCGCCACGGATTAATTGCTGGCGCTACCGGAACTGGAAAAACAAAAACCATTCAAGTACTTTCTGAACAATTGTCTTCATTTGGGATTCCGGTGTTGATGATGGACATTAAAGGTGATTTTTCAGGAATTGCTAAAGAAGGCGAAGAAAAACCTTTTATCACAGAACGTCATGCTAAAATAAATCTACCTTATACTACCGCTTCTTTTCCTGTAGAATTAATGTCGCTTTCACAACAAAATGGTGTACGCCTTAGAGCTACAGTTTCTGAATTTGGCCCCGTATTATTTTCAAGAATATTAAATTTGAATGATACGCAGACTGGTGTTGTTTCGGTACTATTTAAATATTGTGACGACAATAAAATGCCATTGTTGGATTTAAAAGACATCAAAAAAGTGCTGAATTATATCACCGAGGAAGGCAAGGAAGAAATTGAGGAAAACTACGGAAAGATTTCTACGGCAACTACTGGCATTATTTTGCGTAAAATTATCGAATTAGAACAACAAGGCGGTGATATTTTTTTTGGAGAAAAGTCGTTTGAAATTGATGATTTGATGCGAATAGATGAAAATGGGAAAGGCTATGTAAATATCATCCGCTTGACGGATATACAAGATAAGCCAAAACTATTTTCCACCTTTATGCTGAGTTTGTTGGCGGAAATATATCAACAAATGCCCGAGAAAGGTGATGCCGACCAACCCGAACTTGTTATTTTTATTGATGAAGCGCATTTAATCTTCAATGAAGCCAGCAAAGCATTACTAGAACAAATTGAAACCATAATCAAATTAATCCGTTCAAAAGGAATTGGTGTTTATTTTGTTACCCAAAACCCAATGGACGTTCCAGCAAGTGTTTTGGCACAATTAGGATTAAAAATTCAACATGCTTTGCGCGCTTTTACTGCAAATGACAGACAAGCCATCAAGCAAACTGCCGATAATTATCCAACATCCAAATACTATAAAACAGATGAAATGCTGACGAGTTTAGGAATTGGAGAAGCCTTTGTAACAGCGTTGAACGAAAAAGGAATTCCGACACCGTTAGCCGCAACGATGATGCGTGCACCAATGAGCCGAATGGATGTTTTGGTTGAAACTGAAATATCAGAAATCAATGCCAAATCAAAATTGGTTCGGAAATATGCTGAAGAACTTGATCGCGATAGCGCTTACGAAATGTTAAACAAAAAGATTAATGATGCCATTCAGCAAGCGGAGACCGAAGAGGAAACCAAGGTTCAGGAGCGCAAAAGCAGCGAACCCAGCACAGCTACTGTCATTACAAAATCAGTTGTAAAAGTGGTTACAAGCGCAAGTTTTATTCGTGGTGTTTTCGGAGTTTTGAGTAAAATGTTTAAAAAGTAATTATGAAAAAATACCGCATACAAAAATCGCCGTTTGTAGTTCCGACTACTGATGGAAAAGTGATTGAAGAACATCACGGAATTCCGACTACCGACAACCATGAAATCTCTATTGCGCACATGATTGCTCCGCCAAAATGGAGTGAGCCATATCAAACACCAGAGTTTGAAGAATACACTTATATCATTTCAGGTAAAAAACAATTTATAATTGAAGGGGAAACTATAATCTTAGAAGCCGGACAATCTATTAAAATCGAAAAGAATACTAGAGTTCAATATTCGAATCCGTTTGACGAACCGTGTGATTATATTTCTGTTTGTAAACCCGCGTTTGATTTTACTAAAGTGCATCGGGAAGAATAGAGCTTCAATAGCAATAACAATAGCAATGACAATCAAAATGTTCAATTTTTGAAATTGAAATTGACTTTTGAAATTGATATTGAAAACTTATTTCAGTAAAGAAATTATTTTATTTTCAACTTCTGCGCTATTCCATTTTTCTTGAATATTTTCCATTTGCATTACTTCTTCCATAATTTTATTTTGAAGATCGCCAATGGCTAAAGCTTCGGAATAAGGTTGCAAGCTGAATGTAACTCTGCTATATAATGGCATCCATTTATCGGGATGTTTATCTGAAAACCACTTTTCTATTTTCTTTTGTAATAAGAAATTCTCATCTGCAGTTTTGGAACTCATTTCCATAAAATTTCTGAAAGAAAGTTCGGCAATAGCATCAGCATTGGGTTTTCTGGAAATTTCGTATTCTTTAAAAATTGTTTCCCAATCATCACCGTATTTGGAAATCATTTCGCTTAAAATCGTAATATCCTCAAAGCCAGCATTCATTCCGTGACCATAAAAAGGAACAATTGCATGAGCCGAATCGCCAATTAGCGCGACATTATCGCCATGTGTCCATGGAAAACATTTGGTCATTACTAAATAACTGGTTGGATTCTTAAAGAAATCTTCGACCAGATCCGGAATTACTTCTTTGGTATCCGGGAAAAATTCGGCAAAGAAAGTTACTAACGTGGCTTCATCTTTTAAATGCTCAAACGAATTTTCGCCTTCAAACGGCATGAATAAGGTACAAGTAAAAGTTCCATCCAAATTGGACAACGCCATTAGCATAAAATTTCCTCTTGGCCAAATGTGTAATGAATTCTTGTCTATTTTATGTGTTCCATCAGGATTTGCGGGAATATGCAATTCTTTGTAACCCATTTTCATGAATTCTTGCGAGTAGTCAAACATACTTTGACGTTGCATTCTGTGGCGAATTCTAGAAAAAGCACCATCGGCACCAAAGCATTTGTCGTATTTGAGTTCAGTCCACTCGCCTCTTTCGGTTTCCCCAATATGCAAAGTGGCATCCGCTAACGTAATGTCCCAAATTTTATGTTCAAAAAAGAATTCAACTCCTTCGGCTTCAGCCAAATCAATCATTCTTCTGTTCAAAATTCCACGAGACAAAGAGAAAATTGCTTCACCATCTTTACCGTAATTCTGATAATTCAGCTTTCCATCTTTTAAATGAATCGCTCGTTTGTCAACTGCAATACCAATTTTGCGAATTTCATCATCAAGACCAACGTCTTCCATGGCTTTCCAACCGCGGTTTGACATTACTAAATTAATGGAACGACCAGAAAATTCAACTGTTCTGATATCGGGACTTCGGTCAAATACGTGAACGGTATGACCTTGCTTTTTGAGATAGATTGCTAACAATGTTCCGACTAAGCCCGAACCTACAACAGCAATTTTTTGAGGACTTTGCATTTATTTATACTAAACGGTTTTGCAAATTTAATTATTTAAACGCAGATTTCGCAGATTAACAGAGATAAAGGAACACAGCTGCAATTAGAAACACAGATTTCACAGATTAAAACAGATAAATTCGTTCAAAACCAATGTGCCTTCTAAAAAAATAATTTGTGCCAATATGTGCCAATCTGTGCAATCTGTGTTAGCTTTTCGGTTTGAAAACGAGTTTGGTTGATGTTTTGATGATCTCTTCCTTATTCAATTTCATTTTCCTGAATTTTCCTTTGACAAACATATCGGACTGATCTCTATAGTGTTGACTCATCGGGTTGCCGGATTGTCCTGTTGGTAAGATGCTCCAACTGTTTTCAATATCCGAAAAATCAATTATTCTTCTTGTTGACGGACCGCCTTTTACTTGAATTTGGGCATCATCAGAATAGGTAAACAATTGATTATTGATTACTTCATTGGTTCCCGAAATTCCAAACGTATCAACATTAAAAAACTTACTGAATAGTTTTACTTTCCCAATAGGATGCTGGAATTCCACTTTATGTACTTTCTCCCATTTCCATTGACTGACATCCGAACCCAATTGACTTTCTAAGGAAGCGACGGCTTCTTTAAAGGATTTTGTTAGTATTTCAGCTTGCGTTTCTGTTTTATTTTTGGTTGAAACATTATCCCACCAAGGCGAGACTGCATTCTGAGTTTGGGCCTCAATCATTTGCTTGACAATGTGCGTGCCCAATAATAATTTGAAATTTTCTTCGCCCAATTCATCTTCAAAAGTATCTTTCAAATAAAAGTAGAACCATTTGTTGTAAATGCTTGGCGCGATATCTTCTAAATCATGTGTTCCTTTCCATTGTTTTAGAATGCTTAACGCTTGCTTTTCGTTTTGTGAAAATTTGGATGTATCCAATGGCTTAGTCATATTTGCCACTATAGTTTGAGCTGTAGCCGATGTATTATCAACTATCATTTTAGAAACATCTTCTTTGGTCCAATCATTTTTTGGAGCTAACAATGCGTCAATTCGCATGGCTCTGTCTTTTGGAAGATAATATCCTGGGTACAAATAGCCGTCAATAGCTTCAGGTTGGTTATTGGAAGTATACACATAATTCCATGTTGGATTAATAGCGGCTGGATTTTTAGCAAACGGAAGAAACTCTTTCTTATCGTCAATGCCGTTGGCTCCGTTTAAGATGAAGTTGGTGTTGACCGATTTATCTACTTTATACAACTTTCCAGAAGTGATCCAAGCAATATTACCTTTGGCATCGCCATACATAATATTCAATCCTGGCGCTTTGATTAGTTCTATGTTTTTATGAAAATTTTCTAAATCTTTGGCGTGCGATAATTCATAAACGGCATCCAGAATTTGATTTTTTTGTTGGGTATAAATCCATGACATCGCAACGGATTCATTTGGTTTCAAACCATCTAATAAGCCGTTTACTATTGGCCCGTGTTGGGAAGTTTTGACATTTAGTTTGTAATCCGCACTATCTTTAACCTTGATAATTTTTTGTTTATAAGTGTAGTTTCTATATCCTTCAACCGTTTTATATTCCTTTTCATTGTTTGGATTGTTCACTTCTTCAAAGAAATCTAAGTCGTCATTTTCAAACATTGTTAGTCCATAAGCGTACTTGCGGTTGTGTCCTAAAAGCGGAAATGGCGTTCCCGCGATGTAGTGGCCGTACATTTCATAATCAGGACAAACGATATGCGCTTCATACCAAGTTCCGGGTTGTGAATACATGATGTGGGGATCATTTGCCAAAATCACTTTGCCGTTTTTTGTTTTGTTTCCACCAATAACCCAACTATTACTTCCTATAAAAGCGGGCACAGGCGCATTTTCTAATAAACTCGCAACTGATTTTGCTATTGTTGTATATTCTTTGTATTTGCCCTTATTCGTTTTTAATTGTTTTGTTGCCAATGAACCATCGATTCCAAAATCTTTTAAATACTCCATTCCAAAACGATCGCGAATTTCTGTTAGCAACGGATCCGTTTTTTGTGCCATGGCAAAGCTGAATGACATATATCCGAATATATTATAGACATCGTTCAAGGTAAATTTTTCTTGTTTGATTCCTAATAAAGTAATTTCCACTGGTGTTTTTCCTTCTTCGATGTACTGATTGATTCCGTCAAGATAGGCGTTTGCCAAAATGTAGGTTTGAGAATTTTTATCCATAGCGGCGACAGCTTTTTTAGAATTTTCCTCTATTCCAATTCCAGCAAAAAATTTATCCGTTTTCAATGCGGGATTTCCGAAAATTTCTGAAAGTCGCCCAGGTGCAATACGACGCATGAGTTCCATTTGCCAAAGTCGATCTTGCGCATGCACATAGCCTAAAGTTACCATGGCATCTTTTTGTGTAGCAGCATAAATATGCGGAACACCATACTCATCAAAGTAGACAGTGGTTTCGGTACTGAGGTTTTTTAAGTTTTCTTCGCCTTGATAATTGGGTTTAGTATATTGGAGGTATGCAAATAAGGATAGTGCGATGAGTATTATTATGGATAATAAGCCTAAAAGCAGTTTCTTAAAAAATTTCATAGAGAGGATGTTTCGTAGACAAATATAGTAAATTGTGTCTTTCAATAGGATTAGAATGACATTGCCTTTTTATTGTTTCTGATTAAATATAATTGCAACAAGATTTTTGTACTTTTAACCATCTAATAAACTTTATCCCTACATCTTAAAAAATATCATTTATGAAAAGAAGAGCTTTTTTAACCAATAGTAGTCTGGCGGCTGCCGGATTGACCACTACTCTATTTGCTGTGGCTGCTTGTTCTGATAAGAAAACAGAAACAGCAACGACTACTAAAACTGATAGCGCAGAAGATAATTTCGAATTGAATGAAATTACCGTAGCTGAACTTCAAGATAAAATGGTAAAGGGAGATTACAGTTCGGAACAAATCACCAAATTATACCTAGACCGAATCGAAGCTATAGATAAAAACGGTCCAAAACTAAATGCTGTTATCGAAATCAATCCCGATGCTTTGGCAATTGCAAAAACAATGGACAAAGAACGCAAAGAAGGAAAAACAAGAGGAGCATTACACGGAATTCCCATTTTAATAAAAGACAACATTGACACTGCCGATAAAATGATGACCACTGCAGGTGCGCTTGCTATGCTTGGACACCAAGCAGAAAAAGATGCTTTTATTGTAAAGCGATTGCGAGATGCGGGCACGGTTTTATTAGGAAAAACCAATTTGAGTGAATGGGCCAACTTTCGTTCTACGAATTCCTGTTCGGGTTGGAGTAGTCGCGGTGGACAAACTAAAAACCCTTACATATTGGATCATTCACCTTGTGGCTCTAGTTCGGGCTCGGGTTCAGCTGTGGCAGCAAATTTATGTGCTATTGCGATTGGTACAGAAACGGATGGATCAATTACTTGTCCCGCTTCGGTAAGTGGAGTGGTTGGAATTAAACCCACTGTTGGCTTAGTAAGCCGCTCCGGAATAATACCAATTTCGCATACACAAGATACGGCTGGCCCACTAACTAGAACCGTTACTGATGCTGCGATACTTTTGGAAATTTTGGCAGGCATTGATGAATCTGATGCTATTACGAAAGAAAGTGCTGGAAAAGTAACGAAATACACAAAATACCTTGATATCAATGGATTGAAAGGCAAAAGAATTGGAGTCGAAAAGAAAAAATACACCAATCAGTTTTTGAACCACTTACAAGAAAAAGCAGTAAACGTTTTAAAACAACAAGGTGCTGTTATAGTAGAAATTGAATACTTAGACCGCGTTAATGCCTTGGGTGCTGATGAGCTCGTAGTACTGAAATATGAGTTTAAATATGGTGTGAATAAATATCTTTCGAATACTAATGCTAAGGTAAAAACAGTAGCAGAAGTTATTGCCTACAACAAACAAAACGAAGACAAAACCATGCCCACGTTTAAACAAGAAATTTTAGAAATGTGTGAGACCAAGAACGGTTTGGATACTGCCGAATATACTGCTGCCTTAGCTAAAAGTCATAACGGTACAAAACAAATTCTGGATACCGTTATGCAAAAAAATAATCTCGATGCTATAACGGGATTAACTATGGGACCATCGTGCAGCATTGACACTATTTATGGTGATCGTTGGGGCGATGTGTTTTTGACCGCTCCTGCGGCAATGAGTGGTTATCCTCATATTAGTGTGCCGTGCGGAAAAGTATATGAGTTGCCTGTAGGACTATCATTTTTTAGTGGTGCTTATCGTGAAGGTGAAATAATCGCTTTGGCCTATGCCTATGAACAAGCCACTAAACATAGGATACAGCCAGCGTTTACCAGATCATTCATTATGTAATAAGCAACTTAGGTTAAAAATGATTTTCTTTGATTGCGTTTTTTTTAGAAATTTAGATGGTAAAAGCGGTAGTATTTTTGACTTCACCTATCACAAATGTGCTGTGTGTACTGCCAATATGCTGCAAGGATGTAAGCTTTGTAACCATAAACTCTCTGTATTCTCGCATGTCTTTTACGCAGATTTTGAGGATGTAATCGTAATCGCCACTGACGTGAAAACATTCTAAAACTTCGTTTAGTTTTACAACTTCTTTTTCGAATTGATTGATGAATTCTTTGGTGTGTTGCAATAACTTTAAATGACAGAAAACGACAAATCCTTTGTTGATTTTATTCCGATTTAACAAGACGACGTACTTTTCGATGAAGCCTTCGCGTTCTAGTTTTTTAACACGTTCGTAGACTGCCGTTACCGAAAGGTTGAGTTTTACCGAAAGTTCTTTGGTGGTTTTCTTGGTGTCGTGTTGCAGTAATTCAAGTAACTTTTTATCGGTGGCGTCCATGGGTTGAAGTTGCGGTTAAAAAATCGGCATAATTAATTATTGTATTTCAAAAGTAGTTAATATTTCTATTAAAATTAATAAATATAGTTTTATAATCTATTATTTTGATTTTATGTTGACATTAAATCTGATATTTTGTTTTTTTGATGATTGTTACAAGGTAACGAAAAACCCTAGCCCAGATTACCTAAACAAGTTTATATTTATTAATGGTGTTCGGTGAACACTCCGTGTTTGCAATGAAAATCCTTTTTTAGGATTGCCCTGTAGTGAAGCGAAAGGGAAAGCAATCCTGAAAAAGATTGCAGTGGGAAGCTGGAATTAGCTTCAAAAAATAAAACTAATTGAGGATGCGATTGTTTCGTTCCTCGCAATGATACAACTATGAAAGACTTTAATCCTGCAGACAATATTCAAGATTTACAATATTTTGGCGAATTTGGTGGTGTGAATCCATCGATTTCGGACAGTTCGACGTATACTTTTTTATCGGCTAAAACGATGTTTGACACGTTTGAAGGTAATGCTGAAGGCTGTTATTTGTATTCGAGACATTCGTCACCGAGTAATTTATATTTAGACAAAGCCTTGGCCGCTATGGAGGGAACGGAGACTGCAAATGTTTCTGCTTCTGGAATGGGTGCTATTACGCCGACACTTTTACAGTTGTGCAGCAATGGTGACCACATTGTTTCGAGCCGAACGATTTATGGCGGAACGTATGCTTTTTTGAAAAACTTTACGCCACGATTTGGCATCAAAACGTCGTTTGTAGACATTACAAAACTAGATATTGTTGAAGCTGCCATCACTCCGGAAACGAAAGTTCTTTACTGCGAAACAGTAAGTAATCCATTATTAGAAGTTGCAGATATTGCTTCGCTGGCTAAAATTGCCAAAAAATACAAGCTTACTTTAGTAGTTGACAATACTTTTTCGCCTTTATCTGTAGCGCCGATTTCATTAGGTGCCGATATTGTGATACACAGTTTGACCAAATATATTAATGGAAGTAGCGATACGGTTGGCGGTGTTACCTGTGCTTCGAGAGATTTTATCAATAGTTTGAAAGATGTGAATTCGGGTGCGAGCATGTTGCTTGGACCAACGATGGATAGTATGCGAAGTGCGAGCGTGATGAAAAACCTGAGAACGCTTCACATTCGAATGAAGCAGCACAGTTATAACGGTTTGTATTTGGCTCAGAAGTTTGAAAATGAAGGCATTAAAACGGTATATCCTGGTTTGGAAAGTCATCCGAGTCATGCATTGTATGCTTCGATGATTAATAAAGAATATGGTTTTGGTGGAATGATGACTATTGATGTGGGGACTTTGGATAAAGCCAATGAATTGATGGAATTGATGCAGGAGCGAAACTTAGGGTATTTGGCGGTAAGTTTAGGTTTTTATAAAACGTTGTTTAGTGCGCCTGGGAGTTCTACCTCTTCTGAAATTCCACTTGAAGAACAAAAAGCGATGGGATTAACGGATGGTTTAATTCGTTTTTCAATAGGATTAGACAATGATATTGAAAGAACGTATCAGTCGATGAAACAGTGTATGAAAGAGTTAGGGATTTTATAACGTAATTCAATCCAATAAAAAAACGAGTTAACACCATCCCTGCCGTTAACTCGTTTTACCAAAATCATTATGTACCTTTTTATTTCTTCTTACTATCATCAATAATTGCACCTGTACCAGCTCCTAATCCTGCGCCCGCCAAACCACCAATAATAGCTCCTTCTCCTTTTTTCTTACTTATTGCAGCGCCTGTTATAGCACCTACTCCGGCTCCGATTACGGCTCCTTTAGCAGCACCACTCCATTTTTTTCTTGCCGGAGCTGCAGCAGCAGGTTGTTGATTATTTACAATCACTACTTCTTTTTGTTTCTCTTGCGCTTTATAAACTGTATTCATTGAATCAATGATATATTGTTTTTGAGCTACTGTCTTCATAGAATCAATAGTCACTTGACGCGCTTCATCAACTACTACTCCTTGCTTGTCTGTATTTTTACACGATACAATTACAGCTACAGTGGCGAAAATCAA
The DNA here is from genome assembly GCF_029945805.1 of Flavobacterium sp. GTDB lineage: Bacteria > Bacteroidota > Bacteroidia > Flavobacteriales > Flavobacteriaceae > Flavobacterium. The sequence goes on from NZ_JAQSDH010000045.1 coordinate 24,251, forward strand.
TAGTACCTTTTTCATAATTCAATAGTTATTAGTTACAAGGCAAAGTAACGACAACCATTTGATGTTGGGGTTATATGATTTAGCGCAAAGTTTATAGAATTACGGTTCTGCTTGCAATAGTGGTGGATTCTAATGGATTTGAAAATGAATTATTTTCTATCAAAAAGTATTTTATTTCCAACATTCAATCCGTTATTTTTAGCTAAAACACCACACATATGGAATAACATTCGGGCGCCTACATTGCCGTCCCAATCGTCATTCTCGCCTGGTGCTACTTCAACTAAATCAAAACCTATGATTTCTTTTCCGCTTGCGGCTAGTTTATTGAATAGATAAGTGGCTTGTTCGAATGAAAATCCACCTGGAACCGGAGTTCCCGTATTGGGGCAATACCAAGGATACATTCCGTCGATATCAAAACTGATACACACTTTATGAGGCAAACTTGCCATAATTGCATCGCATTGTTGTGCCCACGTTTTCCCTTCAAAAGATTCGGCTTTTAAATCCGCATCGGTATTAATTAAAACTCTTCCTTTAGATTCTTTTGCCACAGTAACTTCTTGTTCGCAGAAATCGCGAATTCCCACTTGAACAATCTTGGATATTTGTGGAATTTGTAATGCATTGTACATTATTGACGCATGCGAGAACGTAAAGCCTTCGTAGGCAATTCGCAAATCCATGTGCGCATCGAGATGCAGGATTCCGAAATTATCGTGAATTGAGGCCAAGGCTTCATAATAGCCTAATGGTGTAGAATGATCTCCACCAAGAAGCACTACTTTTTTCCCTTGATTCATCCAGAATAACACTTTTTCTTTTACTTCTGTATGCAAATCGCGGCATGCTTTATTTATGGTTACCAAATCGGCTACTAAAGCGGGATGATGGTTCAACTCTTCTCCTTTTTCTAATGCATGAATGATAGGCTGAGCCAACGTTTTATAGGAATTGGAATTGATTTTCCAATGTTCTGGCGCGTTATCATAGTACATTCCGAGTTTCCATAATTCGGGAAAATCTTGGTGATTTAAATCGACTTGAAACGACGCGTCTAAAACCGCTTCGGGGCCATCAGATGCACCAGAGCCGTAACTTACGGTTACTTCCCACGGCACTGGAATGATTATAATTTCGGATTGTTCGGCTGAAAAGGGTAATCCAAAAATGGTTGCATCAGCTAAACCGGGTTGACTTGGATCGAAAGTGTCTATGATTTGTTGTTTGGTCATTTTGTTTTAGATTATCGGATTATGGATTTTTGGATTACAGATTTGATAAATGAATTAAGTTAAACAGTTAGTACAATTTTATAGTAGCGCCAATTATTTGCAGTTTGTCACACTGAGCTTGTCGAAGTACTTTAAAAAAGGTCTTCGACAAGCTCAGACTGACATTGTTTTTCTAATTGAACTCAAAATAAGGTAAAAATCTATTTTTCATTAAACTAATGATAATTGCATCAATGGGTTTATTTATAAGTATTTATAACCTGAAAACCTCTAACCCTTCTTAAATTATCCTTTTAAAATTCCTTGTTTTAGTATTTGTCCAAAGTTATACATGTCTTCGTACGAGCAGTAAAATGGTGCTGGTGCAAAACGAATTACGTTTGGTTCGCGCCAATCGGTGATTACTCCGTTTTTCATTAGGTAATCAAATAAACTTCTACCTTGTCCGTGGAGTAAAACCGATAATTGACAGGCTCGTTCTTCTTGATTTGTTGGCGTTATGATTTCGAATTCGGTTCCGTCGATTTCTTTGTCGATTTCGCGTAATACGAATTCTAAATAGGCTGTAATTTGATTTCTTTTTTGGATTAGTTTATCCATTCCGACTTCTGCGAATAATTCCACCGAAGCCAAATAAGGCGCTAAAGACAAAATCGGTAAATTACTTATTTGCCAACCATCGGCTCCGTGAACAGGATCAAACGTTGGTTCCATTTTGAAACGACGTTCTTTATTGTGTCCCCACCAACCTGCAAATCTTGGTAAATCGGCTTGATGGTGTTTTTCATGGATGAAGCAACCCGAAGCATTTCCCGGGCCAGAATTCATGTATTTATAAGAGCACCAAGCCGCAAAATCTACGTTCCAATCGTGCAATTCTAATTTGATGTTTCCGGCAGCATGCGCTAAATCAAAACCAACTACAGCTCCGGCTTTGTGACCGACTTCGGTAATGGCTTTCATATCGAAAACTTGTCCAGTGTAATAATTCACTCCACCGATTAATACCAATGCTAATTCATCACCAACTTCATTGATTTTAGCCAAAATGTCTTCTAACCGAATGTTGTGTTCACCCTCTCTACGTTTGATTTCAACTATTGCATCCTCTTTATTTATCCCGAAGTTTCGGGAATGAAAATCCACCTGACTTTGAAACATATATTGATCAGACGGAAAGGCTTTTTCTTCACAGATGATTTTGTAACGTGTTTTTGTTGGACGATAAAAGGAAACCATCAGTAAGTGTAAATTTACTGTCAACGTATTCATCACCGTAATTTCTGAAGGCTTTGCTCCAACCAATTTACTTAACGGATTCGCAAAACGTTCGTGATAATCCCACCACGGTTTTTCGGAATAGAAATGACCTTCAACGGCAAGATTTGCCCAATCATTCATTACATCGTCAACATATTTTTTAGTGCGTTTGGGTTGTAATCCTAACGAATTTCCGGTGAAATAGATCACCTCTTTTCCGTTGTGCTGTGGAAAAATGAATTCGTTTCTGTAGTCTTTTAAATCGTCTTGAGCATCGAGTTGCTGCGCAAATTCGAGTGTATTTTGAAATGTCATTGGTGTATTTATTTGTGTTGTAAAAGTAGAAAAAAAGGGAAAAGTAAAAAGGGAAAAGTAAAAAGAAATTTAACTATAGATTGTATTTAGCCCTGATGGCAGTGGAAATCCTTTTTTTATTTTATGAAAGCATCTCGAGTGCGCTCGATGTGACAAAAAAAAGATTGCAACGGACAGCAGGAATAGGGTTTATTGAAATGCCCGAACCATTCGCTCCTAAAAAAAAATCCCAATCTAGTTATTGACTAGATTGGGACTACTATATAAGCACTTCGACTGCGCTCAGCGTGACAATTCAGATTAAATAATCAACATGGCGTCTCCGTAAGAGTAGAAACGGTATTTTTCTTTGATTGCTTCTTCGTAAGCTTTTTTCATCAAATCGTGACCACAGAAAGCAGAAACCATCATTAACAATGTCGATTTTGGTGTGTGGAAATTGGTCACCATACAATCAGCGATACTGAAATCGTAGGGTGGAAAAATGAATTTGTTGGTCCACCCTGAGAAGGTATTCAACGTTCTTTGTGATGAAACGGCACTTTCTATGGCACGCATAGAAGTGGTTCCGATACAGCAAATTCTTTTCTTTTTTACTTTGGCAGAATTCACAATATCACACGCTTCTTGAGTAATGATTAATTCTTCTGAATCCATTTTGTGTTTTGATAAATCTTCTACTTCCACTGGATTGAACGTTCCTAAACCAACGTGTAACGTAACTTCAGCAAAGTCAATTCCTTTGATTTCTAATTTTTTCAAAAGGTGTTTTGAGAAGTGTAAACCTGCAGTTGGTGCAGCTACAGCCCCTTCTTCTTTGGCATAAATAGTTTGGTAACGCTCCGCATCTTCAGGCGTTACTTCACGACTGATGTATTTTGGTATTGGTGTTTCTCCAAGCTCCGTCAATTTTCTTCTGAATTCTTCGTACGAACCATCGTAAAGGAAACGCAATGTTCTTCCGCGAGAGGTCGTATTGTCGATTACTTCGGCTACTAATGAATCATCATCACCAAAATATAATTTGTTCCCAATTCTGATTTTACGTGCTGGATCAACCAATACATCCCAAAGACGTTGCTCAGCATTTAATTCTCTTAATAAGAAAACTTCAATTCTGGCTCCGGTTTTTTCTTTGTTTCCGTACATACGAGCTGGAAACACTTTGGTATTGTTCAAAATCATTACATCTCCGTCATCAAAATAGTTAATGATGTCTTTGAACATTTTGTGTTCTATGGTTTTTTCTTTTCTGTTAATAACCATTAATCTGGCTTCGTCTCTATTTTCGGCTGGGTATTCTGCTAATAATTCGGTCGGAAGATTGAATTGGAAATGAGATAACTTCATTTAATATTAGATTTTAGATATTAGATTTCAGATAAATACACCTGAAATTTGAACGATTGCAAATATACGATTGTCAAATAGGCGTTGTCAAGTGTTTTACTGTTTATTTTCAGAAAGTTGCAAAATCTAAGAGTTTCAAAGCTTCAAAGTCCGAGAAGCAATGAGTTTACTGGATTTTCTGAAGGTCAAAACCTATTGCTTTCAAATCGTCCCAAAAGCTTGGATAGGATTTTGAAACTACTTCCGCATCTTCAATAATTATATTCGTTTTTAAAGCCAAAGGCGCGAAAGCCATTGCCATTCGGTGGTCTTGATAGGTTTTAATTTTTACATCTGAATTGATTTTATCGGATGCTTCTAAAGTCAGGCTTTCATTGGTAACCGTGACATGTGCACCTAATTTTTCGAGCTCGATTTTAAGCGCTACTACTCTATCGGTTTCTTTTATTTTCAACGTATGCAAACCTTTTAAATGGCAACTAATTCCGAGTCCGAAACAAGTCACAGCGATGGTTTGAGCTATGTCGGGAGCGTTGTTTAATTGACAATTGATAATTTGTGATTGACAATTAGAAACTTTTTGTAGCTGGATTGTATCCTTTAGAAAAACAGTCACAACTCCAAAATTTTCATAGATTTCAGCTAAAACAGAGTCGCCTTGTAAACTGTTTTGTTTGTAATTGGATAAAGTAATTTCCGTTCCGATTTCGGATAATGCTACGATTGAATAAAAATAGGAAGCCGAGGACCAATCGGATTCAATTAATAATTGATAATTGATAATTGATAATTTTGGTTTTACTATAATTATGTTGCTCACAAAAGACGTTTCAACTCCGATTTCGTTTAGCAAAGCTAAAGTCATTTTGATGTACGGAATGGATGTGACTTTGCCTTCTAAAGTGAATTCTAAACCATTTTCTAATTTGGGTGCAATGAGTAAAAGTGCCGAAATATATTGACTGCTAACATTTGCGGCAAGCGAAACTTTGTTCTGAATTAATTTTTTTCCTTTGATTCTGATTGGTGGAAAACCATCATTTTCTTCGTAGCTGATTTCGGCTCCAAGTTGGCGTAAAGCATCAACTAAAATTTTGATTGGACGCTCTTTCATTCTGGTTGAACCTGTAAGTACAACTTCATTATTTTCTTGAATGGCGAAATAGGCTGTCAGAAAGCGCATAGCTGTTCCTGCGTGGTGAATATTGAATTCCCTCGACTGCGCTCGGGATGACAAATCATCTGTCAATGCTTGCAGCATCACTTCTGAATCATCCGAATTTGAAGCATTTTCCAATTTTAGATTTGGATATAAAGCCTGAAGCAATAACAATCTGTTCGTTTCCGATTTGGAACCCGTAATTGTAACTTTTAGCTTTTGACTTTCGACTTTCGACTTCTGTAAATAGAGCATCATTCTGAAACTGCTTTTAAACCAATAACTGAAATTATTAAGGTACTGATAAAAAATACACGCCAAAAAGTTGCAGGTTCTTTAAAGATAAAAATCCCGACCAAAACACTACCTACTGCTCCAATTCCGGTCCAAACTGCATAAGCTGTTCCGATTGGAAGCTCTCTAGTGACTTTAACCAACAATACCATGCTGATGGTTAAGCAAATCAGAAATCCAACATACCAGATATAAACCATATTCCCTGTTGCTTCTTTGGCTTTGCCTAAACAAGTCGCAAATCCGACTTCGAACAATCCGGCGATAATTAATAAAATCCAGTTCATTTTTTTAATGGTGAATTGTAAATGGTGAGTTGTGAACGTAATAGTGAACGTTTATTGCTTTCCAATCTTCTGTTTTGTTGTGATGATAATTGATGCTAAAATTTTATTAATTTCAACTATATCATTTTTTAGTGATTGAAATTGTGATTTATCTAAATAGTCTGACTGAAACAATAATTCTAACCAATAATCAGATTCGTTAGCTTCCTTCTGAGCAATTGCGAGCTTATGTATAAAGTCTAATTTGCTTTCTGCTTGCTCAGCCTCACGAACAAGAGCACCTACAGCTGTTCCACTTCTTAATAATTGCTTACTGATTACAAATTCTTTTTTTTCTTTACAAAGATATTTATACAAGTTAACAATCCTTAATGCAAAAGCAAATGATTTTACTTTAATTATATTTTCAGCCATACTATACTTTTAATGGTCAATGAATTACAATTCAAAATTTACCATTCACAATTTACAATTATTTCAGTTTTTCATTATTGTGATGACGATCGTGATCGCGGTTGGTTTTTAAATCTAGTTTTTTATCAAACGCAGCTTGTAAGTCAATTCCCGTTTGGTTTGCCAGACATAGAACTACAAAAACTACGTCGGCTAATTCTTCACCAAGATCTTTGTTTTTGTCGCTTTCCTTTTCGGATTGTTCACCATATCTTCGGGCAATAATTCGGGCTACTTCACCAACTTCTTCCGTTAGTTGCGCCATATTGGTTAATTCGTTAAAATAACGAACTCCGTGATTTTTAATCCAATTGTCAACTTCTAGTTGGGAGTTTTTTAGATTCATTGTTTTTGTAGCTTATTAAATTCAGTAAGCCAAAGATACAATTCCGAAATAATAAAACGGCTAAACTTTTTTCAGGACAATTTTTTCTGTTTGTTTACTGACGATTTCCTTAAAGAAATTTTTTAGCGCTAAATAATATTCCGCTGGGATAACTGCTTGATTTAAATCCAACGTATAAAGCACCTGAATCTGATTTCCCGTAGTAGAAATAACGTATTTGAAACTCCCTAGATTATCTGGCAAGGCTACTGCTTTTGACTCTGGAAGTGTTTCAACTGTATAACCAGCTGGGAAAATTAAACTGATATTAAACTTGTCCTGATTGGGAAACATAAAATCTACAGGATATTCACGTACCTCTTGCTTGAACGGATTGTCACTTCTTGCAAAAAATAAAAACGGTGAAACATACATTTTATCACCAATTCCTTCAACGGAATTAGTCGAAGTAAACGAATAATTCTCGATAATTGGCAAAGCAAAATCGGTAGTATTCTGAACATCATATTCCGATATGTTCAGTCCTGTACTTCTTTTTTCAAGTTTTTCGATATAACTTTCTTTGGCAATTCCGCTGTATCTTTCTCTAAAAACTAACGCATTATAATCAAAATATTGTTCTCTGATTTTTCCTGAAACTTCGCCTTGTGGTGAAATAGTGGCCATAATATTGATTACCTCCTTTGAATTCGATTTTGGCATAAGATCAATATCCGCAGAACTTCCGTCTTTCTTGATTAATCGTCCTGAAGTATTTAAATCTCGAACAGGCAAAATGTTTAGATCCGCGTACTTGCTCGTGGCATCTAAAAGAATCGTTTTTTCATCTATATTGACAGCAGCGATTACGTAATTAAAAAGTGTTCTGTTCGGAAATAAAGCTACGCCATTATCTCTTGTACTCACTAAAACCGGATTGGCTTCAACACCAGCCATTCTTAACATTGCAACTAATAGTAAATTAATTTCGGCAACATTGCCCACTTTATTGGCGTAAGCTACCTCCATTTTTGTTCTCGGGTAATAGCCATATTTTCCATTCCAATTCATTCTGTTTTTAACAAAATTGAATACTTTTTGAGTGTTTTCTTCTGGCGTTGCTCCAGAGTTTATAAACAGTCTCGCATCATTTAAAAAATAGTCAAATTTGCTTATCGCAGTATTGAATTCTTCTTCTTCAAAAATTGATTTGGCAACCGCTTCCCAAGTTGTGGCAATTTGCTTAACTGGTTGATCAGGCATTCTTATCAATTGTAATTCATGCACTATTTTACCGAGATAATTATCGATGTTATTTACATAACTTTCCTCTTTAATTGCTGGTATGTCTTTAACCTTGTATGTTGTCTTAATCTGCTTAAAACTTATCCATTTGGTTTGATTGTAGACATCATTAAGTGCTTGTGATGTACTTTCTATTTTTTCTTCTTTAGCAACATCAACAAAGCCAATTTGTATTCCTTTATAGATATACATTTCAGGAATTTCGGTGACGAATTCAACCGTATTGACCGGAATATCATATTGGAATTGAAAATCGGGTAAAGTGGCGATATTTTCCGTTTTTAATTCGTACTCCAGCTCAATGATTGATCCTTCCTTTACATTGGGAAAGGTTAACGATTTTACTTTCCAAAACTGATTACTATTTTCTACAAATTTCCCTTCATCGCTAACTTTGGCTTTTACCACTTTATCGTTCTCTAAATTATAAGTGTAGGCACTTTCAATCTTTACTGATTCATCATTAAGATTATCATAACCAACATAATAAGGTATTTTGAAATTAGCCCATTTAAGCCCTTCTTTTTTATAGATTTTAAGTTTTATTTGGAATTGTGTATATGAAACAAACTTACTTTCGCTTAATAAAAATTTAAATGTTGTCTTTCCCTTTTTAAATAAAATTGCCGCCGAAGCACTAGTGTCTTTCTGACTTTTCTTCTCGACCAGTTCTTCTTTTGTGACTCTATCCAATTCTAATTTTTGCGCAGTTGCATGGAAGGAGACCATGACAAAAAGAAGAAGAGAAAAACTTAATTTGATCATATTTTTATACTTTTTTAAGCACGATTTTTTCAGTCTGTTTGCTTACTATTTCTTTATAAAAGCCTTTTAATATTTCATAATATTCTGAACCAATTATAGCCTGATTGATGTCAAGCGTATAAAGCACCTGAATTTGACCTGCGTTATTAGAAATAATATATTTTAAACTTCCCATATTTTCAGGCATTGCAATAGCTGCTGCTTGAGGCAAGGTTTCCACAGCATAGCCTTCTGGTATTTTTATACTGATATTGTATTTATCTTGGTTTGGATACACGAAGTCAATAGGATATTCACGGGTTTCTTGCTTGAATAGGTTTTCTGTTGCAGCAAAAAATAAGAAAGGGGAAAAATACATTTTATCGCCAATAATCTCAACAGAATTGGTGGCTTTAAAATCATAATTTTCGACAACCGGCTGCGATAAATCATTTTTATTCTGAACATCATATTCCCCAATTTCTAACCCTTGATGTCTCTTTTCTAATTTTTCTATGTAGCTGTCTTTCGCAATTTCATTGTTGTTCTGTCTGAAAATAAAAGCATTATAATCAAAATATTGTTCTCTAATTTTTCCGGTGACTTCGCCTTGTGGAGAAATGCTTCCCATGATACTGATTACATCTTTTGAATTGGTATTCGGCATTAAGTTAATCTCTGCTGAACTTCCGTTCTTTCTGATTATTCTACCAAACCAATTTAGATCTTGAATGGGTAAAATATTGGCTTGTGAATATTTACTAGTCGCATCAAATAATACAATCTGATTATTCAATTCAAGTCCAGTAATTACATAATTATAAGCTGATGAACTTGGATATAAATAAATTCCATTTGAGCGCGTACTAATTAAAACGGGATTGGCTTCAAAACCAACATAACGCAAAATTGCCGTTAGCATAAGGTTGATTTCTGCTGCATTTCCTTTCTTATCTAAATATGCTTTTTTAACTCCTGCATCACACGTAATTCCAGTGAAATTAGTCCAATTCATTCTTGATTTTACGAAGTTGAAAATAAGATTTATTTTTTCATCCGAAGACGTTTTTCCTTTCAACAAAGCATCTACATCTTTCTCAAAGTAACCCGTCTTAATTAATTCGGGACCAAAATTATCATTATCGTAAATTAATTTTGCGACTGATTCCCAGTCGGTGTTAAAACTTTGGCTTGGTGAATTCGGAAATCTAGTTCCTGATCGTTCGTATGAAATTTTAGACTGATAATTACTAATGTTATTTACATATCCTTCATCTTTTAAGGCGGGAACATTTTCAAGTTTATAAGTAACTTTATTTTCTTGAAAATTCATTAATGTATTTATTCTTCTTGGTGCAGATGACATCATTCCCCCAACTTTATCTTCAGTATAACTGAAATTAATTGATCTTTGAGCAGATGATTTTTCAGTTTTAGGTGCATAATACCCTTTCATGTGCGTATTATAAATAAAGTATTCAGGTATAAGAGCTGAATACTCTGAATAGCCTACTGGAATTTCTTTTTGAAATTCCCATTCTGGAAAGTTCCAGGTATAAGGTGATGAAATCGTAATTTTGTATTCAATGATAGAACCTACTTTTACATTAGGCATAGTTATCTTTTTTCTATTCCAAAATTTATTTACTTTTTCAGTGAATTCTCCATCACTACTCAATTTAGATTTTTCAATTTTATCTCCAACTAAATTATACGTTATTCCTCTAGAAACAAGCACTTTTTCGTTTCCGTTACCACCAACATATATTCTTTCGGAATGGTTGGCAAAATCGTACCCTTCTTTTTTGTAGACCTTAATTTTGGTGCTGATTTCGGTTATTAATTCAAATCCATCATCTCCAGAATAGTTAAAATAGGTTTTTCCAACATTAAACAATACAGCCGCAGCAGCCGAAGTATCCGTTGGACAAACTTTTTCTTTTAGTTCTTCAACAGTTACTTTTCCTAATTCGTGATTTTGTGAAAAGACGACGGTGGATAGCCCTAGAATTAAGATGGTAAAGATGTTTTTCATAAGGTTAGGCTTTTGCTAGTACTACTTTTGAGTTGTCGGTTTTGGCGATGGTTTCTAAAAACTTTCTAAAGTTTTCGTATTTGGATTTATCGTAAATCCCTTTTTTTAGGACTAATTTTCGTTTGCATAAAATTTTGGTTGGACTTAGTGTAGTGAATTCAATTTTATAATATCCAAACTCCGTATCTTGTTCTAATCCATTCGGCTTGGCTTCAACCACAAAACCCTCTGGAATCGTGATTTCAATCTCGTCTTCATTGGTATATCCGCGTTCTCTTTGAAACGGAAATTCACGTGTTCTATACTTCTTAGGAACATACGAATTTTGATCAAACGCATTGAGGGCAAACATTAACTTTCCTCCTGAATTTTGGGCATATCCTTCTGCTTGCAACTCCAAAGTTTCCGTAAAATCAATTGTTTTGGAATCATTATTGAAATTAATTTTCTTTATAGTCAAATTATTGATGTTGCTAAATTGTTCTTTATAATATTTGATTTGGTCTTCCCTGCTCATTCTTTCCTTCTTAAACTCATTATCATATTGCAGTCCTTTTGAAGAAATTTTTAAACTCCCAATAAGATCTCCATTTTCAGTAATTTGATATGCTCCTTTTATAATCTGCAGATTGTCTTTTTCGGTGAACGTTTTGGTTTTAACGATTTCTCCGCCTTCTGGCTTTATTAATAAAACGTTTCTATCATCTGTAAAATCCCCTTGAAAACCAAAAGGCTGAATTTGACTTGTGCATTCCAACCAAATCAATTGATCCTCAACGGGTAAGGTCAAAATAACATGATTTCCTTGAATCGAAGCAAAATCAGCTTGAAGGTCTTTTGTCTCATTAGTTCCCGCATAAACAACTGTATAATATGAAGGAACTCCAACTACTTTTAATAAGGAACGCGTATAATTTGTCAAAGCTTTACAATCTCCATAGCCCAACTTATCAACGTCTTTTGCCAACATAGGTTTCCATCCGCCAATACCCACTTGAACACTAACATATCTGGTTTTTTCTTGAACATATTTGTAAATAATCCTAGCTATTTCTAACGGATTTTTTTCATTCCCTACTAACTGCTTAATCTTATTTTTAGTGTCCTCCGGAATTTCTTCTGTATCAGCTAGAAGTGCATTGTAATACCATTTTCCGAATTCTTGCCAGTTGGTTGCAGTTCCGTCAACATTTTCCAAACGGAAGTTTTCTAACGCAAAATATACCATCGGGAAAACATCTGTAAAACCAGGACTTAGCTCTTCTCTTTTCTTGGCTACCAAATTTTTTGCGCTGTAGCTAATTGACGACGCTGTTTCCGTCTTGTAGATTGGATATTTTGCTGAGAAATTAACTTCTTTATTTTTTAGATTTAATTCAGCTTTGAAATTAATGGTCAATAAAGAAGTTTCGGTACTCACATTATAACCATCCATTGGGCTCCAAGGTGGAATAAATGCGGTATTTGAGGTTTCCAAAGTAGTTTCAAAAACTAAAGTAAAAGGATAGGTTATAGGTGTATAATCTAAATATAACGCTCTATTATCATTAAAAATAGAAACACCATCGGCAACGCTAGTATCTTTAAAATCTTTTCTTTTGAATGTTTTTAAAAATTTGCCAAAAGCATCATAAACCGTAGCTTCTATTGACGTAATTTTTCTATTCTTATCATAATTCTCAGATAAGTCAAGATTTATCAAACCTAATTCATTTAAAACTGATATCACTTGAACCGACTTATAAGTCATCGCCTTTTGAGAAGCAATAGTTACATCTAACTGACTCAAACGCACCACGGCATTGGCATTTTGCTTTAAACTATCGGAAATGTTTGAAATGGAATATTCTGATTTTTGTCCAAAAACGGAAACAGAAATTAACAGAAAAAGTAATGGAAAAAGAGATATTCTCATCAAATGTAATTTTTCCAAATATAAAAAATTAACTTACAATTAACGATCTTACTCTTTGTTTTTTGTGTCGATAATAATAGTCACCGGACCATCATTTACCAAGGCAACTTTCATGTCGGCACCAAACTGACCGGTTTGTACTTTTTTGCCTAATTCACTTTCCATTTTTTGGATAAAAGACTCGTATAACGGAATGGCGATTTCTGGTTTTGCGGCTTTTATGTACGAAGGACGATTGCCTTTTTTAGTTGATGCATGTAACGTAAACTGACTTACGATTATCATTTCGCCGTCAACATCCTTTAGCGATAAATTCATAACGTGATTTTCATCATTAAAAATACGAAGATTAGCGATTTTTGAAACCATCCAATCTAAATCTTCATTGGTATCAGCAGCTTCAAATCCGACCAAAACTAATAATCCTTTTTGGATGTTAGCAACAATTTGATTATTAATGGTAACTGAAGCGGAAAATACTCTTTGAATTACGGCTTTCATATTCAGGTTTATTTTATGGCACTTCGACTGCGCTCTGTGTGACAGTTAAACTAAAGACTATTTACTGAACACTATTTTCTCGTTTCATCACTCGCAATTCGGTCCTCATTAAACGTGTCTTGACGGTAATGTTCGTCGTCGCCTTGTAGAATTTTGAGATAACTATTGTAACGCGACCAAGCGATTTTATTTTCTTCTAATGCTTTCTTGACAGCACAATTGGGTTCGTCTTTGTGCAAGCAATTATTGAATTTGCATTGGTCTTTCAATTTGAAAAACTCTGGAAAATAGCCGCTAATTTCTGCGGGTTCTAAATCAACAATTCCGAAACCTTTTATTCCAGGCGTATCAATAATTCGGGCATCAAATGACAAATCATACATCTCAGCAAAAGTCGTGGTATGCTGTCCTTGCTTGCTTTGTTCCGAAATATTTTTGGTTTTTAAATTTAAAGTGGGTTCCAATGCATTGACTAAAGTCGATTTTCCCACGCCAGAATGTCCCGAAAACATACTCACTTTTCCAATCATCATTTGCTTCAACTCCTCCAATCCCACATTTCCAATAGCCGAAACTTTCAACGACTTATAACCAATTTGAGAATAAATATATTGCAAATACAATTGTTCTTCTACCATTGCTTCATCGAAAGTATCAATCTTATTGAAAACAAGAACCGCTTCAATTCCGTACGCTTCTGCAGTAACCAAAAATCGGTCAATAAAACTTGTAGTCGTTGGCGGATTATTTATGGTAATCAGTAAAAAAACAATATCAATATTCGAAGCAATAATATGCGTTTGTTTCGATAAATTAACCGATTTTCTGACGATGTAATTCTTTCTTTCGTGAATGTTGTGAATCGTTCCAGTAACAGCATCTGAGTTTTCATCCAAATCAAAATCTACTACATCACCAACAGCAATTGGGTTTGTACTTTTGATGCCTTGCATTCGGAATTTCCCTTTAATGCGGCATTCAAAAAACTGGTCGTCTTCCGTTTTTACGGTATACCAACTTCCTGTAGATTTATAAACTAGTCCTGTCATTTTTTTAATTTAGATTCTGCAAAGGTAAAAAAATTGAAACTGGTATTTAATTTAAAATTGCCACAAAAAAAAGTTGCCATTTCTGACAACTTTTTTTAAGTAAGAACTAAAAGATTTAGTATTTGTATGCAACTCCAGTTTTAATAGCTTGCGAACCACCTAGTGAATTAGAACTTGCTCCAACAGTTGTTTTATCCGCTATTTGTAAAACAAATGGGCAGCCCATTTTAGCAGCATCCATTTTTAATTTTTTAGCTGCTTTTTTATCTCCTGTATTTCCAGTTTGAAAATTAATCAAGCCTGTTTTTCCGCGTACTTCACCAACTTTTTTCAAGCCAGCGATATATCCTTTATCTTCAAGGATTACAACTTTTTCCCAGTCATCTTCACCATTGATAACAATTTTTTCAGTTACATCTTCCTGTCTTTTTGTTTTTCCGTAAACGATTTTCTCTACCGCATACTTTCCGATAGTGTTTTCTGCATCTTCACCATCATACTTAAAAACGATAGTGTACTCGTCAAGACGAATGACCTTTCCGTCAACAATTTCGCCACTGTGTTTGTAGATTTTGTCAGTTTGTGCGTTTGCAACATTCAAGCCAAGTGCAAACACAACGATTAAAATGATTTTTTTTATTTTTTTTTAAATTTAAATTAGTACTAGATTATTTTTATTGTTGCGCAATAATACAAAAAAAACCCATGACAAAATCATAGGTTTCAATTTTAATCTATAAGAAATCAACTATTAATAACTTTCTCCTGATGGGCTATACTTTCTTGGTGTATCGCCTTAAAAATTCTAAGAATAAATTCTTCGCTTAGCCCTCTTTCATCGCCATCCAAAATCATTTTACCTAAAATTTCATTCCAGCGTTTATTTTGCAAAACAGCTACATTTTTTTCTTTTTTCAGCGCTCCAATTTGTTCGGCAACTTTCATTCTGTTCCCTAAAATTTCCAACAATTTACTATCCGCTATATCAATGTTCGCTCTTAGTTTTATCATGCCTGTGTTGTAGTCACCATCTTCTGTAGATATTTTTTTTACTTTTAAATCTTCAAAAATCTGTTTTAAAACAGTTGGTGTAACCTGTTGTGCGGCATCACTCCAAGCGTTATCAGGATCGGTGTGCGTTTCAATAATTAATCCGTCATAATTCAAATCCAATGCTTGTTGCGATACTTCCTGAATCATATCTCTTCTCCCTGTAATGTGAGAAGGATCGCAAATTAATGGTAAATCAGGGAAACGACTTTGCAATTCGATCGCAATTTGCCATTCCGGAATGTTTCTGTATTTTGTTTTTTCGTAAGTCGAAAATCCTCTGTGGATTACACCTAGTTTTTTAATTCCGGCATTGAACAAACGCTCTACACCGCCAATCCACAAAGATAAATCTGGATTTACCGGATTTTTAACCAAAACAATTTTATCAGTTCCAGCCAAAGCATCTGCAATTTCCTGAACCGCAAACGGATTCACCGTTGTTCTAGCTCCAATCCAAAGAACATCGATATCGTATTCTAACGCTAATTTTACGTGAGCAGCATTTGCGACTTCCGTAGCCATCAACAAGCCAGTTTCTGCTTTTGCTTTTTGCAGCCATTTTAAACCAATTGCTCCAACACCTTCAAATCCGCCCGGACGCGTTCTTGGTTTCCATATTCCAGCACGGAAAATACTAACATCTGAATTCTTTAATTCGTGTGCGATTTTTAAAACTTGCTCTTCCGTCTCAGCGCTGCATGGTCCGGCAATTACTAGTGGATGACTTAATTTGAAATCGTCTAACCATTTTCTGTTTTCTTGTGTAATATTCATAGGGCTTTTTCTCCTGCAAAATTAGTGTCTTTTACCGAAAATCTGTGGACTATCTCTTGTATTTTTTCTTAAATAACGCAAAGCTAAAATCGGATATCCTTTAAACTTTGTGTTTACTATTTGATTGCAAACAAATGACTTCATTCTTTTCGGTCACATGCCTTGGGACGCTATCGATTGCGTAAAAAGTGCTTTCTATCGCTTTTCCACTCGTCTCGGCGTGTCTTCGCCTTTAATGATACTTTCAGAACTGATGGCAATCGCTTTAATTATTTCGGTCATATTATCTAAATCTAAAGTCGAAACTTCATCGCTTAGCTGATGGTAATTGGCTTCTGAATCCATTTTTGATGTTGAAATAGTATGGGCCGGAACACCGTAAGCGGCCAAAGTAGCGTTGTCAGAACGGTAAAAAAGATTTTCCTGAGGATAAGGATCTTCGTAAAAGTTGAAATTAGTTCCTTTCAAATTTTTTTGTAAAAGTGTGCCAAAATCAGATTTTTCAAAACCTGTTACATAAGCCGAATTTTTGCCCCATTTACTTTCGGTTCCAATCATTTCTATGTTAAACATGGCAACAACCTCATCTGGATTTATATTCTTAGAAAAAAACTTCGAACCATATCCACCTATTTCTTCAGCAGTAAAAGCAACAAAAATAATAGTGCGTTCGTTACTATCCAAAACCTTGAAATAGTTTGCCAAAGCAATTACAGCAGTAACACCAGAAGCATCATCATTCGCCCCATTATACACCTTATCCTTGCCTTCTTGCTCAGTTCCTAAATGGTCGTAATGCGCAGAAAAAACAACATATTCATTCGGTTTTGATTTTCCTAAAAGTATTCCGATGACATTATTGGCACTTTGATTTCTTGAAGTGAATTCTTGTCTGTAGTTTTTCAATTCTTTATAATAGTCCAGACCAACTTTGGTAAATTCTCTTTCGATGAATGCTGAAGCGGAATCAATACCGGCCGTAAAAACTTTTCTGCCCTGCATTTCATCAGAAGCTAGTGTTGTTTCAATTCGGATAATTTCTGAGTTATGAATAGCAGCCTTTTTCTGCGCATTGATTACAGATCCCGACAATAGCAATAGGAAGACAATTTTTTTCATCGTTCTAGATTGGTTTAGTTGTAAAAGTAAGAATCAAAAATTAAAATAAAGTTACAGGAAATCTAAAAATTACGGACACACCATTTTTTCTGTTTACATTTGCTTTAAATAGTTCCATTATGTCAATAGAAGTTCAGAATGTTTCAAAAAGTTACGGTACCCAAAAAGCCTTAGACAACATTTCCTTTTCGGTTAAAAAAGGAGAAATTGTTGGTTTTCTTGGTCCAAATGGCGCCGGAAAATCTACTTTAATGAAAATATTGACCACTTTTATTAATGCCGATGAAGGTACTGCAAAAGTAAACGGAAGTGATGTAACTGAAAATCAAAAAGCCGTGCAACTTTCAGTGGGCTATCTTCCCGAACACAATCCGTTATATCTTGATTTATATGTGAGAGAATATCTGGCTTTTAATGCCGATGTATATAAGGTCTCGAAATCCCGAATTGAAGAGGTAATCCAACTAACGGGTTTAGCATCCGAAAGCCATAAGAAAATCGGGCAATTATCAAAAGGATTCCGTCAGCGTGTTGGATTAGCAACAGCCTTACTTCACAATCCCGATGTTTTGATTTTGGACGAACCCACAACAGGTTTAGATCCGAATCAATTGGTAGAAATAAGAAATGTGATTAAGAATGTGGGTAAAGACAAAACCGTTTTCCTTTCTACACACATCATGCAGGAAGTGGAAGCGATTTGCGACCGCGTAATCATCATTGACCACGGAAAAATTGTTACCGATAAAAAACTAGATAAATTGGTTTCTGAAGAAACGGAGCAAATCATCGAAGTAGAATTCGACAAAAAAATCGATGAATCATTATTAGCAAACTTCCCAAATATTAAAACGTTCAGTAACACAACAGACAATCTTTGGACATTAACCTTCTCTACCGAAGAAGACATGCGTCCAAAAGTATTTGACTTTGCTCATGATAACGGATTGAAAACACTTCAAATCAGTTCGAAAAGCAAGAATTTAGAAGAGATATTTAGGGAAAAAACGAAGAAGAAATAGAGTTCAGAAGGCAGAAATTAGAAATTAGAAATTAGAAGTTAGAAATTAGAAACTCACTTTAACTGATTACTAAAAACTGAACACTGAATACTTTTTTACGGGTAAACAACACTACCATTATACAACTGCTGAACCTCAACTAGTGGCGGCACATTTTTCAAAACAAGATTTCCAGTGCTGTTTAAAACTCCGGTAATACTCTGAATCGGAAACACCATCATATCGTTTGATCCACGATGGTAAACGGTTATATTTTGTGCAATTAAGTTTTCGGCTTCTATTCGGCCATCGCCAAAATAAAAATTAAAGCTTGCCGTATTAGTCTGACCTGAAAGAAAAAATCGGGAAACATTGTTATTGTTTATCGTAATGGAATTGGTATCCAAATTCATTAAAAAATCGCCCGTTCCTGCACCACTTTCGCCATCCGCATCTTTATCAAAAGCTGTAATTACCAAATTTGGAAAACTCAAAACACCATTCGAACTAATATTTCGATCTGTTTTTGAATAAATCTCTTCTAATGTTGGCGTTGTAATTAAAATTTTAGTCTGTCCCGATTCACGCACCCAATTACAACTCGTTTCATCTTTAAAAATGAGTTGATCTCCAATTTGTTTTACCTGAACATTATCTATGAAATTCGAACCGGCTTGAATCTGAACCTGATAATTAGCGCCTTGAGTAATGACAACTTCAATTCCTTTAAAGACTTTTATGCGCTTAAATGCCGTCACAGGAACATCTTTAGTAACCGTAACACCGAGGCTTTCTATACAATCACTTGGCTTTTCACACGAGGCAAAAACCAAAAATAGCACTATCACTATAAAACTCTTTTTCATAACACTTTTTATAATCGGTAACCTACACCAAACTCTAAAGCTTCGGCCAAAAACAAATGCGTTTTAATCGCAAAAGAAGCAAAAATCCTGTTTGAAATATAATAGTTCATTCCAACTCTATCATATATCACAGTATCTTTTTTAAACGGTTGATACACATAATAACCCAACTGCGCGTTGAGCGAAATTCTATTGATAAATAATTCATATCCGCCAAAAATGCCGACACGTTTGTAATCTATATTGGGATCGGAATTAAATTCAGGATAAGCAACTGAGTAATATTTAATATAATCTTTAAACGAATTGGTCAGAAATAAATCGGCTCCTAATTGCAAACCCGATTTTCGGTTCAACCTCTTATCCGCATAAAATCCCAAGTGGTAAAAAGGTTTCTGTCCACTTCGAATAATTGGACTCTCATTGACACCCGTTCTAAAAACAAAATTGTAATGAATAGGCTGACGATAATTTTTGAAATCGGTTTTAGTTGTATCATTCTTGATACTTCGTTCCTCAGCAAAGTTATAATTCAAACCAGCGCTCAACATATACGTATTGATGCCGCTGTTCGGTGATTTCACGCGTCCGTTAGAAAAATGAGTAAACATCACTCCCGCATTGATTCCGATATGCTTGAACAAATTTTGATTCGTATAACTCAATCCAATATTCGTATTATCTAAAACACGCGTACCAAAAGCCTTATTCTTGCTGTTCTCAACCTTATTATACGGATTTGTAGTCACCGCAAGACCTTCTGCCAAACGCAGTTGCAAATGACGGTTCAGAAAATAAAAATTGTACAACACGCCTACAGCATATACTTCGCCAAGTTGTGGACTTTTAAAATCTTGGTACATAAAATAACCACCGTAATCAGGAAAATCATATACTTTTTGCCACTCTTCACTACCGTGCGTTTTATTCAAAAAACTAACCGTTACCCCTTCCGGATGCCCATTAATTAAATGGTAAATATCTTCACTATGAGGCAATACATTTCCTCTCAAAAATGACAGCTCAACAGCATAAGTATCTTTCTGCTGCGCAAATACACAGCCAGATATCAATAAAAAAATACAGAAAAAATTCTTCATCCTAAAACTTAAAAGCGCACAAATATAATGGAATATCTTTAGGAGCGAACGGCTCGGGCATTTTAGTTCTCTTTATTCCTGCTTTCCGCTACCCTATCTTTGTCAAAGTTTTAGACTTTAACAAAGATGATTTTCACTCCAATCAGGGCTAGTCTGGATTTATCTTTTGTGAAATTTAGGTACTTAAATCAACGCTAAACCCAATCAAAACCCCTTGTCACTCAGAGTGCAGTCAAAGGACTAAAAAACCTCTTTTGCAATCGCCTTAATATTCTCCGCTTTTCCCATTGAATAGTAATGTAGCACAGGAATTCCAGCCGCAACCAACTCCTTACTTTGTTGCGTACACCATTCGATTCCGATTTGTTTCACATGGTCATTATCTTGTGCCTTCACTACAGCCATAATCAAATCATCAGGTAATTCTAAAGAAAACCGGTGCGGAATCAAATTCAGTTGTTTCTTCGTAGCAATAGGTTTCAACCCCGGAATAATCGGAACCGTAATTCCAGCTTTCCGACATTTATCCACAAAATCAAAGAACTTCTTATTGTCAAAAAACATTTGTGTGATTATATATTCTGCACCATTTCTGATTTTTTCTTTCAAAAAATGAATATCGCTATCCAAACTCGGAGCTTCCATGTGTTTCTCGGGATAACCCGAAACTCCGATACAAAAATTCGTTTTCGTTGAATTTTGCAAATCTTCATCCAAATAAATTCCGTTATTCAAGTTCGAAATTTGAGTAACCAGTTCACTGGCAAATTGATTTCCTTCCTTTTCGGCTTTGAAATAAGTTTCGCTTTTCACAGCATCCCCCCGAAGCGCAACCACATTGTCAATTCCTAAAAAATCCAAATCAATTAGTAAATTCTCAGTATCTTCCTTCGTAAAGCCGCCACATAAAATATGCGGAATAGCATCAACCGAATATTTATTCTGAATTCCAGCACAAATACCAACCGTTCCTGGTCGTTTTTTTACAATTTTCTTTTGCAATAATCCGCTAGGCAATTCTTTGTATTCATACTCTTCACGATGATAGGTGACGTCAATAAATGGTGGATTGAATTCCATCAACGGATCAATGCTATCAAAAATCGACTGGATGTTTTGGCCTTTCAAAGGCGGTAAAATCTCAAACGAAAACAAAGGTTTTCCGTTGGCGTTTTGGATATGTTGGGTTACTTTCATTTTTTTTAAGTTTCAGGTTTGAAGTTTAAGGTTTCAGGTTCTTAACGTTGAACTTGAAACCTTAAACTTGAAACATTTTTTTTAATCTGCTATATTCGGCGAAAGCCATTTTGTTGCCATTTCAGTAGAAATTCCTCTACGTTTGGCATAATCTACTACTTGATCTTCTTTAATTTTTCCGAGACCAAAATACTTGCTTTCTGGATTTCCAAAATAATATCCCGAAACGGATGATGCGGGCCACATTGCCATGCTTTCGGTTAGTGTTACTCCTATTTCTTGTTCAACGTTTAATAATTTCCAAATCGTTGGTTTCTCTAAATGGTCTGGACATGCCGGATAACCTGGCGCAGGTCTAATTCCTTTATATTCTTCAGCAATTAAGTCACTATTTGATAAATGTTCGTCAGCTGCATAACCCCAAATTTCTTTACGAACTTTTAGGTGTAAATATTCAGCAAACGCTTCGGCTAAACGGTCGCCCAATGCTTTTACTAAAATGGAATTGTAATCGTCTAATGCTTCTTCAAATTTCGCTGCTTTTTCATCCACACCAAAACCTGTGGTAACGCAAAAACATCCGATGTAATCTTGTATTCCGCTGTCTTTTGGTGCGATAAAATCCGCCAAGGCAATGTTTGGTGCACCTGCTGTTTTTTGGGATTGTTGTCTTAAAGTCAGGAATTTAGTTATTGAAGGCACTTCGACTGCGCTCAGTGTGCCAATTTCAATATCGTCGTCGTTTACTGTATTCGCTGGAAATATTCCGACAATTCCTTTAGCGATTAACCATTTTTCATGAACTATTTGGCTCATCATTTCTTGAGCATCGGCAAATAAACTCGTCGCTTGTTCGCCTACAACGGCATCTGTTAAAATCGCCGGATATTTTCCGTACAATTCCCATGAACTGAAAAAAGGTGTCCAATCAATAAAATCAACTAACTCTGAAAGTTCAACTTCAATCGTTTTTGTTCCGATGAAATTTGGTTTTATTGGCGTGAAAGTATCCCAATCCAACTTATTTTTATTTTTACGTGCTTGTTCAATCGACAAATAATTTTTATCGCGACTTCTGTTCAAATAACCTTCCCGTAATTTGTCATATTCCTCCCGAATGGCTTTTACATAACTTCCTTTAGTTTCTGCTTGCAGCAAATTACTCGCAACAGTTACCGCACGTGAAGCATCGTTTACGTGAACTACGGTTTGTTTGTATTCGGGTGCAATTTTCACAGCGGTATGCGCTCGCGAAGTGGTTGCACCACCAATCATAATGGGAATTTTGATGTTTAGTTTGTCCATTTCTTTGGCGAGATATACCATTTCGTCAAGCGATGGCGTAATCAATCCGCTTAAACCAATAATATCCACATTATGTTCAATAGCTGCCGCAATAATTTTTTCTGGCGGAACCATAACACCCAAATCAATGATTTCGAAATTATTACAACCCAAAACTACGGCTACAATATTTTTTCCAATATCATGCACATCGCCTTTTACGGTTGCCATTAAGACTTTTCCTGCCCCCCCCGCCCCCGAAGGGGGAGCTACCAAGTTGGCGGATATTTTAGTTATAACCTTTTCAAGCTCAAATAAAACTTCGTTATTTTTGAACCTTATAACTCTATATCCTTCGCTCAGAAGCCATTTAGTTCTTTCAGCATCACTTACTATATTTTCTGGCAATTGATGAATAGACCCATCAACCTCAATAATTAAATTTTGTTTTAAACATATAAAATCGGCTATATAATTTCCTACTATGTGTTGTCTTCTAAACTTATACCCATCAATTCCTTTGTTGCTCAAAACATTCCATAATATTTGTTCGGCATCCGTTGGTTTGTTTCTCATATCAAAAGCAAATTTCTTCAACAACCCATAATTGTATGGATTTGCAGTCTGCCAATGTTGTGAGGTTTTAACTCCCCCTTCGGGGTTTGGGGGGCTTATAAATGGCAACAAATAAGCCACTGCTTTTTTCATTACTCGAGCCGATTTTACGACTTGAGGCAAAAACATTTTTCCGCTTCCAAATAAATCGCCAACCACATTCATTCCAGCCATCAGATTGACTTCGATAACTTCGATTGCTTTTTCAGAATTTAAACGTGCTTCTTCAACATCAATTTCGATAAATTCGTCAATTCCTTTTACTAAGGAATGGGTTAATCGTTCTTGAATTGTGCCGCTTCGCCATTCTTGAATTGCTTTTTCATTGACTTTAAAATCGCCTTTGAAGGTTTCAGCTAAATCCAACAATCTTTCCGTGGCATCTTCTCTTCTATTCAGCAAAACATCTTCGACGTGTTCCAGTAAATTTTTATCTATTTCATCATAAATTTCGAGCATTTCCGGATTTACAATTCCCATCGTCATTCCGTTTTGAATCGCATGATATAAAAATGCCGAATGCATGGCTTCGCGTACTTTGTCATTGCCTCGAAACGAGAACGAAACGTTACTTACGCCTCCAGAAATATTAGCAAATGGAAGATTTTCACGAATCCATTTTGTAGCTCTGAAAAAATCTAATGCGTTTAGTTTGTGTTCGTCCATTCCGGTTGCCACTGGAAAAATATTGGGATCAAAAATGATGTCTTGTGCTGGGAATTTCACAACATTCACCAGAATATCATAACTTCTTTTGCAAATTTCTATACGTCTTTCATAAGTATCAGCTTGACCATTTTCATCAAAAGCCATAACAATTACGGCAGCGCCATATCGCTTTACCAATTTGGCATGATGAATGAAGGTTGCTTCTCCTTCTTTTAATGAAATAGAATTGACAACACCTTTTCCTTGAATCACTTTAAGTCCGGCTTCGATAATTTCCCATTTGGAACTGTCAACCATAACTGGAACTCTGGCGATATCGGGTTCAGCTGCGATTAAATTAAGGAATTTAGTCATCGCATAAACGCCGTCCAACATTCCTTCGTCCATATTGATGTCGATGATTTGGGCGCCGCCTTCCACCTGTTCTCTAGCAACCGAAAGCGCTTCATTGTATTTTTCTTCTTTTATTAAACGCAGAAATTTACGGGAACCCGTTACATTGGTTCGTTCGCCAACATTCACGAAAATGGATTCCTCGTTAACGAAAAGTGGCTCTAAACCAGATAACTGTAAATTTATTTTATTTGTTCTTGGCATATTTTCATTGCGAGACACGTAGTACTCTCGGCTTGTTTTTACTTTTATTTTGAACCATTAAGAAATTAAGATTCATTAAGGGTAAATTATTGTTTCTATTTTTCTTGGTTTGAATTGCGCTGCAGCTTCTGCGATTAATTTTATATGTTCTGGAGTTGTTCCGCAACAACCGCCGATGATGTTTATTAAATCATCTTTTAAATATTCTTTGATTAAAGTCTGCATTTCTTCTGGTGTTTGGTCGTATTGTCCGAAGGCGTTGGGTAAACCAGCATTTGGATGCGCTGAAATATTGAGTTGTGTATTATGAGCTAATCGTTTTAAATACGGTTTTAATTGATCGGCACCCAAGGCACAATTGAAACCAATACTTAACAAGTCGATGTGCGCAATAGAAATTAAAAATGCTTCTACGGTTTGGCCTGAAAGTGTTCTTCCTGAAGCATCGGTAATTGTTCCGGAAACCATTACTGGAATATCGATATTGCGTTCTTCTTTTACTTCTTCGATAGCGAAAAGTGCTGCTTTGGCGTTTAAGGTGTCGAAAATAGTTTCCACTAATAAAACATCGCAACCGCCGTCTATTAAGGCTTCTACTTGCTGTTTGTAAGCGATTCGCAAATCGTCAAAAGTTACGGCACGAAATCCAGGGTCATTTACATCGGGAGACATGGATGCGGTTCGGTTGGTTGGTCCGATGGAACCGGCTACAAAACGCGGTTTATCGGTGAATTCGTCGGCAACTTCACGCGCGATTTTGGCAGATTGGTAGTTTAGTTCGTATACCAAATCTTCTAAGTGATAATCGGACATTCCTATTGTGGTTCCTGAGAATGTATTGGTTTCAACAATATCGGCACCCGCCTGAAAATACAAACGGTGGACTTGCTTAACCGCTTCGGGTTGTGTGATAGAAAGTAAGTCGTTATTCCCTTTTAATGGATGTGGAAAATCTTTGAATCGTTCTCCTCGGAAATCTTCTTCTGAGAAGTTGTAGCGTTGCAACATGGTTCCCATAGCTCCGTCGAGGACTAAGATTCGTTGTTGGATTGCTTGTTGAATTTTTGACATAAATATTAATTTCACAGAGATACACAGAGTTTTTTAGCCCTGATGGAAGCGGCATCCTTTTTTGTTTTAGAAAAAGCCCTTCGACTGCGCTCAGGGTGACAAAACAAAAAAGATATAGCGTACAGCAGGATTAGCTTCTGAAAATTCAGAAGGTTCTTAAAAAAATATAGGTTATCGTGGAAAGTGAGAAGAATTTCTCGGGGTTATCTTTGTCTGAATAAATTCGGACTAGAATGTAGCACCTTCTTTTGGTAAAGGGTTGCTAAGCTTTCAACGGGTCTATTCCCTCCAGCTTTCGTGATAACAAGCAATAAATTTATGAACACTGCAAAGTAATGACATAGAAATTTATTTTGCAACAGTTTTTTTAGAATACTAAAAAATAAGTTAGAATAATTTGAAATTCAATTACATTTTATACATTTGCACTCGAGAATAATAAGAGGAAAAATTTGAACTGATTGCAACCTCGTTAAAAAAATGCTAAAGCAGCAACTCTCCTTTAGTACCCTTGCAATCCACTTTTTTTCTTTTTACACTAATTAAAATAACAGATGCTGAACTAAATTCAGCATAAAAATTAAACTATAGTTATGGCATATTTATTTACGTCGGAGTCAGTGAGTGAAGGACATCCAGACAAAGTTGCAGACCAAATTTCTGATGCATTAATTGATAACTTTTTGGCTTTTGACGCTGATTCGAAAGTGGCTTGCGAAACTTTAGTAACTACGGGTCAGGTAATTTTGGCTGGAGAAGTAAAATCAAGTACGTATCTTGATGTACAGCAAATTGCAAGAGAAGTAATCCGAAAGATTGGATATACTAAAAGTGAGTATATGTTTGAAGCGGATTCTTGTGGTGTACTTTCTGCGATTCACGAGCAGTCTGCTGATATTAATCAAGGTGTAGACAGAGCGAGCAAAGAAGAGCAAGGTGCTGGTGACCAAGGAATGATGTTTGGTTATGCAACTAATGAAACGGAGAACTACATGCCTTTGGCTTTAGATTTATCTCATGCTTTGTTGATTGAATTGGCCAACTTAAGAAGAGAAAATAAAGAAATAACCTATTTGCGTCCGGATGCAAAATCTCAAGTTACTTTAGAGTATTCTGATGATAACAAACCGGTTCGAATTGATGCCATTGTAATTTCTACGCAGCATGATGATTTTGCCGCTGAAGCTGAAATGTTAGCTAAAATTAAATCCGATTTAGTTTCAATTTTGATTCCAAGAGTTAAGGCAAAATATCCTCAATACGTTCATTTATTTAACGACAAAATTACGTATCACATCAACCCAACTGGAAAATTTGTTATTGGTGGTCCACACGGAGATACCGGTTTAACAGGGCGAAAAATTATTGTGGATACGTATGGTGGAAAAGGAGCTCATGGTGGTGGCGCTTTCTCTGGAAAAGATCCGAGTAAAGTGGATAGAAGTGCTGCTTATGCGACAAGACATATCGCTAAAAACCTAGTTGCTGCAGGAGTATGTGATGAAATTTTAGTTCAAGTTTCCTATGCTATTGGAGTGGCAAAACCAACTTCGATCAACGTAGTAACTTATGGAACTTCAAAAGTGAACATGACTGATGGCGAAATTAGTAAAGTGGTTGAGAACGTATTTGATATGCGTCCGTACTTTATAGAACAACGTTTGAAATTGAGAAATCCAATTTACAGTGAAACTGCTGCTTATGGTCACATGGGAAGAAAACCAGAAACGGTTACTAAAACTTTTCAATTACCAAACGGCGCTCCAAAAACCGTAACTGTTGAGTTGTTTACTTGGGAAAAATTAGATTATGTAGCTCAAGTAAAAGCGGCTTTCGGATTGTAACATCTGAAACCCTTAATTATAAAAAAACCAGCTCAATGAGCTGGTTTTTAGTTTTATAGATTGTACTTCAAACTAACTATTAAATAGCGAGGTTGAATGGTGTATTGCGAGTCACTGGTAGCAAATTGGGAGAAACTATTGTCTTTTAAAACTTTTGTATTTAGCAAATTGGTTACACTCGCTTTATATTCCCAATGACTGTCTTTTGTTTTTTGGAAAATCAAACTTGCTGACAGAAAATCGTACTCGTTTTCAACTGATTTGTCATTGTTGTAATAATGAAAGTATTCGTATTCACTCACAAACGAAAAACTTTTCAAGAAAAAATAATCCAATTTCACATTTGGCCTGTCGGTAAAAAAAGTGTCGTTTGGATATTGATTTACAGAATAGCCATACCCTACTTCAATATTTGGATAGTCTTTAAAATTAGTTGAAGCGGTTAAGTTATAGTTTTGGGTAAAACTTTCATTGGTGATTAAAACATCCTGAAACGTAAATCGGTCCACTTGAATATTATTAAATTTTGACCAGTTCAAATTAGCGCTCAATGAAGCTTTGTAATATTTAAAAAATGATCTTCCGTATCTTAACAAGCCTGAAATGCTTTCGTCTGCAAACTGAGAATTAAATGGGGATGAAACTTGATTTACATTATTAAACAATGCCCTGTTTTTAATAGCGTCAACAGATCTATCATAACTGGCAAAAGCTGTAATATTCTCAAAATTGAACATGTTGTATTTAAAATAGCGTAATGAATGGGATTGTTGAATGGAGTTTTCCAGTAGTCTGTTTCCTCTGGATAAGCTGTTGTAATTATTCAACACAAAACCTTCGGCCAAATTATTAATATCTGAAAAATTGTTGTTAAATGAAAAATTATAGGTTAACGACTCTGCTTTTTTAATTTGATAAATCGCTAAGAAATCAGGAAGAATTCTATTGAAATTTAATTTATAGTTGCTGCTTAACTGTTCGTTATCCAAAGAATAGTTATGAACACTGAAACCTGGTGTAAATGTAAATTTTCCGGTCAATATCTTATAATGCAGCCCTATAAAAGCATCATTAAATCTGTAAGTGACGTCGTTTTTGTTTTCTGGATTATTTAAATCATTTACAGATTCGTTATCTAATAGCTGAAAAATCTTTGAATTAAAGTTTTGATATGAATTTGTATTTCCGAGTGTTACATTGATATTGCTTTTTGGCGTTAGCACGTAGTAATAATCTAATTTGGCGTCTAGTTTATTAGTTTTTACAAAACGCTCTTGATTGATGTCATTTCTATTTTGACCCGAAATATAACCGGACAAATTAAACGGTTGTGTCTGTAAATTGGCATTGTAAAACGGATCTTCTTCTTGATACAAATGTTGCATTTCAAATGCAAAAATATGCTTAGAAGTAGGCGTATAATAAAAACTTAAATTCTGGTTTATCGTTATTGGATTCTGATTTCTAGTACTTAAAATATTTTCAGTATTTGAATTACTATTTTCATCTATAACTTCTCTCAACAAAGAATTGTTTTCATCTTGATTTGAAAATCTACTCAAAATATCGTAGTCCATTTGAAAATAAGCATTTGGCTTATACAATGAACTTAATTTTACCAAAGCCAAATTGCTGTTTTGATTTGCTATTTGATTCGTGTTTTGGGTCGAAGCAACTTCGGTTGAATTAGGTTTTAAAAAATTAGTATTCGTGATTGTTTCCGTATCAGTTACGGAAGAGGACACAATTGCAAAGCCACTCAAGGTCCATGTTTTTGTTGGATTATAAGAAAAGTTGGTCGCCCCAAATTTGGTGTCAATTTCCTTTGCCCTGTTATTTCGCAATAATGAAATCCCTAAATTATTACTGGAGACATTGAAATTAGAACCCCCTTTGGACATCATATTTCTAAATCCGCCAGTGAATTTAAAATAATCTTGCACCGTTAAGGGCAGTTCACCGATATTATTGAAATTAGAAATTACATTGATACTGTATTTTGGATTGTAATAAAAAAGTTTTGGATTAATGATAAAGCGATCGAACTTATTTTTATCATCCATTCCTCCGCCGGCGGTAACATCACCAAACCAAAAGCTTTTCTTTCCACTTTTAAGTTTGATGTTCATGGCCAAATTATCTTGATTGTTTTCAACGCCTTTTAAAATTGAATTTTCATTATAATTTCGGAGTACTTGAATTTTATCAATAGCATCGGCAGGAATATTTTTTACCCCAAGTTTGGTATCGCCATCAAAAAAATCCTTGCCTTCAACCATCAATTTTGAGACTTTTTTGCCTTCCACTTCTATCTCGCCATCAGCGTTTACTTCAACTCCGGGCAGTTTTTTTAAAACATCTTCCAGTTTTCTTTCGGTGCCATTTTTAAAAGAATCGGCATTGTAAACAATGGTATCACCTTTTATAGAAACAGGCATTTCGCGAACAATTTCAACGCCTTCGAGTTCAATTCCGCCACTTTCTAACGTTATGTTTTCAGTAATGTTTTCCGTTTTTGTAATTACGGTTATTTCCTTATTTTGCATTCCAAGATAACTCAACTTGATAGTGTAAGTAGCATTTGGCTTTAAATTAAGGATGAATTTTCCTTTATCGTTGGTAATCGCATAGGCATCCATCCCTTTCGTGCCTTGGTTGATTGCCATCACGTTTGCCATTTCAAGTGGCGCTTTGTCATTGTCTTGAACGACACCTTCAAAACGGATGTTTTGTGCAAATGAAAAAGATGAAAAAAGCAGCAAAAGGTAAAATGATTTATTCATTTTTGGGCGTATAAAATATTTAGTTAATTATTCTTCTCTTGAAAAAATGATAACACCATCTTCATTTTTCATACTATCACTCTTTTTCTTTTGAATTTCATCAAATTTATTTTGACTTACCTTTTCTCCATTTTTAGGTCTTTTAATTTCCGATTTCGCTTTGGAATTTAATGTAACTTTAGAACATAGGATGATCTGGTTTTCTTCATTTATTTCTAAAATTAATCCTGGCAAACCCCAATAATTATTTGGGCCAAAACTTACTGGAATTTCTGGAGTATACCAAGCGGTAACAACATTATCTTTTGGTTCTTCTTGTTTGAATAATGCTGGCTTTTTTTCTTCTTTTTTCAGATACTCTTGATAATCATCTTTCTGCTTTTGGGTTACTGGAATAATTAATTCCGCTTTGAAACAAGTATAATCACCAATTTTTTTAGATTCCTCCTTTAGATTCCAACTGGGCTGTGTTAAAGGTTCTTCAATTAAGAATTCTTTGCCAAAAATTTCATCCTCAGCAAGTAAAATTTTTTCTTTAGTATTAATGTATTTCTTACCAGCTCCCGACATTTTTATCGAAATACTCATTCCGCCTGTTGCTGCATTAGGTTGTTCTAATACTTCATTTTCTTCATAAACGGCATCGATCTTAGAAAACGTTAACAAAAATGATTTCTGAGAAGATTTATTAAGTGCTTCTTTGATAAGTGCTGACAATTCGAGATCGTCATCAACTTTATCCTCTATTGTTTTATCTTTTTTAAAAATATATTTAGAAAAATATTCCGCTTTTCCTTGAAATTCTTGAGCCGAAGTCGTTAAACCCAAAATAAGTAATGCAATTGAAAAAGTAGTTTTTATCATAGTTGTAAATTTTAAAATTATCTCCCCATTCTGATTTGCATTCCTTCTCTTCCCTGATTCATTTCTCTCATCTCTTCCATCTTCTTCATTACGGTTTCATCGTAGCCTTTTTGGGTGACGATTTTACCATTTGCAGGTGCTTTAATTTCTGCTTTTTCCTTTGCATTCATCACAACTTTTGAACATAAAATTGTAGTTTTTCCGTCGTTTACTTCCAAGATTAGACCTGGTAATCCCCAATAAGTTTCAGGGCCTTGATTTACTGGAATTTCAGGAGTATACCAAGCGGTAATAGTGACTTCTTTTGGAATTTCAACCTCATCCATGAAATTGGTTTTCTTTGTAGTGTCCTCTTTTTTTCCTTCACCTTCTTTACTTTCGTCTTTCTTTTTCAATCGGAAATTTTTAAAATCAGATTGACTGACTGGTTGAACAGCAGTTGCTTTAAAACAAGTATATCCGCCAATCATTCTAGTTTCACTTTCCATTTTCCAGTTTAATTTTGGCAATGAATCTTTAACCAAAAACTCTTTTCCCATAAACTCTTTGTCCACGGTATAGGTTTTGTCTTTTACGTTTTTATAATAGGTTCCGCCACCGCCCATCATATTGGACATCATTTTCATTCTTCCGCCGCCTTGCGTACCTGGAGCTTCAAGTTTTTCTTCTTCTTTATATATAGAGGCTGATTTATCAAAGTTCAGAATGAATGTTTTTTCGAACATTTTCTTCATATTCTCTTGAATCATTTTCTGAATTTCGGGAGTAATTTCTTTATTTCCTTGCATTCGGGAAGTAAAATCGGAGGTGCTGGTTTTGGATTCATAAACTGCCATTCCTTGAAAATCTTTTTGGGCGTTTGAAATACTAAATACTATTAAGAATAATGAAGTAAAATAGACCTTTTTCATTTTTTTTTATTTGAATAGCAAATATGACGAAACTTCATCGTTTATGTTACCAATCTAATGTTAAAAAATGGCATTTAGAGGCAAATGGCATAAATGCTTGTTATAGCAGCATTTGTTTCAAGTGCAATTGAAAACAAAATTGTTATATTTGATACAAATCAAGCGGTATGAATAAATTTTTAGATTTTATCAACCTAAGCAAAGGCGAGGATAATAAAAAAGCGGTTTTAGAAAATGTAAAATCTAATATTTCTTTTCGAGGCGCCAATCTTTGGATTCTTGCTTGTGCAATTGTAGTAGCATCAGTTGGTTTAAATGTAAATTCGACTGCCGTGATTATTGGCGCCATGTTAATTTCACCGCTTATGGGACCAATTGTTGGAGCTGGCTTTGCGTTAGGGATCTACAATTTTGAACTTCTTAAAAAGTCTTTAAAAAATTTATTCATTGCTACTATTGTTGGATTGGCGGTATCTACACTTTATTTTTATTTGAGTCCGTTTAAGGAAACGCAATCGGAATTGCTTTCCCGTACTTCACCCAACATTTATGATATTCTAATTGCTTTTTTTGGTGGATTGGTCGGTGTAATTGCCATAACTCGAAAAGAAAAAGGAAACCCAATTCCCGGAGTAGCCATTGCCACCGCTTTGATGCCGCCACTTTGTACTGCAGGTTATGGATTGTCCATTGGAAATATGCGTTTTTTTGGCGGTGCGATTTATTTGTACACTATAAATTGCGTTTTTATTTGCATCGCGACCTTTCTTATCGTCAAGTTCCTGAAATATCCGCGGTATATGCAATTTGAAAAAGCACGTGAAAAACAAATTACCGTCATGATTTCGATACTGACCTTAATATTGCTTGTACCTAGTATTTATTTTGCCTACACCTTATTTGAAGAAAGAAAATTTGACCAAAAAGTGAATACGTTCATCCAAAATGAATTTACGGATAAAGGATACACGATAATTTATAAAAAAGTCAATTACAAATCAACTCCGAGTGCGATAGAATTGGCATTGCTCACAAAACGCTTTACGCATCCGGAAACGGTAGAAATTAAAAACAGATTAAAGAATTATGGATTACGTAATGTGAATTTTAAAATCAGGCAAGATACAACTAACCTGAAGCAAGATATCTTGAACCAAATTAAAAATGACAAAGTAGGCGTAGATAAGAAGGACGCTATTATTGCTTCCTTAAGAAATGAAATACAAGACAATAACTATGACAATGAATCGTTGCTGAGTGAGGCCAAAATACTTTTCCCAACGGTGAATGATATTTCTATATCTAATCATCCTTTTAATACTAAAGAAGACAAATCAACCATCGTTCCCGTTGTGATTTACACTAGTGAAAAAACTTTAAATAAAGCAGATTCAAAACAGTTAGAGTTGTGGATTAAAACGAGAATTAAAAAAAATACAGTGGAAGTTTTCTGGAAAAAATCTGATAAATAAAGAAGTCTAATCTCTTCAACAATTCTTGAATTACAATTTTTTGACGCCGAAATTAAATCCATTTGCCGTAAATTAGCGCTATGATTAAAAGAATGTTTTATTTCCTATTACTTTTCAACTTCGTGCTTGGTTTTTGTCAGAACAAAAAAGTAACCACCACGGCAGTAAGTACAGCTCTACTTGAAAACAAAACGTATATTGGTTTTGATGGTTTGGGCAATAATTACTACATCAAAGACAATGTTTTTATCAAACAAAACGAAAGCCAAACTTGGGAATACAAAAACGTAGCCCTGGGCAAAATCACCTCTGTAGATTATGTTAATCCGTTGAAGGTTGTTGTTTTTTATGAAGATTTTAATACAATAATCACACTTGACAATCAGCTAAACGAAATACAAAAATTCAATCTCTTTGATATTGATGGTAGTATTTTTGCTTCTAAAGTTGGAATGGCTTCTCAGGATCAGTTTTGGATTTACAATTCGCTGACGCAGCAGATACTTCTTTTTGATTATTTAAAAAACACTTTTAAGAACATTGGAAACCCCATTCAGGAAGCGATAAAATACACGGAATCTGATTTCAATAATTTTTATTGGATTGATGAAATTAACAATTGGTACGCCACGGATATTTTTGGCAAAGTAACCTTGCTAGCTAATATTCCACCATTTGAAAAAATTCAGATAATTGACCGTGATAAGCTTTTGTTTTCGAGAGACAACATTCTGTATTGCTTGAATAACGTGACGAAAACGGTTTACGAAATAGAAATTGTTGAGAAATCGTTTCAAAATTATTACTACAAAGACCAATTTTTGGCTATTTTTACCAACCAACAAATTAAGAATTATAAAATAAAATTACCATAATGCACATAGCAGTAGCAGGAAACATCGGAGCTGGAAAGACAACTTTAACTAAATTTTTGGCCAAACAATTCAAATGGGAACCTCATTTTGAAGACGTAGTTGACAATCCGTATCTAGATGATTTTTACCATCAGATGGAGCGTTGGAGTTTTAATCTTCAGATTTACTTCTTAAATTCCCGTTTTCGTCAAGTATTGCAAATTCGTGAAAGCGGGAAAAATATCATTCAGGATAGAACGATTTACGAGGATGCACACATTTTCGCACCCAACTTGCATGCAATGGGTTTGATGACCAATCGTGATTTTGAGAATTACTCCGATTTATTTCAGTTGATGGAGGGTTTGGTTGGCGCTCCCGATTTATTGATTTATTTGAGAAGTTCTATTCCTAATTTGGTTGCGCAGATTCACAAACGCGGACGTGATTATGAGAATACGATTTCAATTGACTATTTAAGCCGTTTGAACGAACGATATGAAGCCTGGATTCATACCTATGACAAAGGAAAACTCCTAATAATTGATGTGGACAACATTGATTTTGTAAATAACCCCGAAGATCTAGGAGAAATTATAAACAGAATAAATGCCGAGATAAACGGATTGTTCTAAAATACTACAAAAAAATTAAAAACGCCTTTCAATCGAAGGGCGTTTTTGTTTGTTTATCGTTAATAACCTCAAAGACAACGATATTTTTACATACTATTTATTTTAAATATCTATTTTTATCAAAATAGTTTAAACAATAATTCTTTAGAGTAAAGAATTAAAGTCGATTTTATCGTCCCAACAAAAAGATCAAATCTCATGCAAAAAAATTACCTACAAAAAAACCTTGTATTATCGTTCTTGTTATTCGTATCATTTAATTTAAATGTTTCCGGTCAATCTAGAGGTGGAAAAGATTCAGGAAAACACAGTGATTTTTCAAAAAGAACTTCCATTAAAAACGCATCACGTACAACACAACCCGCACAACCAAGTACACAAGCCACAGCTACTATTACCGCTTGTGATACGTATACTTGGTCTGAAAATGGACAAACCTACACTACAAGTGGCATCTATACTTCAGGTGGTGGAATTACCCAACTTTTTTCAGATCAGACCGATTGGAATACTTCAGCTACAACGAACGGGGCGACTATTTCAACAAATAATTTAGCTGGAATTCCTGCTACAGCATCCATAAACTTAACTTTAGGTTCTGTAAACATAAGCATGAATGCACCAAGCGGTATGTATTCTAGCGGAAGTGCTGTTGGTGCCAACAATCCAAACGAAGCGGTAACTATTACTTTTAGTCCCGGTGTTTATGGTGTTTCTGCCAATTATTTTACTGCCGATGTGAATGACAATATTATATCGGGAAACATTACTGCAACCTATTCTGACGGTCAGACTGATAGTCGAACGGTAACTACCGATACCGAGGATTTTGGCTATTTCGCCGTTACACCTATAACAAGTATCGTTCTTTCATCAACAGATATTACACGATATATTTCGTTGAAAAACTTAAGCATTGCTACTAATCCAACTTCTACAGAAGTGTTGGATTTGACAATTAATCCTATTGTAATCCCAACATTTGCAGTAATTAATCCAATTTGTCTCGGAGATAGTTTATTACCATTACCGACAACTTCAGTTAATGGAATTCCTGGAACTTGGGCTCCAGCATTAGATCCAACCACTACCACAACTTATACCTTTACACCAGATAGCGGCGAGTGCGCCTCAACCAAAACCGTCACTATTATTGTAAATCCGATTTCTACTTACACAGATCCATTTGTAGCCTGTACAAGTTACACCTGGCCTGTAAATGGACAAACGTATACAACAAGTGGTTTATATTCTACATCGATTGGTCTTACTGATACTCAAGAAATTGATGATTTAGCATTATGGTTAGAGCAGGGTTATTCCTTTAATTCGACTATTAACGGAGATAGCTTAGAAAATCAAAATTCAGGCAGTCAAATAATTGTGCCTTTTGGGCCCATAGCAGCTACTTTGACCGCTCCAGGCGGAATGTATTCAAGTGGCGATTTTGTTGGGACTCTTAATCCAAATAACACTTTGACAATAAATTTCAGCTCACCTGTTTATGGTGTTTCTGGAGATTATTTTACAACCGATCTAAATGACAATATTATATCCGGAAATATAACGGTTACTTATTTTACTAATGGCCACGTTCAAAGCAGAACAGTTACAACGGATAGCGATAGATTTGGCTATTTTGACAACAACTTAATCACTAAAATAGAAATCAGCACAACTACTACTGTGCCTAATCATTATATTGCTATAAAAAATCTAATTATTGCCTCTGATCCTCATAGTTGCAGTACGGACACTTTAGATTTGACTATCAATAACGGACCCGCTCCGGGAGATACTTTAGCAACAGCAGTAGACGTTGTCGGAACTAATTATAATACTATTGGAAATAACCTAGCCGTAAATTGCTATACGGATACTGGCGGAGAATTATCACCAGATGTTTGGTATAAAGTAACTTTGAGTCCGTGCGCGACGGCGCTAAGTGTTGATACTTGTACCGGCTCCAATTTTGATACGATTTTGACGGTATTTGCAGCAGATGGATCAACAGAATTAGCCTATAGCGACGATGACTGTCCGAATGTGAATAGTTTTCAATCTGCCATAAACGACTTAGATGTTACAAGTGAAGATGTTGTTTATGTTAAGGTAGAAGGCTATTTTGGTTTAAATAATGAGCAAGGAACTTTCGGGCTAAATATTATACAAACCTTGTCCACACAAGAAATAACAACCTTTGATGCCGTTGCGCCAATTTGTAACGGAGATACTTTATCGGCATTGCCAACAACATCAACTAACGGGTATACTGGAACTTGGTCTCCAACGTTAGATAATACGCAAACTACTACTTATACTTTCACTCCTGATTCAGGTCAATGTGCTACAGATGCTTCATTAACGATTACCGTAAATCAAAAAATAACGCCAACCTTTACTGCCGTAACGCCAATTTGTAACGGAGATACTTTATCGGCATTGCCAACAACATCAACTAACGGGTATACTGGAACTTGGTCTCCAACGTTAGATAATACGCAAACTACAACTTATACTTTCACTTCTGATTCAGGTCAATGTGCGACAGATGCTTCATTAACGATTACCGTAAATCAAAAAGTAACGCCAACCTTTACTGCCGTAACTCCAATTTGTAACGGAGATACTTTATCGGCATTGCCAACAACATCAACTAACGGGTATACTGGAACTTGGTCACCTGCTTTAGATAATACGCAAACTACAACTTATACTTTCACTTCTGATTCAGGTCAATGTGCGACAGATGCTTCATTAACCATTACCGTAAATCAAAAAGTAACGCCAACCTTTACTGCCGTAACGCCAATTTGTAACGGAGATACTTTATCGGTATTGCCAACAACATCAACTAACGGGTATACTGGAACTTGGTCACCTGCTTTAGATAATACGCAAACTACAACTTATACTTTCACTTCTGATTCAGGTCAATGTGCGACAGATGCTTCATTAACCATTACCGTAAATCAAAAAGTAACGCCAACCTTTACTGCCGTAACGCCAATTTGTAACGGAGATACTTTATCGGTATTGCCAACAACATCAATAAATGGATATACTGGAACTTGGTCTCCAACGTTAGATAATACGGCTACTACAACGTACACATTTACTCCTGCTTCAGGACAATGTGCTGGAACGACAACTATCACGATTACAGTTCACACAACAGCAACTCCAACAGGAAATGCTTCGCAATCTTTTGATGTAACTGATTTAAATAATGCAACAATTGCTGATCTTGTGATAAGTCAACCTAATGTGAATTGGTATGCATCACTTGCGGATGTTCTTTTATTAAATAATCCTTTACCACTTTCTACTGTTTTAAACAATGGAGCCACTTATTATGCAGTCGCTTTTTCTGCAACTTGTCCAAGTCAACCCTTTGCGGTTACGGTTACAGTTACTTTAGGAGCTGGTGAATTTGATGATTTACATTTCAATTATTATCCAAATCCAACCTCATCTGTTTTGAATATTAGTTATTCGAAAGTCATTACTAAAGTTACTTTGATCAGTATGCTTGGCCAGATTTTAATGAGTCAGGATGCTAATGCAACTGAAGTTCAATTGGACTTATCGCGTTTGGCTGATGCAACTTATTTTGTAAAAGTTTTTGCAGATGATAAAGAGAAAATGATCAAGATTATCAAACAGAGATAGTTTTATTAAATAGCAAAAGGCTGTCGTTACTGACAGCCTTTTTTAGTTTAATGTATCAAATAAAGATTTTACTTTTATCTTTTGAATTGGATTGGAAAGTTTAATTTGTACTTTTAGATTTGGAAGTACATCAAAATAGTTGTCACTAAAAAAAGTGTATTGTTCCGATGATAAATAAACATTTTTAGCTAAAACATCCGAAGAAACTTCATAAGTCAATTCGTCAATTTTTTTTATTTGGATAGTTGGTTTACTTAGTTGTAAGTCTCTTGGTTTACCAAAGAAATAATTAGAAGTTGCATCTCTAAACTGAACATTTAAAACAACTTCTTGCAAATCGAATTTTGAAAAATCAGCTTTAGGAATTTGAAATACAATCGAACTAGTATTATCTTCTACGTAGATTTCTTTTGAAGCATTCCAAAGTAATTTTCCATCCAACGAGGTCAATTCTAAAACTATTTTATCTGAATATTTTTGTAAAGTATCGTTTACGAGATAAACTTTATAAAAATCATCTTCTTCATTTACAGAAAGAAGCATGTTTTTATAACTCCGTTTCACTTGATACTGAAAGGCTTTCCAATGGCCATAATAATCTACCGAACTCCACGAAGTTACTGGCCAACAATCGTTGAATTGCCAATATAACGTTCCCATACAATAAGGTTTCGCTCTTCGATGCGCTTCGATTGCTGTTTTCATTCCATCCGCTTGAAGCAATTGCGAAATATAATTATAATCCTCAAAATCCTTTGGAACATTGTAATCACGGGCCATGTATTCGTTGATGGTTTCGTACCCTGTTGGATGCTTTTGATGGTTCTTAATCGCTTCCGAAGTTAAATTCAAATCGTTTTGAGGAACAACTTTTTGCAAGGTTTCCAAATTTGGCATTCCTTGAAAACCATATTCACTCATGAAACGCCCGACTTTCTTTTTATAGATTTCAAAAGGTTCTTTTCCCCACCAAACTCCCCAATAATGCGAATCGCCTTGTGACATGCTTTCCTTTTTTCCCCAACCAATCGAAGGTGATGAAGGCCAATAAATTGCCTTGTTTTTGGGCGATAAACTATCCAATGTTTTTGGAATAAGTTGATGAAACAACTTCTCATAATCGTTCCAAACTTTAGTAGAATCGGCTCTGGAATAATTGTATTGTTTTTGCCAACCCCAGTTTTTCCAACCTTCATCGTTTTCATTATTACCACACCAAATGGCTAACGAAGGATGATTTTGAAGACGAGTTACGTTATCAATTACTTCGCGTTTTACATTCGCTAAAAAATCGGTATCGCCTGGATACATAGCACATGCAAACATAAAATCTTGCCAAACCAGAATTCCTTTTTTATCACATTCGTCATAAAAAGCATCCGAAGCATAAACTCCTCCACCCCAAACCCGAAGCATATTCATGTTAGAATCAACCGCAGTTTTAATTCTCGTTTTGTAAATGGAATCGGTAACTCTTGGCACAAAACTATCGTCTGGAATATAATTGGCACCTTTCATAAAAACAGGAATTCCGTTCAATTTGAAATAAAAACCAGTTCCGATTTTGTCTTTTTCTTGAATAAGCTCAATGGTTTTAAGTCCGATATTTAGTTTTTTTACCGAAACTGTCTTTTTTTGATCAATTAAACTAATTTCAAACGGATACAAATGCGCTTCTCCTAATCCGTTTGTCCACCAACGTTTTGGATTATTAATTTCATAGTTCATGCTGATTATATTCAACCCTTTTTTCAGATTAAAAGTTTCAAGAATATCATTAATTTTTAATTTAATTGTACTTATTCTATCTACTTTAATTTCTGTTACAAATTCTAAAATAGCTTTCTGATCGTTTAATTCCAATTGATTGTACGATACGTTTTCGATAGCTAGGTTATTCCAAAAAATCAGATTGACATCTTTCCAAATTCCTGCGGTTACCAATCGGGGTCCCCAATCCCATCCGTATTGATATTGGGCTTTTCTAGTAAAAACTTTTTCATCGCCCGGAAGCGAGTAAGTCAATTTTTGTGCTTCTGATTTTCCTTTTAGAACTGCTGATTTGAATTTGATTTCGATAGTATTTTTTCCTTCAATCAGATTATTTTTGACTTGAATTTTCCATGTTCGAAACATATTATTGGCTTCTAAAATTGGTTTACCATTGAGAAGAACCGTTGCATACGTATCCAAACCTTTAAGTTCTAATTCTATATTTTTAAATTTCAATTCCGATTTTGCGATAGTAAACGATGTTTTGTAGTTCCAATTTTCGTTTTCAATCCATTGCAGTTGTTTTTCATTAGTTCCGAAAAATGGATCTTCAATTACTTTATTGGATAACAAATCGGTGTGAACGGTTCCGGGAATTTTTGCTGGTAGCCAATTTTCTTTATTCTCTTGTTTGAATTTCCAATCTTCATTATTTAAGCTGCGTTGACTGTTCTGACTCATAAGAGTCAATGGAAAAAGAAGTAGAATTACAAAATTACGCATAAAGAATTGCTTTTAATTTTTGAATTTCTTTGGGATTTGCTACTTCGGAATTATCTGTAATTGCAGACGAATGAAAATAAATGGCTTTGGCTTTTTGCTGAATTGCTTTACCATTTGAAGAACGCAATCCGCCGCCTGGCATAATTACTATTCTATTATTCGCTTTTTGAACTAAAAGTTCCAATTGATGGATTCCTTGACTAACATCTGGAGCATTTCCAGAAGTTAAAATAGTTTGAAACTCACAATCAATGATTTCTTCAAGCGCTTGCAAAGGATTTAAAACCGCATCAAAAGCCCGATGAAAACTGCACGGAATTGGATTTGCCAATTGTACTAATTCTTTATTCTGTTCAATATTAATTGTATTATCTAAGTTCAAAATTCCGAAAACAAAACCATCAACATTTAGTTTTTTAATAGTTTGAATATCTTCTTTCATCTTTTGAAATTCATCAACAGAATAAACAAAATTTCCGCCTCTTGGACGAATCATTATGAACAAATCAATTGTTAATTGCTCCTTTGCTTTTAGGATAATTTCAAGTTTTGGCGTAATTCCGCCAAGGGTTATTTCATCACAAAGTTCTACTCTATCGGCACCGTTTTGTTGTGCAATTAAAGCCGATTCTAAATTGAAACAAGCGATTTCTAGTTGAGGATTCTTAACCATATAAGTCATTTAAGTGCATATAAACCTATTTCAGAAAGTATTCCGAATTTATTAATTTGTTACCTGTAGTATCATTCACGGCAAAATTGAATCCGTCTTGAATACAATACGCACCATATTCGCCTTTTTTATTTAAAGCGATAAATCCAACTTGAATATCTTTTAGGTTTTTATTGCGATTTTTAGTCAATTTTACTATTCGAGCAACGGCTTCTTCACACGCTTTTTGTGGTGATTTTCCTTGACGCATCAATTCGACCACCAAATGACAACCAACAATTCGGATAACTTCTTCGCCATGTCCTGTTGCAGTTGCCGCACCGATTTCGTTATCTACATATAATCCAGCGCCTATTATGGGAGAATCGCCAACGCGTCCGTGCATTTTGAAAGCCATTCCGCTGGTCGTGCACGCGCCTGAAAGATTTCCGTGAGCATCTAAAGCAATCATTCCGATGGTATCGTGATTTTCGATGTTGGCTTTGGGTAAATATTCGCTTGTTTTAAGCCATTCTTTCCATTCTTTTTCCGAATCTTCTACTAGTAAATTTTCTTTTGGAAATCCTTGTGACAAAGCAAATTGCAATGCGCCATCGCCTACCAACATAACATGTGGCGTTTTTTCCATCACTGCTCTCGCTACAGAAACTGGATGTTTAATATTTTCCAAACAAGCTACGGAACCAATATTGGAAAATTCATCCATGATGCAGGAATCAAGTGTTACTCGTCCATCACGATCTGGTCGTCCGCCATAACCAACACTTCTTTCGGTTGGATCACCCTCTGGAATTTTGACTCCGGCTTCCACTGCATCTAAAGCGCGTCCGTTATTTTTTAGAATTTCCCACGCAGCACCATTCGCTTTTACACCAAAATTCCATGTGGAGATTACGATGGGTTTGTTCGTTTTTCCGGTATTGATTGGCTCATCGATTTCATCCGATTTTCTACTAAACGATTGAAACGCTAAAGCTGCCGAAGCCAAAGCTGTTGTTTTTAAAAAATTTCTTCTGTTTCCCATATTATTCTACACTTATTTCATCAATAAATAACCAACTTTGTGAACCTGCACCAGGAAATCCGTCAGCAATAATTCCGTTATTTATTGCAATTACTTTTACGAATTGTGCACCTGTTTTTGGAAAATCAACTTCAATTCTTCCACCTTTAGCAACTACTTCTTTTTGACTGATGGTTTGAATTGATTTGAAATTTTTACCATCCGAAGAAACTAAAAACTGAATTTCTTTTGGAAAATAAATCCAACTTCCTTCACCTAACAAGGTGTTTATTTTAATTTTTGAAATCGTTTCCATATTCCCTAAATCGATGGTTGCATTTAAATCTTTACCCCAAAATCCTAACCAATCTCTACCGTATTTCGACGGGTTTCCAACCATTCCATCGACCAAAGTAAAAGGGCCACCAATACTATAATTTTCGTGTGGTGGATTTACCAATTCAATCCTTTTTCCAGCA
This sequence comes from Flavobacterium sp., assembly GCF_029945805.1. Lineage (GTDB taxonomy): Bacteria > Bacteroidota > Bacteroidia > Flavobacteriales > Flavobacteriaceae > Flavobacterium. The sequence goes on from NZ_JAQSDH010000045.1 coordinate 67,513, forward strand.
GATTTGTTGATAAAAAAAGCTTGTTCGATGGTAGCGCTTTTGGCTTTATCGTCTTCAAAATAATTTGCTTTTACTGTTGTATTTTCAGTAACAACAATTGGTTTTGTATACGATGCTGAACTTAAAATGGGTTCTGAACCATCGGTTGTATATCGAATACCTGTTGGATTTGGCGATTTTAATTCGAAAGCCACTCCTTTTTCATTTGGATGAACCGCAGAAGTTACTTCAAAAATAGCCTTGCTGTAATTGATTCCTTGTTTATCATAAAAGTCAAAATGTTTGACGATTCTTTTTTCAAATCCTTTATAGTTTTTTGGATTTGAAGTTCCCCACAACACTTCTGAAAGCGCTGCCATTCTTGGCATAATCATGTATTCTACTTGCTGCGATGTTGGAATATATTCCGTCCAAACGTTAGCCTGTGCTCCTAAAATAAACTTGGCTTCTTCAGCAGTTAATTCATCTGGAATGGGATTGAAAGAATAGACTTTTTCCAAAGTTGTATATCCGCCAATCGCTAAAGGTTCGTTTTTGGGTTCACCTTGATAATGGTCAAAATACACATGAGAGCCTGGAGTCATTACTACATAGTGTTTTTCTTTTGCCGCTGTGATTCCACCTTCGGTTCCACGCCAACTCATAACCGCTGCATTTGGTGCTAATCCGCCTTCTAGAATTTCGTCCCAACCGATTATTTTTCGGCCTTTACTATTGACAAATTTTTCTATTCGTTGAACGAAATAACTTTGTAGTTCGTGTTCGTCTTTCAATCCTTTTTCCTTCATTAATACTTGACAATTCGGACAGTTTTTCCAGCGTGTTTTTGGACATTCATCGCCTCCGATGTGAATATATTCAGACGGGAACAGTGTCATAACTTCGGTTAAAACATCTTCTAAAAAGCTAAATGTTTCTTCTTTTGGACAAAACACATCATCTAAAACACCCCATTGTTTCGCTACTTCAAATGGTCCGCCTGTGCAGGAATACTGAGGATAAGCTGCTAATGCGGCGACAGCATGACCTGGCATTTCAATTTCAGGAACTACGGTAATATGACGTTGTGATGCATAAGCCACGACCTCTTTAATTTGGTCTTGAGTATAAAATCCGCCATAGCGAATCGTGTCAAATTTTTGGTCGTTGTAATGTCCTGTCATTGATCCATTTCGCCAAGCACCAACTTCTGTTAATTTTGGATATTTTTTGATTTCGATACGCCAACCTTGATCATCCGTTAAATGCCAATGAAAGGTGTTAAATTTATACATCGCTAAATAATCAATGTACTTTTTGACAAAAGAAACTGGAAAAAAGTGACGCGCGCAATCGAGGTGCATTCCGCGCCACTTAAATTTTGGTTCGTCTTCAATTAAAACAAAAGGTAATTTAATATCATTATTTTTCTCGGATGGAATTAACTGAAGTAACGTTTGAATACCATTAAAAAAACCTTCGCTATGAGTTGCCCAAATTGCTATACTTTTATTGACAATCCCAAATCGGTAACTTTCTTTGGAAGAATTCTTGTTATCAACATCCTGTATTAGTTTAATTTTATTTGCTTTGATATTATCAGGAACAATTTTCAAGTCCAAACCAGTTCGTTGCTTTATAGATTGCTGCAAATAGAACACTTCAGGCATATTGTTATCACCTTGAATTACGGTTTGTTTGTTTAGTACAAAAGTACCCTTTTCAATTTCTACCATTTTTGGCATCGGAATCAGAGGCAATGCGTTTTGAGCAAATCCAATGGTAACAATAAATAAAGATAACACGGAAAATAGTTTAGTCATAAAAGTATTTTTTGTCAGTACAGCGTCAGTTCGCTGCACTTGTGTGGCTAAATTTACAAAAATTTGGACAAAAAAAATGCCCCACTTTCGTGAGGCATTCCTTGTATATCAATTTTTGAAAATTATTTCAAAGCATCCACTTTCGCTTGAACTTCAGCTTCAGTTCCTTCGAAAGTTTCATTTGTTGAAGTTCCTCCAACGGTAGTTGTAATGGTTGCTTTAGCTTTACCATCAGTATTGGTAATAACCACTTTTACATTTTTTTCAGCGCTGCTTGGAGCAATAGCTCCTTTTTTTGCACAACAGTCCATTTTTTTATCAGCGATGAATTTTCCATCAGCATCATAGTGAGAAAGACACGCTTCTTTTTGAGTAGCATCACACCCTAAAGAATCGCACATTGCTGCACACTCTTCTTTGGTCATGTCCTTGCATTTGCTCATATCGCATTTGCCCATCATCATATCACCTGCACATTCCATTTTCATACCTGATTCTTTAGTTCCACCTTCGTGACCTGCGCCTAAGATTGGAGCAATAACTAATCCAATAAGACAAGTCAATTTGATTAAGATGTTCATTGATGGACCAGAAGTATCTTTAAATGGATCTCCGACAGTATCTCCAGTTACAGCCGCTTTGTGCGCATCAGAACCTTTGAAAGTCATTTCACCATTAATCATAACACCCGCTTCGAAAGATTTCTTAGCGTTATCCCAAGCACCACCAGCGTTATTTTGGAACACAGCCCAAAGCACTCCAGATACAGTAACTCCAGCCATATAACCCCCTAACATTTCAGCGATTAATTGGTTGTTGTCTGAGTATATTAATTTACCTAAAAGTACAATTGCAATTGGGAAACCAATCGTCATAATTCCAGGCAACATCATTTCGCGTAAAGCAGCTTTTGTAGAAATATCTACACATTTAGCATATTCTGGTTTTCCAGTTCCTTCCATAATTCCTGGAATTTCTTTAAACTGACGACGTACTTCGTATACCATATCCATGGCTGCTTTTCCCACAGAGTTCATTGCTAAAGCAGAGAACACAACTGGAATCATACCCCCAACAAATAACATAGCTAATACTGGCGCTTTGAAGATATTGATCCCATCAATTCCGGTAAAGGTTACGTAAGCAGCAAATAAAGCTAATGAGGTTAATGCAGCAGAAGCGATTGCGAAACCTTTTCCTGTTGCAGCGGTCGTGTTACCGACAGAATCTAAAATATCTGTACGAGTACGCACTTCTTTTGGCAATTCACTCATTTCAGCAATTCCACCTGCATTATCAGAGATTGGTCCGAAAGCATCGATTGCTAATTGCATTGCTGTTGTAGCCATCATTGCAGAAGCCGCAAGAGCTACTCCGTAAAAACCAGCTAAAGCATATGTTGACCAGATTGCTCCAGCGAATAATAATACGGTTGGGAACGTAGAAATCATTCCGGTAGCTAAACCAGCAATTACATTAGTTCCGGCTCCAGTTGATGATTTTTGTACAATGGCCAAAACTGGTTTTGTACCTAATCCTGTGTAATATTCTGTTACTGAAGAAATAGCTCCACCCACAAATAATCCAATTAAAGTAGCATAGAAAACACGCATTGAAGAAATATCTTGTAATCCTTCACCGAAGAATGACATTTTCATTGTTGCAGGCAACATCCATTGAACTAAGAAGAAACAAGCTACAGCAGTCAATACAATAGAAACCCAGTTTCCGATGTTAAGTGCTTTTTGAACTTGAGCTTCTTTAGCCGTATCGCTAGAAATTTTAACTAACATAGTTCCGATGATCGAGAATAAAATTCCGAAACCAGCGATAGACATTGGCAATAAGATTGGTCCAATTCCACCGAAAGCATCATTTATCATTCCGCCCATATCTTGAATCACATAGTTACCCAAAACCATTGCAGCCAAAACTGTTGCTACATAAGAACCGAATAAATCAGCACCCATTCCGGCAACATCACCAACGTTGTCACCAACGTTATCTGCAATTGTAGCAGGATTTCTTGGATCATCTTCTGGAATACCCGCTTCTACTTTACCTACTAAGTCAGCACCAACGTCAGCAGCTTTAGTATAAATACCACCACCAACACGTGCAAACAATGCAATAGATTCAGCTCCAAGAGAGAAACCAGCTAGCGTTTCAAGAACTACAGTCATATCTTCAGTGTTTGTCCAAACACCGCCCATGAATTTTTGAAAAAGTATGATAAAGAATCCAGTTAGACCTAAAACGGCTAAACCAGCAACTCCTAATCCCATTACCGTTCCACCACCAAAAGAAACTTTTAAGGCTTGTGGCAAACTAGTACGAGCAGCTTGAGTTGTTCTTACATTAGTTTTTGTTGCGATTTTCATTCCCATGTTTCCGGCTAAAGCTGAAAAGAAAGCTCCGAAAATAAAAGCAACTACAATTAATAAATGCGTTTTAACACCTGGTATAAAAGTAATACCCGCTAAAGCTATACTCGCAATAACTACGAAAATGGCTAATAATCGGTATTCTGCTTTTAGGAAAGCCAAAGCACCTTCATAAATGTAATCTGAAATCTCTTTCATCTTACCGTCTCCAGCGTCTTGTTTTAATACCCAAGATCTTTTGATTGCCATAAAAGCCAATCCTATTAATGCCATAACTATTGGCACATAAATCATCATTGATTCCATAAAAATAATTTTTGTTATAAAATTTATCGGTCGCAAAAGTAACAAAACTTTAACAAAAAAGGCACTATTCTACTGAATAATGCCTTTTTTAGCGTTTGCCCCTAATTATTTAATACTAAATAAGCCTTCGGGTCTATTTTCAATAGCGTCAAAACGCTCTGTACATGCTTTAATGATGGCATAGGCTTCTTTAACATTGCCCCATCCTTCTACATCAACTTGTTTGTTTTCTAAATCTTTGTACACTTGGAAAAAATGCTCAATTTCTTTTAACAAATGAGGATTCATATCGCTTAAGTCGTTTAGTTTATTCCAAATTGGATCAGAAACAGGAACACAAATAACTTTTTCATCTGGTCCATTATCATCGGCCATGTGGAACACTCCGATTGGTTTTACTTCCATGACACACCCTGGAAATGTGGGTTCTGTTACCAATACTAATACATCCAATGGATCGCCGTCAAGTGCTAGTGTTTCTGGAATGAATCCGTAATCAGCTGGATACATCATTGATGAAAACAACATTCTATCGTAGCGTATTTTTTTTAATTCAAAATCATATTCGTATTTATTTCTACTTCCTTTTGGAATTTCAATTAATACATCGAATGTTGACATTTTATCTGCAGTCATTTTCTCTTTATTTTTAGGAGTGCAAAGGTACAAATTCTATTATTTTAACCAAGAAAGAAATACAAAGACATTTCAGCTTCAAAGTATCCTAATGACTAAGTGAACGTTTTTTTGTGTTTTACACGTAGTTTGTGTTAGCGGTTGAAACGGCATCCTTTTTTGTTCTTCCTTACAATTTTCTAGAAATGAACACGACGTGAAAGAACAAAAAAGATATAGTGGAAGACGCGACTCTCGTTTTTTTCTAACGAGAGTAACACCGCAATTTAAAAATTAAATCCGAACGTACCTTTTACAGTAAAGTTATTGGTATCGGGGACATCTCTATAATTGCCTCTCCACGCAAAATCAAGACGGAAAACTTTAAAAATGTTTCCGATTCCAGCGCTGTATTCCCAGTACGGTTTTTCTGGCGCTTGATAAATTAATCCAGACGCATTGATTAGTCGGTTTTGATCGGAAACTGTTCCGTAAACTCCTTTTATACCAACAATTTCTCTAAGATTTAATTTTCTTAACAACGGAATACGAGCAAATATTTTTCCTTGAAAATTGTGGTCCCACTTAGCAGTTACATACTGATCGGCTACAAATTCGTAAAAATTAAGATTGTTGAACGTATTGTCAATGATAAATAAAGTTTGGTTACCGGGAACGACACTCATTAAACCTAGAGGAATGGTACCAAATGTTTTTCCTAACTCCAGAGTAAAATTTGAACGACCAAGAGGTCCAATGATGATTGGTTGCTTGTAATATAACTGTACTTTTTGATAGCTAAAATCACTGTTAATAAATCCTTTTAGTCCTTGACTGTAGGTAATAAAAATTCGACTGAATGGGGAATCAATGTCGCGTCTTTCAACACCGTAACCAATAGTCTTTTTCTTTGGTGTTAGTTCAATTTGTAAATTTAGTTCAGATTGTTTTACATCACTTTTTGTGTTAGTTTGAGTAGCATCGGTGAAATAATCCAATTTAAACGTATCGGAAGCGGACTCCAAAGTTCGGTATGAAAATCCTACTTGGAAAATGATGTTTTTAATAGGCTCAATTTCTGCTGCTATTGTGGTGAGGTTGATGTTGGTCAACTTACCGTTAGCGCCGGTGGTGAATAATCCTGACGACGCATAACTTCTTCCTAAAACATCATTTGTTGTAGTAAGACTGGCACCGATTTGTTCAACATCTCGTCTATTTCCGCCCGAAATGATAACTCGGCTCTTTTTGTCAACCATCCATTTTCCGGAAATTCCATATTTGAATTTATTATCCTTAAATCCGTAAGCTGTATAGCCTTGCATACGCCAAAGATCATTTGGTCCAAAATAAGTTCTGGCACCAGCTCTAAGGCGCCATCCTTCCACTTCGTTATTTCCAATGGTTGAAAATATTGGGCCGTAATCTAAATGTAATTTTGGAATTTCAATATAACCACTTCCCAAAATGGAAACCAAGCTGTAAAGTCGTTTAAACTTCTTGACCGTTTTGAGCGTGTCAATCATTTCATAGATTTTCTTTTCGTCTTTGTTTAGCTTTTCGAATCGGTTCTCGTCCCAATATTCATCAGTTTTACCGTAAACTTCGTTGTTGATGAAATTGATTTCGCTTTTGTAAAACTTATCAGGTTTCTTTTCATCAAATTTGAAATTTCTGTACAAAGTGGTACGTTTTCCATAAACACCTTTTGATTCTTCTTTTTTTCTCAAAGCAAAATCAGACATCATATAATCTCGGGTTGGGAGGAAAACCGAATCGTTTAACACGTCGAATTCCTGTTCAATATAAATATCTTTTACCCAGTTAATATTGGCGCTTTTTGTAATGGCCATGTTTATTTTCTTGATGGCAAAAGTGGTATCGTTTACCCAAAAATCTCCTTTGAAAGTCAACTCGTTTTTACGTCTTGGATAGAAAATGACATTATAGCAAACCTTGTTATCTATAACGGCTGTATCGGCCAAAATATAGTTGTAAACATCGATTCCGGTGCGCGATAATGGACTTGTAAAACTCTTATCGAAGAAATTCAGATAATTATCATAAATGTCAAAATCACTATACAAATCTTTGATAAACATATTCACACCATCGCCGCTTCCTAATCCCGAATTTTTGTTGGCTTTTAGCACTTCTTTTACTCGTTTGCTTTCGTTATCACCGTAGACATCTGACAGAGCTTCATTGATAAAAATTGGCAAATAGGTCTTTCCAGTAACTTTAGAGGTATCGATATTCTTGAAAACGAATTCCATGCCTTTGAAAATTTTATTTTTCATAAAAGCACTGTCGATGGTATTCATATCAAATTCTACCTTTTCGTACTTTTCATATTCATATTGCTTGAACATCTTCAAACCGTTCTTTCTTCTTCTTTCCCAAATTTTTCTTAGGATATCTAAAGCCGGATTGCTTTTTTTAGAAGTCTTTCCAGAATATATTCGGACTTCCTTTAGCGCGTTACCTTCGGTCATTACAACCTTAAAATCATAATTGACTAGTTTTGGAAGCTTTATAGTTTTATCGGGGAAACCGACGTAAGACACTACTAGTTCGGTATAATTATCGGGAGATTCTATATAAAATCTGCCGTCTTCATTGGATACAACTCCAATGTTTGAACCTTTGAAAACTAAATTGGCATAAGGAATTGGCTGATTTGAATTATCTACAATAACCCCACTAACTTTGGTTTGGGCAAGAGTATAATTTGATAGAGCAAAAAACAGAGTGAGGAGCGTAATTATCTTTTTCATAGCAAAAAAAACTTCATCAAAATTGTCTTGATGAAGTTTCAAATATAGGTATTTAGATTGTTAGATTATTAGACATTTTAGACTTCTTAGATTTTTTATGTTTATCTAATACTCTAAACTATTTAAGTGGTCTGACTAATTTATTTGTAAGTTACTTTTTTTACCGCTTTGATTACATCTTGTGCGTTTGGCAACCACTCTTTTAAAAGTGTTGGCGAATAAGGCGCAGGTGTATCGGCTGTGGTGATTCTTTGGATTGGCGCATCAAGATAATCGAATGCTCTTTCCTGAACCATATAGGTAATCTCAGAGGCAACGCTGGCAAATGGCCAAGCCTCTTCAAGAACTACCAATCGGTTTGTTTTTTTAACCGAAGTGATAATCGCATCGTAATCCATTGGACGAACTGTTCTCAAATCGATAATTTCGCATGAGATTCCTTCTTTTGCCAGTTCTTCAGCAGCGATGAAAGCTTCTTTAATAATTTTTCCGAATGAAACAATCGTTACATCTGTTCCTTCTCTTTTAATATCGGCAACACCAAGTGGAATTGTGTATTCTTCTTCTGGCACTTCTCCTTTATCTCCATACATTTGCTCTGATTCCATAAAAATAACTGGATCATTATCACGAATCGCAGCTTTCAATAACCCTTTTGCATCATATACGGTTGAAGGCACTACTACTTTCAGTCCCGGAGTATTGGCAAACCAGTTTTCAAACGCTTGTGAGTGTGTCGCTCCCAATTGCCCTGCCGAAGCTGTAGGACCTCGGAAAACCATCGGCATTGGAAATTGTCCTGCAGACATCTGACGCATTTTGGCAGCATTATTTATAATTTGATCAATTCCCACTAAAGAGAAATTAAAGGTCATATATTCTACAATCGGACGACAACCGTTCATGGCAGAACCTACTGCGATTCCGGCAAAACCTAATTCAGCAATTGGTGTATCGATGATTCTTTTTGGACCAAATTCATCCAACATTCCTTTTGATGCTTTGTAAGCACCATTGTACTCGGCAACTTCCTCACCCATTAAATATACAGTCTCATCGCGACGCATTTCTTCACTCATTGCCTCACAAATCGCTTCTCTAAATTGTATTGTTCTCATACTTTAATTTTTTTTGTCATCCCGGCACTTAGTCTACGCTCAGCATAAACTGAAGTCGAAGGAAATTTTGGTTAGCAAAAGTAAAAATTTAAAATGACAAAAGTATTTTTTTAAGATAATTTGTAGTTTGTTTTTAACGCAAACGATGTAATGAGATTCATATAGCAATAAAGGCATCATTAGAAATAATGATGCCTTCATCGCTAGTACTTTAATTCTTTAAAATCCGTGATGTTGCTTAACTTCTTTTTCACATTCTACCGCTTGATCACTTTGTTGTAACGCTGTTTTTGCGCTCTCATTGGCTTGAATTTCTTCTCCACCAGCATGATATTTTGCAGCTTCAAGATGTGATTTGGCAGCTTCTTGATGGTATAATGCAGCATTTTTGTGGCTTTCAACAATATTTAATGTTGATTCGTTATGGGTTTCCATGGTTTCTAGATTTATTTAAATAATTATCCGTTGTCTTCTTCGAGGTCATTGTGATTGTCTCCGCCAATGCTATAGCCGTTGTTTTCTTCATCTTCGCTTCCGATATCTTCTTGTTCATCATCCAATTCGGAACCCGGAATATCTAAATCAGAACCCGACTTATCTTGATTGAAGTTTTTTTCATTAAACTTACCGTCATCTGAATGAGAAGGTTTTTTTTTGGAAATATCTTCCGGATCTATTTCCGTTTCTTCGTTAGCATTGTTGTAAATATCCTCGCTTGGTGGATAAACTGGATACGCTGGGAAAGTTTTGTTGATGTCTTCCGTGGTTTCCTTTTTTGGTGTTTTGATAATTTTTTTCATGTTTTTATAGTATTTTTTAATTTGTCACATAGTATTTTCTTGACTACTCATTTTCAAATGACGTACTCATTTTGTGCCTGAATGTAAAGAATTTAGGAATTCTACTAAGTATTCATTGAACTCATCTGGATGTTCAAGATTAGAAACATGTCCAGCATTATCAATAATTTTCAAACTTGACCCTTTAATATGCTCTTGCATAAATTGAGATTGTACCAGTGGCGTTACTTCATCTTCTTTCCCGCAAATAATTAGTGTTGGAACAGTAATAAATTCTAAACTAGAACAAGTTTCTGAACGCTCTGCCAATGCAGTCAAACCTGCTGTAATAATTTCTTTAGAATTTGCAAATACAATAGCGCGTAAATTTTCAACTAATTCGATTTTATTCGTTATCGAATCAGGGTGAAAAACATTTTTAATAAATTTTTCATTAAAAGCAACTACGCCATCAGTATTAATTTGCTCAATTTTTTGATAACGATTTTCTTTTACTTCAGTTGTATCGGCGATACAATTTGTATCGCATAAAATCAGCGCCTCAAAACGATCAGGGAATCTTTTTATAGCATTCAAAGCGATGAAACCTCCCATTGATAGACCACAAATAATCGCCTTCGTAATATCTAATTTATCCATAAACGATACTAAATCATCAGAAAACAAATCAATGCTTAGCGGCGTTTTCTCATCTGTTGATTTACCAAATCCACGAATATCTATTGCTATCAAACGATGAGAAGATTTTAAACTATCCAATTGACCTTTCCACATCGATTTATCAAATGGAAAGCCATGAAGAAATAAAACAGGAACATTTCCTTCGCCAACATCATTATAGGAGAAACTGCAATTGTTAACTTCTGTCAACAAATTTTGATAAGAATTTTCAAGCTCCATCGTCGTAATTTGGGTTATTGGCAAACTTTCAGCTATCTCAGAAATCACATTTTTAGTAGTATTATCTTCATAATCCTTCAGTAAAACTTTGAGCGATTCGTGGTAATTTGTTAAAGTTAAATTTACTATTTCTGGATTTTCTTCATAAGGAATCGTTATTGGCATTTCGTCCATAAATTTCAACAATTCAGGATGCTTATCCCTTATGTTGTTTGTAATATCTAAAATCATTTCGTTCAACTCTAATTCAGTCTTCATTGTACTTGTTTTAAATAGTTATTGGTAAATAATTTTTTTTCAATTCCCTACTTTCGTTTTGTTTTGTTGCGACAGTATGAGTGCTAATGAAGTGTCTTTAGTGATATAAGCCCAGGCCCAATTGATGAAAATAATGAGTTTATTTTTTACGCTTAAAATCAACATCAAATGCACAAATATCCAAGTTAGCCAAGCAAAATAACCGCTGAAATGTAGAAAAGGCAAATCAACCACCGCTTTATTTCTGCCAATAGTTGCCATAGAACCAAGATCTTTGTATTCAAAGTTTGTTGTAGGTTTATTTTTTTCTATGCGATATAAATTCTTTGCTAACAACTTTGCCTGATTAATGGCAACATTGGCCAATTGCGGATGTGCTTTTGGATATTGTGGCGTCTCCATATAAGCAATGTCACCAAGGGCAAAAATAGTGTCGCTTTCAAAAACTTTATTGATGCGATTTACTTTTAGTCGGTTGCTTGGTGTTATTATTTCAGGATTAAAGCCCTCAATTTTATTTCCTGTAACACCTGCTGCCCAAATGACTGTTTTTGTTTTTATCGTTTCTCCTGTACTAAGCGTTAAAACATTCCCGTCATAATTTTTTACAAATGTTTCGGTATAGATTTTCACCTCCATATTTTGTAAATAATTCCTTGACGCAATTTGTGCCTTGCTGCTCATGCTATTCAATGTGTTCTTTGTTCCTTCAATTAGCATAATATTCAGTCTTGAAAAATCAATTCCACGATAATCTTTTGGCAATACCTCTTTTTTTATTTCGGCAAATGCTCCTGCCATTTCAACTCCTGTTGGTCCTGCACCTACAATTACAAAATTGAACAAACTTTCTTTTTCTTCCTCGCTCGCAGAAATTATTGTTTCAAAAGTTTGTAGTATGTGATTTCGAATGGTGATGGCATCGTAAGTAGATTTTAAAGTGAGTGAATTTTGCTTTATAGTTTCATTACCAAAGAAATTAGTAATACAACCAATGGCGATTACCAAATAATCATAATCAAATTCTCCAATATTAGTAGTGATTATCTTTTGAGTTTTGTCAATACTCAATACCGTTGCCAAACGAATTTGAACATTAGTTTTCTTTTTAAAAATATTGCGTAGCGGAAAAGAGATGCTTGATGGTTCAAGCTGCGATGTTGCCACTTGATAAAACAGCGGCTGAAACTGATGGTGGTTTATTTTATCAATTAAAACAACATCAAACAGTTTTTCATTCAATGCTTTTATAAATTGAATTCCTGCAAAGCCACCGCCTACAACTATTACTTTTTTCTTGCTTGTTGTATTCATTATAGTATTGATGTTTTTAATGACGTCCGATTTGCTTAAAAAGGATCTGACAATTCGCTTATACGGATTAGTTTCTTGTTTACAAACTCATCTATGCCCAATTCAGAAAGTTCTCTTCCGTAGCCAGAACGTTTGGTTCCGCCAAAAGGCAAGTCAGCCTGTGTCCAAGTTGGATGGTTTATAAAAACCATACCTGTATCAATTTGGTCTGCAATCCGTTTTCCTCTTTCAATATCTTTCGTGAATATGGAACCGCCAAGTCCATAAGGTGAATCATTAGCTAAATCAATGGCAGCCTGTTCATCTTTTACTCTAAAAAATGTAGCTACTGGACCAAACAATTCTTCATAGTACACTGGATTTTCAGGCAACATGTTTGTAATAATAGTAGGCTCCATAAAAGCACCTTCTCTGGCTACACGCTTTCCTCCTAACAAAATTGTTGCGCCACCAGCTACTGCTTTTTGAACTTGAGTTGCTATTGTTTTTGCTGCAGCTTCACTACTCATTGGGCCTAATTGTGTTGAAGCATCCATAGGGTCACCAACAACTAGTTCTGAAAGTTTCGTTTTAAATTTTTCTAAAAAAATATCTGCTACACTTTCTACAACAATAAATCTTTTGGAGGCAACACAACATTGCCCATTATTATTGATTCTGCCAATTACAGCCCATTCAACCGTTTTATCCATATCGGCATCTTCAAGCACAATAAAGGCATCGCTTCCTCCTAATTCTAATACCGATTTCTTTAAATGCTTTCCCGCTGCAGCGGCTATACTTGCTCCTGCGGCTTCGCTACCAGTAAGTGAAACTCCTTTAATTCTTTTATCAGCAACCAGTTCAGATGCCCGACTGCCTGATATCAAAAGGTTAGTATATAAACCAACTGGTGCGCCTGCTTCTTTAAATATTTCTTCTATTGCAATTCCGCATTGCGGAACGATGGAGGCATGTTTTACCAAAATGGTATTTCCAATCATAATATTAGGAGCGGCAAAACGGGCTACTTGGTAAAAGGGAAAATTCCAAGGCTCTACACCTAACAAAACCCCAATTGGCGCATGTCGTATTACTGCATCGCCATGTGTTGGATTCAGCACTTTATCAGCTAAAAAACGTTCAGCATTTTTGGCATAGTAATCAAATATTTCAGCACTTAGTTTTATTTCACCTTCAGCATGTGCCAATAATTTACCCATTTCTAATGTTATCATCTTGGCTAAAATACCTTTCTTTTCTCTAAGTAAACCAGCTACCTTGTGCAGTATTTCTGCTCGTTTTTTAAAATCGGTTTGCTTCCAGTTTTCAAAAGTGATTGCTGCTTTTGCTACTGATGCATTAACTTGGTTATCTGTCATCTCGGTAAACGATGTAATGACCTTATTTGTTGCGGGATTAACAGTTTGGATTGCCATTTTTTTATATTTTTTTTTTAATTAATTGATATTGGATGAACGAAATTATTTGGTTCTACAAATTAATTTTTCCATGTTCCCCGTCTGCATACTCTTTTCCTGTTACGATTGCTTTTAGCATATTGAACAGCACGACCATTTTACTTGAGCTGCTGTCCCAATAATTTACTTCGGTGGGAATAACTTTTATTAATGTCATATCTGGATCATCCAAGCCAAGTGGAAACCATGCTTTCATGATGGAACCCCACAAAGCTGCCATTTTTTCCTTGTCATTTACTAAAGTTGCTGTGCCATGAATCATCAAATAATTATTGCTGCTTTCGTTGGTGATTGCAATGGCTACTTTTTTGCTTTCTTCTATTTCGTCAGCTTTATAGGATGAAGCCTTTGTAAAAAACCACATCGTTCCATCGTCATCAATTTTAGTTATACCCATTGGTCTTCCTGAAATATTTTCAGCGTTCTTTTCCATGGTAATAAACATGCAAGTCCGAGTATCTTTGACCATTTCGATAAACTTTTCTAGATTCTGATTGTGTACCTCTTTCATAAAATTTATTTTAAGTTTTAATATGCGACCCCTCTATTAGATAAAATTGCATTTGCTAAAGTTCATCCTTTATACAACGGGAAACGTTACACAATAAAGGAAATGAGTTGCGCTATTCACACATTGTATGAATAGTCTTAGGGTTGCAGAAGTTCCTCTCTGCAATTAAGTTTTTAAAAAGGAAGTGGAAATTTCGAAAACAGAAATTAATGCTTTTAAGATTTGCATTTATCTTTAATTATTCCCGAACTAGTTCATCACAAAATGCAACTGCGCCCTAGCGACAAATTCATTTGTTGGATTGCAATTGATAATAATTAGGTAACAAGCCAACGAAGATATTTTCCAATCGGCTTGGAGATTTTCTCCATCAAAACGATAGATTTTTTGAAAATTAGCAAGCTGTGAAATATGTAGTGCATTACAAATAGCAAACGTTCTATCTAACGAAACTTGAATTTCAACAGCATCATTAATATCCAAAATATTCATAATATCAGTTAAAAAATACTTGAGCTTAAAATTTTTAAACTGTTGGTTTTTATGCTCTTGCAACAAAACATCTAAATAGTCGTAAATTCTAAGTTGGTTTTCCATGATGTAACAGTGCTAGTTCGTTGAATAACTCTAGTTCTTTATCTGATAAATCAGTCGGCATTTTGATGTTTATTGTAGCATACAAATCGCCAAATTCTTCAGGTTTGTTAAAAACGGGCATTCCCATTTTTTTTAAGCGAACTTCTTTTCCGTTGGCAGTTTGTTTTGGAATTGTAATGTTGATTTTTCCTTTCAACGTTTTAATTTCTGATTTTCCACCTAAAATTGCCGTAAACAAATCGACATTTATACTACAATACAAATCGTCTTCTTTTCGTTTGAAAATAGGATTTTCTGTAACCTTAACCGTAATTAATAAATCGCCATCTTGCCCGCCATTGGTCCCTTTGCTTCCTTTGCCTTTGAGTCGTAAAATTTGTCCATCTTTTACGCCAGGTTTTATTTTCATGGACAACTTTTGGGTTTCCAATTGAATTTGTCTTGATGTGCCAGCGAATGCTTCTTCCAACGAAAGTTCCATGGTGGCCGTAAAATCTTGACCTTTATAACTTTGCTGCCTTGATTGCCCATTTCCGTTACCACGACCTCCGAACATATTGGAAAAAAAATCGGCAAAACTATCTTCGTCAAATTGTTGCCCGCCGTAACCTCTGTTTTGATATGAAGCACCTTGATTACGAGAACTTTGGCTGTAACCTTCAAACCCTTGTTTTCCACCAGATTTTTCATAATTTCTATAATCTTCGGCTAAAGAATCATACTCTTTGCGTTTGGTCTCGTCTTTTAAAATCTCATGGGCTTCATTGACTTCTTTGAACTTTTCTTCTGCTACTTTGTTATCTTTATTTTTATCTGGATGGTATTTTACAGCCAGTTTTCTATACGCTTTTTTAACCTCATCTGCAGAAGCCGTTTTTGGTATATCTAAAATTTTATAATAGTCTTTAAAATCCATTGTTGTTTAGTTACTTTGCTCGCTTTTATATGAATAAGTACTTGATTTTTTTTCGTCTCATTTGAGACTATTCACTACTTTAACTCTGACCGGTTCTTTATCGATAGTTATAAATTTATTTGTCATCATTAGCACAAAAGAACTTATCAATGCAATGGTTACCAATTTAATTGCAAAATTATAATGTTTCCCAATTCTTTCAGTAACTAATACATTCAAATTATAAGAATGAATATTTGCTTGAATTTCAAAAAGCAATATTTCTTTTAACGACTTATCCATCAATTTTTGATACTTTATGGTACTAAAAGCTTGGTCGAGCGGCTTTGTTCTAAAGATACTAAGTAACAAGAGAATTGCCCAAATAAATAACAGAATTGGAATCACCGAAACGATTTGGGTTATATAGATATTCCCATCCATACCACTTAAAAAAAATGTAATATACAACGCTGTTGCACCAATAATTGTTCCTGCATAAGAATGTTGCTGACGATACGAATCTACTTGCTTCTCTATAATTTCTTTTGAATTTACAGCAAGGAATTCTAAGTGCTTTAGGTCTTCCATTTTATAGTTTACTCAGTTGTTTTTCCATCAAACACTTCTTCTTTATTTTCTGCCTCTTTTTTGGTTCTTCGCAAAGTGCCGTCCTGACGTTTGGACGGTCTCTATACGGTATAGAATTTGAAAGAAGTAGCACCTGTATTTATACTATTATGTTTTGCACCTGCTGGTACAACAATTGCATCGCCTTCTTTAACAGTGTAATCATTGTTGTCGATAATACATTTCCCTTCTCCGCTTTCAAAACGAAAAAATTGATCACTATTTTTGTGTGTTTCCAAACCAATATCTTCACCAACTTGCAAATTCATCAGTACCAATTGAAGATTTTTACCCGTATAAATTACTTTACGAAAAGTATCATTTCCTAATGTTAGGTTTTCGATATTTCCTTTACATCCTTTCATGTTACCAGTAATTAAATTGATTAATTTGTTTTTTCACCTTTAAGCGTTTTCAAAAGTAATGCTGCAACGGCCTCAGAAGATCCAGGATTCTGACCCGTAATCAATAATCCATCTTGTTGAACAAACGAACTCCAATCCGCTCCCTTACTGTAATGTCCGCCTAATTTATTCAACTCATCTTCCAATAAAAAAGGAACTACTTTTGTTAAACCAACTGCCTCTTCTTCCGTATTCGAAAATCCTGTAACTTTTTTACCTTTTACTAACGGCTGTCCATTTTCTGCTTTAACATTAACCAAAGCTGCAGGTGCATGACATACAAATGCAATAGGTTTTTGAGTATTATAAAAATCTTCTATAAGTTTTATTGACGTTTTGTCGGTTGCCAAATCCCATAACGGTCCATGTCCTCCAGGATAGAATACCGCATCAAAATTAGCTTCTACCATATCACTTAATTTGTGTGAATGGGCTACTTTATCGATAGCTTCGATATCTTTATAAAAACGTTGGGTAGCCGGCGATTGTGCCTCCGGAGCTTCACTTTTAGGATCCACTGGAGGTTGTCCTCCGGCGGGAGAAGCAATAGTTATTTGTGCTCCAGCATCAGCCAAAACGTAATAAGGTGATGCGAATTCCTCAATCCAAAATCCGGTTTTTTCATTTGTTGAACCTAATTGGCTGTGCGATGTTAATACGATTAAAATTTTCATGCGTTATTTATTTTTAAAATGAAGTTTAATTAATAATTTTTAATAGGAACAATAAACATAGGCACGGTAGTTTTAGTTAAAATACTTTCAGTAACGCTTCCCATAACGGCTCGTTCTAACCAATTTTGACTGTGTGAACCCACCACTATGATATCAAAATGTTGCGTAATAGCAGTTTCTAAAATTACCGAAGCAAACTCCCCTCGAACTGCCAACGTTTCTATATCGGAATCTTTTAAATGTTTTTTTATAGATTTCAAAAAATTTAAAGAAGAGTCAATCAGACTTTCTCCATCTATCATATTAAAAAAATCATAACCATAAAAACCCATAAATGGAGCTGAATCCATACTGCTGTAATACGTTTCATCTGCTACAACATGCAACAGCGTAACCTTTGCACTCATGCTTTTGGCTAATTCATATCCTTTATCAGCAATTTTTTGAGCCGAAAGTCCATAATCTAAAGCAATCAAAACTTTTTTCATCTTATTCTATTTTTCAAATGATTTTTATAAAATATAATTGCATAAAGTTAAGAAATCTTAATGCTAATACTGTACATAAAAAAATCTTTTTCTTATATAATTGATACTTTAACTTAGTATTTTAAACATTGTATTTATTGAACAATTGTTAAATGTTGAATTGGTATTCAGTCAATAGTCACGAAATCGATATAATACTAAAAAATATTATGCGCGCATAGTACATTATTCAAATTATTATCCTAATTTTGTGCTTCAAATTTTTCAATAAATACTCATTTCTTATGAAAATATTAGTTTGCATCAGTCATGTTCCTGATACTACTTCAAAAATCAATTTTGTCAATGGCGATACCGAATTTGACACGAATGGTGTTCAATATGTAATCAATCCAAATGATGAATTCGGATTAACAAGAGCTATTTGGTTTCAAGAACAACAAGGGGCGAATGTTACTGTTGTGAATGTTGGCGGTGCAGATGCAGAAGCAACTTTGAGAAAAGCACTAGCGATTGGAGCTAATGAAGCAATCAGAGTAAATGCAATTCCAACAGACGGATATTTTGTAGCGCAACAATTGGCCGAAGTAGCAAAATCTGGAAGTTATGACTTAATCATTTGCGGAAAAGAATCATTAGATTATAATGGCGGAATGGTTCCTGGAATGTTAGCTACTTTATTGGATTACAACTTTGTAAATTCATGTACCGAACTTACGATCGACGGAACTTCTGCAAAAGCAGCTAGAGAAATTGATGGTGGAAAAGAAATTATATCGGCGGCGCTTCCGTTAGTTATTGGTGGCCAAAAAGGATTGGTTGAAGAAAAGGACTTGAGAATTCCAAACATGAGAGGAATCATGACAGCCCGAACTAAAGTATTGACTGTTCTTGAGCCATTAGCTTCTGACACCAATACTAAAGCGGTGAAATTTGAAAAACCTGCTCCAAGATCAGCCGTGAAATTATTTGCTGCAGACGACTTGGACGGCCTAATCAATGCATTGCACAACGAAGCGAAAGTTATTTAATAATTATTATAAATTTTGAATTATAAATTTTAAATTGTTTTAGACTTTTTCATTTATAATTCAAAATTCAAAATTTAAAATAGAAAAAGATGTCAATATTAATATACGCTGAATCAGCAGACGGAAAATTTAAAAAAGTTGCATTTGAATTGGCCTCTTACGCAAAAAAAGTAGCTGATTCTCTAGGAACAAATGTAACTGCGGTTACTGTAAATACAGATAATGTTTCTGATTTATCGAAATACGGAGTTTCAAAAGTACTTATAGTTTCAAACGAGAAACTTAAAAACTTCAACGCAAAAGCTTATGCCGATGTTATAAAACAAGCAGCACAAAAAGAAAGTGCGAAATTGATTTTACTTTCATCAACAACAGATAGTTTGTATTTGGCTCCAATAGTAAGTATCGGTCTAAATGCTGGATTTGCATCCAATGTAATTGGTTTACCAATTAGCACTTCGCCTTTTCAAGTAAAAAGAACAGCTTTCTCAAACAAAGCGTACAACATTACCGAAATCTATACCGATATAAAAATACTAAGCTTAGCTAAAAACTCTTATGGTATTTTTGAAAGTGAAACTTCATTAACAGAAGAAGCATTTTCACCATCATTAAACGATGCTGATTTCAATGTAAAAGTAGAATCAGTAGAAAAAGCTTCTGGAAAAGTAACTATTGCCGATGCTGATATCGTAGTTTCTGGCGGTCGTGGATTAAAGGGCCCTGAAAATTGGGGCGTATTAGAAAATCTGGCTGCAGTTCTTGGAGCCGCAACTGCTTGCTCAAAACCAGTTTCAGATTTAGGTTGGAGACCTCACAGCGAACACGTTGGGCAAACGGGAAAACCTGTAGCTTCCAATTTATATATTGCACTCGGAATTTCAGGAGCGATACAGCACATTGCGGGAATTAACTCTTCTAAAGTGAAAGTGGTAATCAACACCGATGCTGATGCACCCTTCTTCAAAGTTGCCGACTATGGTATCGTTGGTGATGCACTGGATATCGTTCCTAAATTAACTGAAAAACTGAAAGAGTTTAAAGCGCACAACTCATAAAATCAATTTATTAGTTCGTTAAAAGAGCCGTTAGAAAATAAAATATCTAACGGCTCTTTTTTTATGAAAATCCGTTTTAAGAAGCAAAAACTTTTTGTTACTTTGCAATCCGTTTTAGTGTCAAATGAAACGGACAAAAAATAAAAAGTAACGTTATTGCCTTTTGGAAATTCCAAAATGTGAAATCATACAAATAAACATCCAAAAAGGTAGTGATTTCTAAAAATCTGAAATCTACTATCTGAAACCCAATATCTGAAATGAGTTTAGTAAAACTAACTATAAAAGGGATTTCCTACAGCCAAACGCAGAACGGCGCCTATGCGTTGATCTTAAATGAAGTTGATGGCGAACGTAAATTACCAATAGTCATTGGCGCATTTGAAGCACAATCTATCGCTATTGCATTAGAAAAAGAAATAAAACCACCACGTCCGTTAACACATGATTTATTCAAAAGTTTCGCGGATCGTTTTGATATTGTAGTAAAGCAAGTAATCATCCATAAATTGGTTGATGGTGTTTTCTATTCAAGTATTATTTGCGAAAGAGATAAAATTGAAGAGATAATTGATGCCCGAACTTCCGATGCTATTGCTTTAGCACTTCGCTTTGCCGCCCCTATATTTACCTATAAAAATATATTAGACAAGGCTGGAGTGTACCTCAACAATCAAACAGATTTGGAAAACCAAAATACAGATGATGACGGTATCCTTTCTACTCCCGAAACTTTCGGATTGGATGATGAAGTCAACAAGATCATTGACCTATATAAAGCAATGAGCCTTTCTGAACTATATGAAGCTTTGGAGAAAGCGGTGCAAAACGAAGACTACGAAAAAGCGGCACAGATTAGAGACGAAATTTGTAAAAGAGAATCATAAAGTTAATTTGATTGTTTGGCAATTCGGTTATTCGTAACAAATTACCAAATTCACCAATACACAAATAACCAATAATGAAGCAATACCACGATTTAGTGCAACACGTTTTAGAAAACGGCTGCCAAAAAGGAGACAGAACAGGAACAGGAACCAAAAGTGTTTTTGGTTACCAAATGCGTTTTGATTTAAATGAAGGTTTCCCAATGGTAACAACCAAAAAACTACATCTAAAATCGATTATTTATGAATTGCTTTGGTTCCTAAAAGGCGACACAAACATCAACTATCTTCAGGAAAATGGTGTTAAAATTTGGGATGATTGGGCGGATGAAAATGGCGACTTAGGCCCAGTTTATGGTCACCAATGGCGCAATTGGAACAGCGAAGAAATGGATCAGATTACGGAATTGATTGAGACTTTAAAAACAAATCCAAACAGCAGAAGAATGTTAGTTTCCGCGTGGAATCCTTCTGTTTTGCCTGACACCTCAAAATCATTTGCAGAGAATGTAGCCAACGGAAAAGCTGCATTGCCGCCGTGCCACGCCTTTTTTCAGTTTTATGTTGCCGATGGAAAATTATCTTGTCAATTATATCAACGGAGTGCCGATATTTTTCTTGGCGTACCCTTCAACATTGCGTCTTATGCTTTGTTTACGATGATGATTGCGCAGGTTTGCGAATTACAACTCGGTGACTTCATCCATACTTTTGGTGACGCGCACATTTACAATAATCATTTTGATCAATTGGAATTACAGTTATCACGCGAGCCAAAGCCACTACCAAAAATGATTTTAAATACCAACGTGAAAAACATCTTCGACTTTACTTTTGAAGATTTTACATTGGAAGGCTACGAACCTCATCCGCATATTAAGGGAAGTGTCGCGGTATAAAATTCAGCTATGAGAATAAATTTTCTTTTATCCTTTGTTCTTTTTACTAAAATACTTTTCGCTCAGAATACTGAAGAAAGAAAAGTATATTTAGATTCAGTATTTAAAGAAACTGCAGAAATTGATTCTCCTTATTATCGAGTTATAGAGAACGAAGACGAAGTGAAAGAGGAATATAAGTTCAAGATTTTCTACAAATCTGGCAAAGTTTTTAAGGAAGGAAATACCCGTTCAAAGACAAACCTTATTGAAGAAGGCTTAATTACATCCTATTTTGAAAACGGAAACAAAAAAGAAGAACTCACTATTTTAAAAGGTACTACAACTGGAACAAAAACGATGTGGTTTGAGAACGGCAAAACAAAATACATTAAAGATTACTTATTAAAACAAAAAAACAGCTTGCTCCCTACTATCAAGATAATGCAATTCTGGGACAAAAACAACATTCAAAAAATTATTGATGGTAATGGTTTTTTTGAAGATGAAGAAAAAAAATGCTACGAAAAAGGAATGATTGAAAACGGCCTAAAAACAGGAAAATGGATAGGAGAAGATAAATCAAACTCTTTTGAGATTACCTTTATAGAAGAATATAAAAATGGAGAGCTGATAAAAGGGGTTAGTACCGACAAGGCGAATATTGAACACACTTATTATGAAGTAAACGCAGCTCCAAAACCTAGAAAAGGCTACGAACACTTCTACAAATACATTGGAAAAAAATTTGCAGTCAATAAACAGATGGAAGCAACGGGAGGAAAAGTCCTTCTAAGCTTTACTGTAGAAAAAGACGGCAGCATTAATGAAGCAACTGTTTTAAAAAGCGCTGGTGCCGACTTTGACAACGAATCAATACGCGTGGTCAAACAATATCCGGATTGGGAATCAGGAAAATACAGAGGATTGAAAGCTAGAGTTAAGTATGTGCTTCCTATAACAATTCGACCACCTCAATAAAAATAAAATAACCGTCTCTTACGAATAAGGGACGGTTTTTGAGTTTAAACCAATAAACCTAACCAAAAAATTTAAAGGGCTAAAACACTATTTTCTGCTCCAGCAAATTCGTTGTAAGCATAACTATCCGCTTCAGGATCGTTTAAATAAGCACCATCCACTAAATATTTGAATTCAAAAGAATTGTCTTTTGGCAAATCGAAGGTAGCTTTGAAAGTTCCCGTTTTTAATTTTAATAATTCTCCTTCTGCTGGGTTCCAATTATTGAAATCTCCTACTACTGCAGCCGTATTTGCTTCTTTTGCCTCGATTGAAAAGGTAACTTTAACAACCGGTTTTGTTTTTATAACTTGTTTCTTGATAGCCATAACTAATTCATTTATAGATTACTGTGGCAAAGTAAAGCAATAGTTTAATATGATTTACAACTACAATCACTTTTGAGAATTTGCTAATAACTAAGCAGAATACCAAAGGAATATGTAATTAAAAGTGCTTTTAAATTGGCATCTGTAATTAGGAAAACGTTTTCTTATTGCATTATGTTAAAATCATATTTCCGTATTTTAAAAATAAATTTTACCTTTAAGGCACAAATTAGGTCTTATGGAAGTACAGCAACACGAACTATATGAATATGCACGAGATCGAATCAAGCAGAAGAAACGCTTATTTTATCATTTTGTAATTATATGCATTGGAAGTATTTTTATATTCGTTGCCAATAAATGGCTCGGTTTGTACGCAGATAAAATTTGGTGGACTTGGGCAATCGCTATTTGGGTTTTTATCTTTTTATTACACGCCATCAAAGTATTTATAATTGATAGTTTTATGAATAAAAATTGGGAAAGAGATCAAATTGATAAATTAATTCTGAAACAATCCAAAAAAATTGAAAATCTAAAAAACGATTTGGAAAATTCAAAACCATCTACAGAATGATTACACTTATTGCTGCTGTAGCAGAAAACAATGCGCTTGGCAAACACAATCAATTGCTATGGCATTTACCTAATGATTTCAAGAGATTCAAAAGTATCACGACTGGACATTACATTATATTGGGAAGAAAAACTTTTGAAAGTTTCCCAAAACCCTTACCCAACCGAACTCATGTTATTATAACACGTCAAAAGGGATATCATTACGAAGGATGCATTGTTGTTGATTCTTTGCAAAAAGCAATTGACATTTGTCCAAAAAACGAAGAACTATTCATTATTGGCGGTGGTGAAATCTACAATCAATCCATAGATATAGCCGATAAACTGGATATTACCAAAGTACATCACACCTTTGAAGCAGATACGTTTTTTCCATCAATTGATATGGAAAAATGGAAACGCACTTCAGCAGAATTTCATTCCAAAGACGAAAAACATTCATTTGATTTTACGTTTGAAACGTTTTTAAGAAAGTAACAAAGTAAATTTCAAAGTTTATAGCGTAGTTGGTTTGTAAAAAACTTTGAAACTTTGGATCCATGAAACCTTGAAACTTAATCGAAATATTGACTTATATTTGCCAAAAAATAAGCATGTCAAAAAACATCACACCCTATAAAGATTCTTCGTTAGGCAAAAAAGAACAAGTTACTCAAATGTTTGATACCATTTCGGGTAATTACGATGGGCTCAACCGAGTTATTTCGATGGGGATTGATGTAAAATGGAGAGATAAAGTAGTCGCGCTGGTTGCCGAAAAAAATCCGGCAACAATCTTAGATATTGCAACTGGAACTGGAGATTTAGTAATCCTGATGGCAAAAACAAAAGCCACAAGAATTATTGGATTAGACATCTCCTCTGGTATGTTGGAAGTCGGAAAGAAAAAAATTGAAAAAGAAAACCTGACGAACCGAATTGAAATGGTGTTAGGCGATAGTGAGAATATGCCTTATACTGATAATTATTTTGACGCCATCACGGTTTCCTTTGGTATCCGTAATTTTGAAACTCTTGAAAAAGGATTGGCTGAAATTTATAGAGTTTTGAAACCAGGCGGAATTTTTGTGATATTGGAAACATCAATACCAACAAAATTTCCATTCAAACAAGGATATACTTTTTACAGTAAATTTATTTTACCTATTATTGGAAAACTGTTTTCAAAAGATAATGATGCCTACGGTTATTTATCGGAATCAGCTGCAAATTTTCCTTTTGGAGAAACCTTAAACAATATTTTGAGAAAAATTTCGTTTATAGAATGTAAAGCTATGCCCCAAACGTTTGGAGTAGCCACAATTTACACTGCAACAAAAAAATGAAATTGACGTTTTTCAGCACTAATATGAAAAAAATAGTTCTCCTAATCCTACTATTTTCAATACAAGCCAAAGCACAATTGGGCAAAAGTATGTTTACAAAAGATCCGATCGTCAATCTCGAAAATTTTGATGTACAACGCGTATATTGGGGTTACTATTTGGGTTTTAGTAGTTTTGATTTTAAAACCGATTACAAAACCAATGTCGATAATGGGATGAGCATTGACGTGAAAGGGAATACCGGATTTAATGTAGGATTGGTGGGCGTACTTCGTCTCCACGAATATATAGAACTTCGCTTTGAACCAGGACTGTATTATGCTAGTAGAACGCTGACTTATGCTCAGTTTAATACTGAAAGGGACGGTTTGAGAGAAGTAAAAGCAACTTATATTGATTTTCCAATGCTGATAAAATTCTCTTCCCTGAGGACTGGAAATGTTCGCCCATACCTTGTGGGCGGCTTATCTGCGACTTTAAATCTTTCCAGTAATTCGAAATCAAAAGACGATAATTTACAACAAAAATTTAGAGTAAAACCTTGGACACAAAACTATCAATTGGGTTTTGGAATTGATTTATATTTCGAATATTTCAAGTTCTCGCCTTCAATTCGTGGCGTTTTTGGTTTGAAAAATGAACTGATTCCCGATGCTGACCCAAACAGTCCCTGGACTGGCAATGTGGAATCACTGAAGACTAGAGCCGTTTTAATCAACTTTACGTTTCACTAATTTGTTATTGCATAGTTCTTCTGAATTCGCTGAGGAAAATAGCCGTTGCTGTAGCTACATTTAAACTTTCTGTTTGCTGAATAGCACCAAATCGCGGAATAGCAATTCTATTTTTAATGGTCTTTTCCAAATTAGGTGAAATCCCGTTGGCTTCGTTTCCTAAAATTAATATTGCTTCTTTTGGTAATGCTTCGTTGTAAACATTCTTGCCATCCATAAAAGTTCCAAAGACAGGAAGCTGACTTTCGGAAATAAATTTATCTAAATCGACATAACTTACATTCACTCTTTTGATAGAACCCATTGTAGATTGGATAACTTTCGGATTATAAACATCGACAGTTTCTAATGAGCAAACCAATTGTTTTACACCAAACCAATCACAAAGACGGATGATGGTTCCTAAATTTCCCGGATCACGAATATCCTCAAGGACCACAATCAATCCTTGCGTCTCCATTTTGGTTTTTACTGGAATTTTAAAAATAGCCAAGCACGAACTTGGCGTATGCAAAGCAGAAATCCGTTTCATGTCGGGTTCTTTGACCACTGTTTTCCGTGAAAGCGATACTTCTTCAAAAATAGCTTCTGTTACGAATAAATGTTCGAGTACAAAATTTGATTGTAACAATTCCTGTATTACTTTTACACCCTCGGCAATAAACAATTGATGCTCATTTCGGTATTTTTTTTGTTGAAGACTTGTAATTAGTTTTATTTGGTTTTTACTAACCATAAAATACTGTACTTTTGAATTAAATATTTCACCACACTTGAAAAATAGTATCACAAAAATATCATTATTTATTTTAATTGGAGTAATTATCTTTGGATGTAATACCACAAAAAGAGTTCCTAACGGGAAAAGTCTTTTAACCAAAAATGATATTATTGTAGATGGAAAGAAAAACAAGGTAGAAGATGTTTTTAATCAGTTGTATCAAAAACAAAATACCTCGCTACTTGGCTATCGTCTTCGTCTGAATATCTATAATTTGGCCAAACAAAAAACAGATTCGATTTACAAAGCTAAATTTACCAAAAACCCAAGTAAATACAATCGAAAAGTAAAATGGCTTTCTAAAAAACAAGTCAATCGATTAGGCCAGTCCTTTTGGTACTCGGGCATTCATGATTTTTTAAGAAAAACGGGGGAAGCACCCGTTATTTTGGATACGTCTAGTACAAAAAAGTCACTTCGACGCTTGAAATCCTATTACTATTCGCGTGGTTATTTTGATGTTACTGCCAATTATAAAATTGATAGTATTGGTAAGAAAAAAGTAAAATTAAAATACGAAATTGTAAAGGGCAAACCGTATATCATTGATAGTATTGAATCGTTTATTTCGAGTAAACCTTTGGATTCTATTTATCAATTGCGTAAAAAAAATTCTTTGATAAGAACAGGACAACGTCTTAAATATTCTGATTTTGATAGTGAAACAGCTAGGATTACTGAAAGTTTCAGAAACAACGGTGCATTTCGTTTCCAACAGAATTATGTACGCTATGATATTGACACATTAACTAAAAAGCATCTTGCCAATGTCGATTTAATTATAGAAAATGAAACAGTACGAGTGGAAGACAGTTTATATAATGTGCCTTTTCAACTGTATAAAATTAGTAAAGTCAATATTTACACCGATCATAATCCAGCAAACCAAAATGCTGCAATTAATGACAGTACTACCTATAAAGATTTTACCTTATATAGTGTAGACAAATTAAAATACCGCCCAAAGTCTTTAACAGATGGGATTTTTGTAACCAAAGGAAATTACTTTTCAGATTTCAAAACTACGCTTACTTCAAAATACTTGAGTAATTTAAAAGTTTTCAATTATCCTTTAATTCAATATATTCAGGATGAAAAGGACAAAAACGGATTGATTGCCAACATTTATCTGACGCCAAGAAAAAAATATACTTTTGGTTTTTCTGCCGATTTTACGCATTCTAATATTCAGGATTTTGGGATTTCAGGAAACACATTTTTAGGCATTCGAAACATATTTAACGGCGCTGAAACCTTTGAAATTGGGTTTAGAGGAAATATTGGCGCATCGAAAGATTTGGCGAATCCAAATAATAACTTCTTTAACATTTCGGAAATTGGGGTGGATGCCAAACTAAATTTTCCAAGAATATTTTTTCCGTTTAAAACAGATAAAATTATTCCAAAATCGATGATTCCGTACACTACAATTAGTGCAGGATATTCAAAACAAACTAATATTGGATTGGATAAACAAAACTTTACAAGTTCACTCGTGTACAATTGGACGCCAAAAAAAGGCACAAGTCTTCGATTAGATTTGCTGAATGTTCAGTTTGTGAAAAATATAAATCCAAGTAATTATTTTAATGTATATCGATCATCGTTCAACGCATTAAATGATTTAGCAGACATTTACAACACCAACACTAATTATATTGATACTAACACTGGCAAATTAAAAATTGATTCCGGTACCAATGGTTTTTTAAATGATGTTTTGGGTACAACTCCCATTGTCACTCCGAGTGCAAACGATTTAAAAATCATAAGAAGTATTGGGGAACAAAAAACACGATTAACAGAAGACAACTTAATTTTCGCCGCCAGCCTTACGTTTTCAAAAACATCTCAGAAAGATTTAGGAGACAACAATTTTTATGCTTTTAAAGGGAAAATAGAATCTGCCGGGAATTGGATTTCCTTGTTAGCCGAAGCTTCACAACTTACGCAAAACGGTTCGCAAACTGCTTTTGGCGTTGAATTTTCGCAATACATCAAAACCGAATTTGAATTTATTAAACATTGGGATTTAACCCGTAAAAAAATATTGGCAACTAAAGCGTTTGTAGGAATTGCAATTCCTTATGGGAATTCGAACAGCGTTCCTTTTTCGCGAAGTTATTTTGCTGGAGGAACCAATGATATTCGAGCTTGGCAGTCTTATAATTTGGGCCCAGGAAAAACAGGTTCTGTTCAGGATTTTAACGAAGCGAATATGAAACTGTTGTTTAGTACAGAATTTCGCTTTGGTATTTTCCAACAGTTAAATGGCGCTTTCTTTGTGGATGCGGGAAACATTTGGAACGTGAATGATATAGTCACTAACCCAGATGCTATTTTTTCAGGATTAAAATCGTTAGAAAATATTGCGGTTGGATCGGGATTCGGATTCCGATATGACTTTAATTTCTTTGTTATTCGAATAGATTTAGGCTTCAAAACCTACAATCCGGCGAATCCAGAAAATGAAAAATGGTTGAAAGAAATGCGATTTGACAAATCTGTTTTAAATATTGGGATTAATTATCCTTTCTAAAATTAGAAATTATTATTTTTGTAACCCTATCTCGAAATTTCGGGAAAATAGTAACTTAAAAAAACATAACTATGTCTCACAATATAAAACCTGGAGTTGCAACTGGTGATGAAGTTCAAGCGATTTTCAACTATGCAAAAGAAAAAGGATTTGCACTTCCTGCGGTAAACGTAATTGGTTCTAGTACCATTAATGGCGTATTGGAAACTGCTGCAAAATTAAAGGCTCCAGTTATCATTCAGTTTTCGAATGGTGGTGCGGCTTTTAACGCCGGAAAAGGACTTTCTAACGCTGATGAAAAAGCAGCAATTGCGGGAGGAATAGCAGGCGCAAAACACATTCATACCTTAGCAGAAGCTTATGGCGCGACAGTTATCCTTCATACCGATCATTGTGCAAAAAAATTATTGCCTTGGCTTGATGGTTTGTTGGAAGCCAGTGAGAAACATTATGTGGCAACAGGAAAACCGTTGTATTCTTCTCACATGATTGATTTGTCTGAAGAACCCATTCATGAGAATATTGAAATTTGTAAAGCCTATTTAGCTAGAATGAGCAAAATGGGAATGACATTAGAAATTGAACTTGGAATTACGGGTGGCGAAGAAGATGGTGTAGATAATTCAGATGTAGACAGTTCCAAATTATACACGCAGCCCGAAGAAGTGGCTTACGCTTACGAAGAGTTATCTAAAATTTCACCTCGATTTACCATTGCGGCAGCTTTCGGAAATGTGCATGGGGTTTACAAACCAGGAAATGTAAAATTGACTCCAAAAATTCTTAAAAATTCTCAGGATTATGTGCAGAATAAATTCAATACTGGAAATAATCCAGTTGATTTCGTTTTTCATGGCGGTTCTGGTTCTACATTAGAAGAAATTAGAGAAGCAATTGGATATGGTGTAATTAAAATGAATATTGATACCGATTTGCAATTTGCTTTCACAGAAGGAATTCGTGATTATATGGTAAATAATATTGACTATTTAAAAACACAAATTGGAAATCCTGATGGAGCCGATTCACCAAACAAAAAACATTACGATCCGAGAAAATGGATACGTGAAGGTGAATTAACTTTCAACAAAAGATTAGAGCAGGCTTTCGCCGATTTGAACAACGTGAACACATTATAATTAACAATTAACAATTGATAAGTGATAATTATGAATTGTCAATTATCAATTATCAATTATCAATTAAAGAAACTATGGCTTGGTTTAAAAGAACAGAAAAAGGGATTACTACCGCAACTGAAGATAAAAAAGACGTTCCAAAAGGACTTTGGTATAAATCGCCAACCGGTAAAATTATTGACCAAGATGAATTGGCAAGAAACCTTTGGGTTAGTCCCGAGGATGACTTTCATGTTAGAATTGGTAGTAAAGAATATTTTGAAATCTTGTTTGACAACAATGAATTTAAGGAACTTGATGCTAAAATGACTTCTAAAGATCCTTTAGGATTTGTGGATACCAAAAAATACTCCGACCGTATAAAAGACACCATAGAAAAAACAGGATTGAAAGATGCGGTGAGAACCGGAGTTGGAAAATCTAAAGGAAAAGATTTAGTAGTTTGCTGTATGGATTTCGCTTTTATTGGCGGTTCAATGGGCGCAGTAGTAGGTGAAAAGATTGCACGTGGAATAGATTATTCTATCAAAAAGAAAGTACCATTCGTGATGATTTCAAAATCTGGTGGAGCCCGTATGATGGAAGCTGCCTACTCGTTAATGCAATTGGCAAAAACTTCTGTAAAATTGGCTCAGTTGGCTGAAGCTAAAATTCCATACATATCACTTTGTACTGATCCTACAACTGGAGGAACAACGGCTTCCTACGCCATGCTTGGTGACGTTAACATTTCTGAACCTGGCGCATTGATTGGTTTCGCTGGTCCAAGAGTAGTTCGTGATACCACCGGTAAGGATTTGCCAGAAGGTTTTCAAACGGCTGAATTTGTATTAGACCATGGTTTTCTTGACTTCATTACACCAAGAAAAGAATTAAAAGACAAGATTAATTTATATTTAGATTTGATATTAAATAAGCCTATTCGATAGTAGTATTCTAACATAAAACTAGTAAAGTCCATCTTGAAGATGGACTTTTTTGTTCGCTTTATTTCTATCCATAGATTCTAAATCTGGTGTTGATTTGTATTGGATAAAAGATCAATTTCTATTCTACTATTCGTTAACGGAATTTAAATTTCTTTGAATTAAAAATTACAATTTAATACCAAAAATATATCCAACTACAGCCGATAAACCCATGGCAATTGTTCCCCAAATCGTTATACGAAAAATAGCTTTTTTGACACTCGAACCTCCTGTTTTAGCTGCAATTCCACCTAAAATAATTAAAGCAATTATGGTGAAGCCATACAACCAGTATTCCATTCCTATTACGGGTGCAAAAAACACTGCCAAGAGTGGTAAGATTCCTCCAATCGTAAATGCTGCACCAGAAGCTAGTGCTGCTTGAATTGGATTTGCTTGACTAATTTCGTTTATGCCCAGCTCATCTCTAATATGTGCACTCAATGCATCTTTCGCAGTAAATTCGACAGCAACTTGCATTGCTGTTTTTTTGCTGAGTCCTCTTTTTTCATAGATTTGCGCTAATATTTGTAGCTCTTCCTCTGGCATTTCCTTCAGTTCTTTTATTTCTCGTTCAATGTCTGCCTTTTCAGTATCGGTTTGCGAACTCACCGAAACATATTCACCAGCAGCCATTGACAAAGCTCCAGCTACAAGACCTGCCACGCCAGCTAAAACAATAGGTTCTCTAGCTGAACTCGCTGCCGCAACACCTATCGCCAAACTAGAAATGGATATTATTCCATCATTTGCACCTAGAACCGCAGCTCTTAACCAATTACTTCTGTGTATGTAATGACTATCTAAATAATTATCAATTGTTACCATTTTTTTATTATTTTATAATTAATTTTAACGCTGATGGACGCTTGTTACAATACCTAGTAAAACTTGAGATTAAATATATAATATTAGATTTAATAAAAGTTATTATCTGTCATTTAAAAAATACTACTATCAAAACCGGTTCGAGTAAAAACTATCCAACAGATTCTTACCAATTTACAATCATATCTGTATCTTGAATTATTTAGTACTACTAAAAAAGCGCTTCGTTTGGAAGTCGCTTTTTTGAAATCTTAAGGTAATCACTGATGCGTGAAAATTTTGTTTAATCGTCATCGCCCTCTTCTTCTCCGCCTTGTCCTGCTCCATTTTGGACGGCACCGGATGCAATTTCAGTATGTCTAATCTGTCCACCTAAGTAGCCAGTACGAGCTACCAATCCAAAACTGATTAACGCTAAAAATAAGGTTGCTATAGCGATAGTTTTTGCAAAGGTACTTTTGATGTGAACGAAGTAAATTCCAATTAATGAAAATACACCAACTATACTTAATCCTATTAAGGCATAGACCGCAAAGTCGGCATGTTGTTCAATAACTGTTTCAGAAACACCTTGAATGTTTTCTACGGTTTCCTCGGCACCTTCCCCAGTAAGATAAGCAATTGCGGCTCCAATTGCTGAAATAACCAACATATAGTAGGCCGCAAGAGTGGTGCTGTCACTTTTTTTCCAGAGGGCATATCCCAACACAAAAGTTCCTAATAGTGATCCAAAAATGGGTAAGTGTGTAATTAATAAATGCAAATGAGTTTGGTCCATGATTTCTATAGTTTAAAGTGCATTAATTTTGATGAATTTTTCACCGCTAGTCATTGAGATACCGCAACGTTTTGGTGCTGTAGTTTCATAAGTATTTCCGCATGTTGGGCAAACAAAATAAGTTGTGGCTAATGTGTTTGTCTTGTTGTCAATTAGAGCAGCTAATGCTTGTTCATAGAATTCTTTGTGTTTTTTCTCTGTTTTGTAGGCATAATTTAAGCTAATTAGTGCTAACTGGTTTCCAGCGGCATTGGCATCTTTAAGAAAGTTAGGATACATGGTTGTAGCTTCGTAGGCTTCTCCTTTGATGGCAAACTCTAAGTTCTCTTTAGTAGAAAGTACTTTTACATCAATAACAGCAGGTTTTACGGCAACACCCATTTCTTCTAGTACTGCTTTATGATTTCCTGCGTGAATTTTTTCAGCTAATGATGCGGCTTTAAACAACAGTGCAATTTCTTTATACCCTTCCTCAGCCGCTTTTTTAGAAAAGGCAGCATAACGAGCTGTGGCATTAGATTCTCCATTAAAAGCATCTTGTAAATCGGCACTGGTTTTAGCTTGGGCCTCCGCCACTGAAAGTGAACCAATAGTAGTTGACTTAGCACTAATAGCCATAGTTTCAATTGGATTTTTCATTTCGGTTTTGTTTTCTTCTGCATTCTTGCAAGAATATAAGGAAACTCCAGTAGTGATTGTCAAGGCAATTAAGATTACATTTTTTTTCATGATTTCTATTTTTTTATTTATCGTTTTTTTCATTCTCTTCTTTTTCTTCTTTTCCGTTTTTTTCTGTGGATTTAAGAGAATCTTTAGTGGTAGTGATTTGCTGCAGCGAGACAGAATCAGCTGCAGAAGCTGCTACTTCAGTAACGGGCTTTTCGGTTGCTGGTGTTTCGGTGTTTTTACAAGAAGTAAGAATCAGGGCAAAAAGGAGTAAACCAAAGGTGATGCTTTGCGTTTTCATAAGATAAGTGTTTAAGATTTATAACAATGTAAAGGTCAGCCGAGGTGCCTTTTCCTTTTCTTAGTACAATCTTAAAATCAGCTAAAATTTTAGTCAGGAAATTCCAATTGAAACGTAGTGCCTTTCCCTTTCTCACTAGTAACTGAAAGGGGAATATTTTGTACATCACACAACCGTTTGGCAATAGACAGCCCCAATCCATTTCCGGGAATTTGAGAGCTTCTGGAATCATCGGCTCTAAAGAAACGGTTGAACAGCAAGGGTAATTGATTGGAGTCAATTCCGATGCCTTCATCTATTATGCTCAGCGTTTTGGTAGCCGTTTCCCAATTAAAAATGAGGACTCCGTTTGTTTTATTGTATTTAATCGCGTTGGAGATTAAATTGTCTAGAATCATTTCTAATAATAAAGCATCTGCAAGTATTACGGCATCAGATGGAACCCTGTTGTATATTTTGATTCCGTAACTTTTAATTAAATCATCATGGGTTTTGACTATCTTTCTGATTATAGCATCCAGCACTACCGGTTCTTTCTTGGCTACCAAAACAGAAGATTCTAAGCGGGCCAACTGCAATAATTGGTCGTACAATAACGATAGACGGTTGGTTTGAACCAATACTTCATGCATTTTTTCCTCGTAGCGTTCGGCTGTTCGGGGTTTTCTTAAAAGCACTTCGATGATTCCCTTTATAGCGGCTAATGGAGTTTGCATTTCATGGGACGCATCCGAGGTAAATTGTTTTTGCTGGTAAAAACTGGTTTCCAATCGGCTTAATAGGTCATTAATTGTGGTGGCCAATTGATGGATTTCATCTTCATTTTCAGGCAAGGGCAAGCGGGAGCTTATGTTGGCATAGTTAATTTGCGAAGCCGAAAAAATCAATTGCTGTATTGGGGCTATGGCTTTGGATGCTACAAAAGTCATGATGAAATATAAAATTAAAATAATAAGAATATAGGTCGCTAACAGCACCAGCATTAAGTTATGCAATACATTATACGATTCTTGTTGGGAAATGCCAATAGTAAGTTGGCCAATTATTTTATGCTTATCATTAAAAACAGGAAACTGCCCTTGTCTTATTTTTTGATGGTTAATCGTTGCATTGTAATAAACCGTTCTTTTATTTTTTGGATTAAAAAGAAAATGGTTTTCTTGAAGATTGGCCGATTTATATACAGTTTTCCCATTCAAATCGACAATCTGGATAAAAGTGGGATTAATTTCAATTTGTTTGTGTTCTGATTCTTCCCATTCAGGCATTTTGTTCATGATGATGGTATCATCTTCCCAATCTAAATTAGAAAACACTTCCGTTTTTTCGGTACTGATGTCGTCGTCTAAGTGTTTATAGGACGTGAAATAGACCACGCCATAAATAGCGCTAAATGCGACAGCTAAAACAGTAGCGATCGCAATTAAATTATAAGTAGCTATTCTTTTTTTAAAGCTTAATCTCATTCCTCTTCGTTAATTCGATATCCGACACCTCTTATGGTTTGAATAAAAGAATCTTGGTTATCTTGATCCAATTTTTTTCGCAATCCATTAATAAAAACATCAATAACTGCGGTGTCTTTGTCAAAATGAACGTCCCATATTTTTTCCATAATTCGGGATCTACGACACACTTTTCCTTTATTGCGCAGCAGCAGTTCTAAAAGTGCAAATTCTTTTTGCGTAAGGCCAATTTGTTTTCCCGCTTTGGTCACTTCGTGCACGTCGACATTCATTTGAATAGTTCCAAAAGAAAAAACGGACTGTTCGCCAGTAATCTTTCGCATCACTACTCTAATTCGGGCTAATAATTCTTCGAACGCGAACGGTTTTTTCAAGTAGTCGTTGGCCCCCGTTTCTAAACCAAATACGGTATCGTCTACCGTATCTTTGGCCGTCAGGAAAATAATAGGTACTTGTTGGTTTACTTTGCGAACATTGCGACAAATTTCAATGCCGCTAACTCCTGGTAACATCCAATCGAGTAGCATGACATCATATTCATTTACAAAATCCAATGCGAGTTCAAAACCCTTTCGTCCATTATCGGCTACATCTACAGCAAAACCTTCCTCTTCAAGTCCTTCTTTTAAGAAACCTGAAATTGCGGGTTCATCTTCTACGATTAAAATTCTCATTTTAGTATTATTAGAAAGACAACACTTCTAATTTGGAGTGTTGTCTGTTTCGTTAAAATCGGGCAAAGCCAATTCTACTCCAGCCCCATGTTTGTAGACCAATTGTCCGCCTAAATAGGCTGTGCGACTAACAGCACCAATCAAAGTAGCCATCACTACTACAGTACTAAATTTTGCCCATTTTTGCTCGTACTTAAATACAACTATTGCACTATAGACTAGACTGGTAACTACCGCCAGCCATAAGGATATAAGAGCCGCTTCTTCGTGCATGCCAATGGCTTTTCCGAGCGTGCCTTCCTCCATGCCTTCGCCAGCGGCACCGCCTGAAAAATAGGCTGCAATAGTACCAAATGTACCTAATATTAACAAGTAAAAAGCAGCTGTGGTAAAAAATGTTTTTTTGAAGAGGAGTCCAATTACTTCACTTAAAAATGCAACAAAAAGTAATGCGATGGGAAAGTGGATTACCATGGCATGTAAGTGGGTTGAAGATATCATAGCTGTTTTATTTTAAGCAAAGGTGCAACCGGTTGTATTTGGAATGGATTAGTATATTCTTAAGATTTCCTAAAGTAGGCTTTGAAGTGCTGCACAGCAACTGTACTATTTACAATAAAACTGCGCTACAGTATTGAAATACGACATCCGTATTTATTTTTCTGTTAGCGCAGTACATAAAGATTTTCCAACTAATTATTTATATTTTCTTGAGCCATTACCAATGACAATTAAATTAAAATAAGTATTGGAATAGATTGTTAAAGATTAATCCTTAACATTTAATTTATTCAATATGGTATCCATCAAACACCATTTGGTTAAAGATGATTGCAACAAGTTCGCTCCAACAAAAGCGGTAAACCACAACCAATTTTGATTTACATAAATGGATAGTAAAACACTAATTAAAATAAAAGTTCCTGCTACAGCTCTGACGATTCGATTTTTCATAATTATTAATTTAGATTGGTTTGTTCAACGTTTAATACTGCAATATGAATATTTGAAAGTGTTTCTTGAGTGGCATTAAATTCATTGATACCTTTAAAAAGTCTATCTACGTTCTCTATCTTTACAAAAGCAAAAAACACTATCGATTCAGTGATATTCATTTCACTAGAAAACCAATTTGTTTCCAATGCATTTTCACTAGTATCAAGAAATCCCGAAACATTTTTAAACGAAAAGGTAGTTACTTCAGCCTTTTTCAATTGCTTTTTAATTTCTGCTTCAAATTCTCGAATGGCAGTGATGATTATTAATTTCATATAAATAATTTTAGTTAATGATTATTGAACACTGATTACTATTTCCCTTCCCATTTTTTTCGTTCCGTTACATAGTAAATAATTGGTACTACCAACAAGGTTAAAACCGTTGAAACTATAGCGCCAAATACTAATGAGATGGCTAATCCTTGGAAAATTGGATCAAATAAAATAATCGATGCTCCAATTACTACGGCACCCGTTGTTAATAAAATTGGCGTAGTTCGTACCGCTCCGGCTTCAATAATAGCTTGTTTCAATGGAACGCCTTCGTTCAATCGGATTTCGATAAAGTCGATGAGCAACACCGAGTTCCGGACCATTACTCCTGCCAAAGCAATCATTCCAATAAATGATGTTGCAGTAAAGAAAGCTCCTAATAACCAGTGTCCAAATACAATTCCGATTAATGAAAGTGGAATTGCCATCATCATCACCATTGGCGTTTTAAAGTTTTGAAACCAACCTACAATCAGCATGTAAATAATCACAATCACGACCAAAAAAGCAACGCCTAAATCGCGGAAAACTTCTAAGGTTATTTGCCATTCGCCATCCCATTTTACCGTAAAATCACTTTCGTCTGACGGTTGATCCATATACAATTCATTGACTTTGTATCCTTTTGGCAACTTCATTTTTTGCAATTTTTCATTCATCCCCAAAATAGCATACACCGGACTTTCTAGTGCTCCAGCCATATCCGCTGTAACATATACAACCCGTTTTTGGTCCTTTCTATAAATCGTTTTTTGCACAGTATCTTGAACTACTTTTACCAAATCACTTACTGGAACTACATTTCCCCGATTGCCTTTTATTTTCAAGTTTTGAATATCTTGTAAGGACGTTTTGTCTTTGTCGTCAAGCGAAAGTACAATACCCACGTTGTCATTTGAATGTTCGTCATACAAATTTGAAATTGGATATTCTTTTAATAAATACGTCAAGTTTCCAACGATTTGTTGAGGTGCGATTCCATTAAGCATGGCTTTCTCTTTATCGACAACCAACTTATATTCGATTTGATTATCTTCCGTCATCCAGTCAACATCCACAATATCAGAAGTAGTTTCCAAAATTCCTTTTACTTGATTAGCGACTGCGATTTGGTCTTTATAATTTGGCCCATAAATTTCGGCTACCAAAGTTGAAAGAACTGGTGGTCCTGGCGGAACTTCAATAATTTTGACATTGGCTCCGTATTTTTTAGCGATTTTTTTTAATTCAGGACGGACCATTTTAGCAATATCATGACTTTGTAAATCTCTATTCTCTTTGTGCAATAAATTAACTTGAATGTCGGCCATATTGCTTCCGCCCCGCATATCATAATGACGTACCAATCCGTTAAACGTTATCGGTGCGGATGTTCCAATATAATTCTGATAATTCACCACTTCGGGAATAGTTGATAAATATTGTGCTATTTCTTGAGTAACGGCTGCAGTTCGTTCTAAAGTTGTTCCTTCTGGCATATCGACCACAATCTGGAACTCATTTTTATTATCAAAAGGTAGCATTTTTACTAAAACGGAATCGGTAAAGAACATAACCACCGAACCGATTAGCAACAACACGGTTACGCCCACTAATAGTCTTCTTTTTTTGCTGCTTTCTAATAAAGGTCTTTCTAATTTGTTGTAGATTTTATAAATCCATCCCGCCTCTAAACCTTGTTCGGCTTTATGCGCTTGTTCCTCTTTTTCTTGTAATAAATGATACCCTAAATAAGGTGTAACAGTCAAGGCAACAAACAACGAAAGTAACATCGCAATCGAAGCGCCAATCGGCATCGGACTCATATAAGGCCCCATCATTCCGGATACAAATGCCATCGGAAGTATTGCCGCAATTACGGTAAATGTTGCCAAAATAGTAGGATTTCCAACTTCGTTAATCGCATATATAGCGGCTTGTTTGAAGGGCAATCGCTTCATCTTGAAATGTCGGTGCATATTTTCTGCGATAATAATACTATCATCTACTACAATACCGACCACGAAAACTAAAGCGAAAAGTGTAATTCTATTCAAGGTATACCCCAATAAATAATACGCAAATAAGGTCAAGGCAAACGTTAATGGCACGGAGAAAAACACGACCAATCCACCACGCCAACCCATCGCCAAAATCACTAAAAGGGTTACGGCAATAATCGCAATAAACAGATGGAGTAACAATTCGCCTACTTTATCAGAAGCCGTTTCACCATAATTTCGAGTAACCTCAATATGAACATCATTGGTGATAATAGTTTTCTTTAATCCTTCAACTCGTTCCAAAATCTTCTCCGAAATCTTCATCGCATCGGCACCTTTTACTTTTCCAATAGAAATGGTAACCGCTGGATATTCCGATTTATCTTTGGCAAATTTTTCATTCGCTTTTCCATAACCAAAAGACACATAACTTCTCGGTGTTGATGGACCATCTTCCACTTTTGCTACTTGTTTTAAATATACTGGCATATTCGCATTGACGCCGACTACTAAATTTTCCACATCTTCTGAAGACGTTAAAAATTCACCTGTAGTAACCAAATATTCTTTGTCGTTATTAACAAAACTTCCAGATTGTGAGCTGCCGTTATTGGCCTGAATCATCTGCATAATTCCCAAAGCATCGACACCGTTTTCGGCCATTTTATCTTTATCCAAAATCACTTTTACTTCGCGATTTCTTCCACCAATTTCTTTCGTTATGGCAACATCTTTGACTTTTTCGATTTCAGAGGTAACTTCTTCCGCAATTTGACGGATTTCAAAATCGTTTAATTTATCACTCCAAAGCGTCAATCCCAGCATCGGAACATCATCAATCGAACGCGTTTTTACCATTGGTTTGGAAACGCCTTGAGGAAACATATTTTCGTGTTTCGCCAATTCGTCATACAATTTCACATACGAACGCTCCACATCCTGCCCAACATAAAACTGAACAATAATCATGGCTTGTCCGTTCATTGCCATACTATGCACATGTTCGACACCTTTGATATTGGAAAGAATTTTTTCTAATGGTTTTACCACGCGGCTTTCCACTTCACTCGGACTTGCACCTGGATAACCAACCATGACGTCGGCCATCGGCACATTAATTTGTGGTTCTTCTTCACGTGGAATTAAGAACGAACTGTACACACCGATGATCATCAAACCAATCATTAATAAAATGGTTAGTTTAGAATTGATGAAAAAATTGGCTATTTTACCTGATATACCTTCTTGCATTTTTTAGATTTTTAGATTGTTAGACTTTTTAGATAGTTAGAATGCTACTACTTAAAATCTAATTAATTGACACTTTTACGCCGTTGTATAATTTCCCTTCGGCCGAAACGATATATTGTTCGTTTGATGATAACCCAGACAAAACTTCTACTTGGTTTCCGAATGTTTTCCCGATGCGCAACCATCTTAAAATGGCAACGTTTCCTGTTCCTATAGTATAAATTCCAGTCAATTGTCCTTGATGCACCAAAGCACTTTCGGGCACTAAAACTTTATCCGATTTTGTGGTTGCTGTAGTTTGTGGTTTGTTAGCTATTGGAAACTGTACATTAACAAACATTCCAGATAACACTTTACTTCCTGCATTATTCAGATTGACTTTTACCAAATATTGTCCACCTGTATTTTTGGCTGAACCACTGACTTCAACGACTTTTCCGGTTACTTCTTGATTGGTCGATTTGATTAAAACTTTTACATCCATTCCGTTTTTGATTGATGTAATGTCACTTTCAGAAACCATTGCGGTTACTTGCAATTGACTTGCACCTTCTATACTCACTAAAGGCATTCCTGGATTTGCCATATCGCCTTCTTTAATGTAGGTATTGGTAACTTCTCCAGAAAATGGAGCCGTAATATTTGAATAAGAAAACTGCGCTAGTACTTCATTACGCATTTGCTTCGCTCCTTCTAAACCTGCCTTTGCCATTTCGTACCGCGAAGTGATATCGTCTAATTCTTTTTGAGACGCACTTTGTTGGTTGAACAAAATTGTAAACCGGTCAAAGTCTTTTTTAGCATTAGTATATCCTGCGGTTGCTGACAAAATTGAAGCATCCACTTGTGCTTTTTTAGCTTGTAAATCGGAGTTGTTTATACTAACCAAAAGTTGTCCTGCGCTTACTTTTTGTCCGACTTTCACATTGACTTTGGTTACATAACCCATCATTCTGGTAGAAACGTTAGCACTATTTTCGGCTTCAACTTTTCCGCTTGCGGTTACAAATTCGCCATTGTTATCGGCAGTTGTTCCGCTTACTTTTACAGCAATTGCAGGTTCGTTATTAATTACTTCTTTCTTGTCTTTTCCACAGGAAATGAACAAAGTAATAGAAAGCGCGATTAGTGGTAAATATATTTTCTTCATCATTATAATTTTTATTGACATTGATTTTTTTGAAATTGTTATTGAATTTTATTTAGTTAAAAACTGCAAATACTGTTTGGTGAAATTATATTCGAATACGGATTGCAAATGCTCTAATTCTTTTTGGATCATTTGGGTTTCCGATTGCAATAAATCAGTTGTTTTTTCTAAACCTTGCGTAAAACGATTTTGTCTAATTCTATAGCCTTCTTGCGATTGTTCGAAAGCTAATTGTGATAAATTGACTTTATTCTCAGCATCCTTGAGTTGTCTATTGGTTTTATTTAATTCCAATTGACTTTGTGCTTTATATTGTTCTTTTTCAGTAGTTGCTTTTTGAGATTCCGCTTTTGCTTTCTCAAATTTTCCAATTGATTTGTACCCATCAAAAACAGTCCATGATAATTGGGCACCTACCGTATATCCTTTTGCAGAAGTTCCGATGAAGTTTCTATCAAACAATTCATAACTTCCAAAAGCATTTAGTCTGGGAAGAAAAGCCATTTTAGAGGACTGAAACAGGGTAACATACGCTTCAGCTGATTTAGTCATAGCTTGAATGTCTTTCCTATTATCTGATAAGGACGTATTTAGTGCTTCCACAGAAATCGCGTTTTCCAGTTGTTCCGTTGGTTTGTATATTTTACCTTTTAAATCTTCATTCAAAAGAAAAGCCAAATAATCCGATGCATTTTCCACATTTGATTTGGCATAGTGCAATTGATTGGAGATTTCATTAACCCGAACTTGAACATTCAATAGATCTGTTTTTTGCAACAACCCTTGCTTGAAATAATTTTCGACTAATTTCAAATTAGATGTGCTAGTCGCAGCTGCTTTTTCTAGCACTTTAACCGCACGATATGCTAATTGCAGTTGCATATACGCTTTGGAAACTTCTAATTCTAAATATTCTTTAGTGCGTTGATTTTGCAATTGAAACGCTTCCATTTTAGATTTGGCTGCTTTTCTTTCAAATAATCCATCCATATTAAGTAAAGGTTGTTGGATTTCAAATTTGGTAGCAAAGTTTTGGGTTTTTACAGGATCATTTAATAAAGCTGGATTAAAATCGGAAGCGGTTAAAACTTCCTGATTTAATTTGGAACCAAAAGCCATCAAAGGATTCGTGGTTGAAATTCCGGTATACGACACATTTATGTTGGGCAAAAAAAGTGCATTCGATTGATGGTAATCGGCCTTAGCAGAACGATAGGTTTTGTCTGCAATTTTGAGCTGTAGATTCTGATCGGCAAGCTTTTGTATCAAATCGCTTTTAGCAATAATCAAAGTATCTTGACTATATCCGACTACTGACATAAAAAGTGTGCCTGTAAAAATGATGTACTTTATTTTCTTCATACTAGTTTTTCTAAATAATGAAGCAAAAGTAGTCTCACAAATCAGCGAAGTCAGTAACAAATGTCACACAGCAAGTACATGTAACATAAAACGAGTGGATTTCCAGTATTTAAACTAAGATAAAATCGTTAACACTATGTTGTATTACAAACGAAATAGTTGTTCTTTTTTTAGATATATAACATTGACGAAGTGTATTTAAACACGTTTGGTGCAATTATATTGTAAAGTCAACTATTTATAGATGTCACACTGAGCTTGTCGAAGTGCTATAAAAAAGGTCTTCGACAAGCTCAGACTGACATTTTTGGTTCTAATTAAATTCGATATAAGCTAAAAATATATTTTTCATTAAACTAATGAGAACAAAACTTATTATTAGAATTTCTTTTTCAACTATTTGATAAAATCCATTTTAATTTTAGTGTAAAGTACTGTGTGTAATTCACACTAAAAATAGCGCTCATTTTTTATGAATTGTTTTTTGCCAAATCATTTTCTATAAAGTATCTTTGCGCAAATTCCGAGAATTCGGAGTAGAAATTTTGATGAACGCTACTGCCCCTACATTTTCTTTTAGACAAATTGCAATTGATTTCAAAGAAATCACCAAAGCTGGTTTAGCTATCAGCGTGGTATTTTCTTCTATTGCGGGATATCTTCTTGGCGTATTAGATTTTCATGATTTAAAACTTACAACTTTATTAATGTTGGCTGTTGGCGGTTACTGCATGGTTGGTGCCTCCAATGCCTTTAATCAAGTTATTGAAAAAGATCTTGATGCTTTGATGGACCGAACTAAAAACCGTCCTGTGGCCTCGGGAAGAATGTCTCCTAATCACGCGCTCTTTATTGCTAGTTTGCTGACTATTGTTGGCTTGATTTTATTGTACCTTATCAATCCAAAATCAGCAATGTTTGGTGCGATTTCTATTTTTTTATACACTAGCATTTATACTCCCCTTAAACAATATAGTTCGCTTTCGGTTTTTGTTGGGGCTTTTCCTGGCGCCATTCCTTTTATGTTGGGCTGGGTTGCTGCAACCGACGATTTTGGAATTGAAGCTGGAACGCTTTTCCTTATACAATTCTTCTGGCAGTTTCCCCATTTTTGGGCTATCGGCTGGTTTTTATTCGATGATTATAAAAAAGCAGGATTCTTTATGCTTCCTACTGGAAAAAAAGATACTTCCACTGCATTACAAACAATATTATATTCGGTTTGGTTGCTAATCGCCTCTTTATTACCGAGTCTCGGTTATACAGGACGATTATACATTTCACCTATAGCGGCAG
This sequence comes from Flavobacterium sp., assembly GCF_029945805.1. GTDB lineage: Bacteria > Bacteroidota > Bacteroidia > Flavobacteriales > Flavobacteriaceae > Flavobacterium. The sequence continues at coordinate 111,739 of NZ_JAQSDH010000045.1, forward strand.
TGCTAGTATTTTTTCTTGGTGTTTGGATGATTTTTTATGCTGTGAAATTATATCAGCAAAGAACATCAAAAGCTGCACGAACATTAATGTTAGTAAGTGTTTCTTACATATCTTTGCTGCAGCTAGTTTATATATTTGATAAATTTTTAAGATAATTTGGTATGACAATGACCGCCCAAGAATATAAAGAAAGAACTTCAAGATCCTATAAGTTGCTCTTGCTGTTTGCGATGGGAAGTATGACAATGATGTTTGCCGGAATAGTTAGTGCTTTTGTAGTGAGTAAATCAAGGGAAGACTGGATGAAAGATTTTCAGTTTCCGACGGCTTTTTACTACAGCACATTTGCTATAATTTTGTGTAGCGTTACTTTTCATTTGGCAAAAAAAGCAATTCAGAAAGACAACAGGCAAGCCACTACGATTTTTCTATGGTTGACTTTAGGATTGGGACTTTCGTTTGTTTTCTCGCAATTTAAAGGCTTTGAACAACTGATGCAAAGTGGCTATTTTTTCACTGGCCCAGAGAGTAATATTGCCACTACTTTTCTTTATGTAATCGCAACGCTACACTTGGTTCACCTTGCTGGGGGATTGATTTCGCTTTTAATAATAATTTATAATCATTTTAAACAAAAATACAATTCAGGTCAATCGCTTGGAATTGAGCTTGGTGCAATCTATTGGCACTTTCTTGATTTCCTATGGATCTGTTTGTTTTTGTTTTTATATTTCTTTAAATAAGAAAAAAAATCTAAATTTGGGAACTTTTTAACTAATAACTTTTATGGGAGCTACAGTTACTACTGGAAATAATACTGAGAACGGTTGGGGTGGCGGAAATGAGCCAATGGGTGCAGATTATGGCAAATTAATGATGTGGTTTTTTATCGTGTCTGATGCTTTAACTTTTACGGGATTTCTTGCTGCATATGGCTTTTCAAGATTTAAATTCATTGACAATTGGCCTATTGCGGACGAAGTGTTTACACACTTTCCATTTTTGCACGGTGTTGAAGCACCGATGTACTATGTGGCATTAATGACTTTTATTTTGATTTTTTCTTCTGTTACGATGGTATTGGCTGTAGATGCTGGCCATCAAATGAAACAAAGTAAAGTAGCGTTCTATATGTTCTTGACTATAATCGGAGGTGTAATCTTCGTTGGCTCACAAGCATGGGAATGGAAAAATTTTATCAAAGGTGAATATGGCGCTATTGAAACTAAAGGAGGAAGCATTATTCAATTTGTTGATAAAGACGGTAAAAGATTAAAATTAGAACAAGTTGTTGTTCTACTTCCTGAAGAAAGAGAGCAATTAACAAGAAGCAAAGGAAAGTGGTTCATGGAAGAAGGATCTTTACCAACCTACTCTGTAGCTGAAGTTCAAGCTGGTTTCAAGGCACATCCTGATTATTTAATCCGAACAGAAAAAATATACAGAGACACCAAAGAAGATAAAGAAAATAAAGCACTACAACCAGGCTTAAATAAAAATAAACACAGAGAGATCTTAACTAGAGCGGAGTCTGAGAAAATGGTATCTAATGCAGCCATTGTTGTAGAAGGTGCTAATTTGCATCACAACGAATACGGTAGTAAATTATTTGCTGACTTCTTCTTCTTCATAACTGGATTCCACGGATTCCACGTTTTCTCTGGAGTAGTTATTAATTTCATCGTTTTCTTAAACGTTGTTTTAGGAACCTACGAAAAAAGAAAATCTTATGAAATGGTAGAGAAGGTTGGACTTTATTGGCACTTTGTCGATTTAGTTTGGGTATTCGTATTTACATTCTTCTACCTAGTTTAATTTTAGAAAATTATATATTATGTCACACGCACACGGAGAATACGTATCAAACACAAAAAAAATCTGGCTAGTATTTATACTTTTATCTGTAGTTACTACAGTGGAGGTCTATTTAGGAATTTCAAGACCTAGCTTTTTATATATGAATAACTTCATTAGCATGAACTTGCTGAACTGGGTTTTCATTATACTAACACTTTATAAAGCATATTACATTGTATGGGCATTTATGCACATGGAAGGCGAGAAAAGCAATCTAAGATGGGCAGTTGTTTCAACAGTTATCTTCTTGGCATTGTATTTACTATTCATTCTTTTAGTTGAAGCTGACTATGTTTTTGAGGTTTTTAAAAATGCCACCATCAAGTGGAATTTTTAACATTATATTAATTCAAAAAAAGTCCCGTCAAGTTACAGAACATGGCGGGATTTTTTTATTTTTGTAAATCCATTTTTACTATTTAAATGAAAAAAAAAATTGTCCTCTTCGTATTGTTCATTTTGCCCTTAGTTGCTTACCTTTTCTTTGCTTCCGGCGTAAATAGTTTTGTGTCACTTCCAACAATTACCAAAAATATTCCTGAGATCAGTACTTGGAAAACATTGGACAATAAACCCGTTACTTTAACCAATAAAATTACCATTCTAGGGTTTACCGGAAACGAAGTACTCAAGAACAAAGGCAACTTCTTCAACCTTTATGAAATTATTTACACTAAATATAAAGATTTTAAAGACTTTCAAGTGGTGATGATACTTCCTGACGGAACGCAAAGCCAAATACAAGAGTTACTCAAAGTAGATTTAGATCAATTAGGAACTCGCAAAGGATGGAGTTTTGTTTTTGCTTCACCAGCAGAAATAAATTCGTTTTATAACAAACTGGAATTGGTTGATAAATTAGATGCTACATTGGGAACACCAAATGTATATATAGTAGATAAAAAAAGAAACCTAAGAGGACGAAAAGGAGAAGATCAAAAAGGAAAACCAGAATATAAAGAAGGCTATAACACCGTACTTGCCTCTGACCTTTACAATAAAATGATGGACGACATGAAAGTTATTATTTATGAATATCGTGCCGCAATGAAAAGAAACCACAATGCAACAAGGAAAATCTAGATAAAGTAGAATGAAAAATAAATCATACATCGGATTATCATTCATCGTACTGGTTTTCGGAATTATTTTTATTCCAAGAATTATTGAACGATTTAAGAACGGAACCGTAGTTCAGGGAGATCGATTGGATGCTGTTTCAAATCATAAAAATCCAAAAACTGGTCTACTAAAAATTGGTCCCGCACCAAAATTTGAATTAACAGATCAGGATGGAAAAAAGATTACCAATGAAACCTACAAAGGAAAAGTATATTTAGTAGAATTCTTCTTTTCAACTTGTCCTTCTATTTGTCCAATTATGAATAAAAACATGGTAGACATTCAGAATAATTTTTTTGGCAATCCAAATTTTGGAATTGCTTCTATTACGATAAATCCAGAAAATGATACTGTAGCGGTTTTGAAAAAACATGCGGAAGAAATTGGTGTAAAATCGTCTAATTGGCATTTATTAACTGGAGATAAAGAATATATATTCAACATTGCCAACAAAGGATTTAACCTGTACGCAGGAGAAAATAAAAATGTAAAAGGCGGATTTGAACATTCTGGACTATTTGCATTAATTGACAAAAACGGAAATATCCGTTGCAGAAATGATGATTTTGGAAATCCAATTTTGTATTACGACGGATTAGAAAAAAAAGGAGTTAAAGCTGTTAAGGAAGATATTAAAAAACTTTTAAATGAATAATATAGACAATCAAACACTCGAGCGACGATTTAAGCTTCCGATAATTTTAGTATCCATTGTAATTCCGATAGCTGTAGCGGTATTATTCTCTATTAAACTTAAAGATTTTGGGATTCAAGTAGAGCCACTTTCCTTTTTACCTCCAATTTACGCTTCTATAAACGGACTTACCGCTTTGTTTTTAGTCATGGGTGTACTAGCGATTAAAAATAAAAACCAAAAGGTACACCAGCGATTTATGACTTCCGCAATTGCATGTTCAATAGTGTTCTTGGTGATGTATGTGGCTTATCACTTGACTGCAGATTCTACTGTTTATGGCGATATCGACGGTAATAAAATTTTGGATACTACGGAAAAAACTAATGTAGGTTCAATGCGTTTAGTCTATTTGTTTATTTTGTTTTCGCATATTTTACTTTCCATTATTATTATTCCGTTAGTTTTAATAACTTATGTAAGAGCATTATCTTCCAGATTTGATAAACATAGAAAAATAGCTAAAATTACTTTTCCAATTTGGTTGTATGTTGCCGTTACTGGAGTTGTAGTTTATTTAATGATTTCACCTTATTATGCAAATTAAAAATAAAAAAGGGAAAAGGGAGAAGGGGAAAGTTTTAATTTTATTCCTTTTTACTTTTTGCTTATCCCTTTCTGCTAATGCACAATGCGCCATGTGCCGAGCTTCATTGGAAAGTGAGGGTAATAAAATAAAAGTTGAGGCTGTAAATGACGGAATCGTGTTACTAATGGCGGTTCCTTATATAATTGTAGCCGTAATTGGATTTGTTATCTACAAAATGTATTATAAGAAATCAAAAACCGAAGAAAAGCTGCTTACTAAAAACTGAACACTTTTCTTTACTCCATTCCGTCAATCCTTACGTTCATTTTACCAGTTGTGGTTATAAATGCAATTAGCGCTTTATTGGTTACTTCTATTTTTTCAAATTCGAAATCATTTGTGGTCCCATTAACAAAAACCCCTTTCATTGGAGAATAATTATTCAGATAAGGCAAAAGACTTTTTTTACCTTCTTCTAAATTTTCTTTAATAGAATAACGGCAATTTTCTTGTATTTTTTTCAAAATCACTCCTTGCATTAACCAATTAGCAGTTCTTGTCAATAATCCTTTTGTATTCAAAACATAATCCATCTGATCAAAATAAATTTCTTTCGTTATCGCATTATAATTTGGTATTCCAGAAAGGTAAATGGTTCCGTTAATGCTGCCTGACATTTCTAAGGCTATTATAATTTTACTGTCTTTTTGCCAAAGCGAAACATTCTGAACCACAATTTTTCTGCTGCCCGATACAAATTCTTTCCCTTTAAAATTACTCGAAATAATTCTAGAAGCACTTTCATAAGTGGAAATCGCTGCAATATTTGCCGTTAATTTTTCAGGGATTTTTGTCACTGCCTTAAACTGAATATCTTTTCGATCAAAAGTGTTTTTAGGTTTCAATCCAACCATAGTTTGCATACTGCACTTTAACCCCAAATCCATATTGATTTTTGCTTTTCCTAGAACGGCATCTGTAACATAAACTTCAACAGGAATTAATTTAAACCAAGTCTGATATTGCTCACTCGTTAAAAAAGGCACACTTATTTTTTCTAAAACATCCAAAACATAAGGTTTAAAATCACAAGAACTTTCAATGGCATCATCGATTTTTTTAGCGATTTTCGATTTAAATATAGAAAGCGTTGGATTAATTATATAGGTAATAGGCACGTTTTTCCCTGCGACACTAATTGACGGACTTTCAGACCATTCAAAATTATCAATCTTAGAAATTGTTGACATTTTCCAATTAGACAATTTTACCTCGCTGGTCATCGTAATAATTCCGTTTAAATTGATTTCACGTGTGTCATTCATTCCCATAAATTCGGTACCATACTTGAATCTTGACCAAATCTTAAGCGGTAGAATAGTTTGAATCTTGCCGTTTTTTTCAATCAGGCGGATTGGACCTGTCTTGGTGATTTTCATTTCAGTTTTATCATCTTCCAAGTTGGAGTCATTATAAATTTCACCGTTAAGTGTTTTATTAAGTTGCGCTTCAATTTCCTTTAACGAAATTTCCAGTGGCATATTTACGAAAGAAGTTTTGGTAGTATAAACCATCGGCGCATCATCGGAAGGTAATGGCTTTAGAGCATCAATTTTTTGAGTTGTAGAACATCCATTAAAAAAGAGCGAAAAAAATAAGATGTAAAGCGTTACTTTGAATGTCGACATTTGCTGAATAATTTTTGGTAAAAATAAAAGTAAAAAATTTAATAATCCTGTAACAATATCAAAAAAGACAAGTCTAAGTTGGTATGTCTTTTAAAAAGGGTTTAGAAGGCAAAAAATTATATCTTTGTTTACCTGAACCGCTGAAGTTTGCAAACCCATTTTACTATGAAATACAGCTTACGAAAATTAGCATTACTTTTTATTTTGCCATTAGGCTTTTCAGCCAATGCACAAGTTAAAAACTGGACGCTGGAAGAATGTGTTGAATATGCTTTGAAAAACAACATTTCAATCAAACAATCTGAATTAGACTTAAAAATATCAGATATAGAGAAACTTGAAGCTCTTGGTAATTTCATTCCCAATGTATCTGGATCGGCAAATTATGGCATCAATACCGGTACTAATATAAACCCAACAACAAACCAATTTGAGAACCAATCGTTCCGTTCTGCCTCAGCAAATATAAATACGAGTATTAATTTATTTAACGGTTTATTAAACTGGAAAAATGTGCAGCGTGTGAAGCTTAATAAAATGGCTAACACATATCGATTAGACAAAATGAAAGATGATATTGCACTTTCTGTCGCCAATTCTTATCTACAGATTTTATTCAATAAAGAACAACTGAAAGTTTTAGTGAACCAAAATAAAATTACGAAAGAAAACCTTATTAGAACCAACGAGTTAATTAAAGCCGGAACACTTCCTGCTGGCGATATTTACGATTTGAATGCAACTGATGCTTCTCAGGAACAACAAATTATTGTAGCACAAAATACTTTAATTATTTCTAAATTGGCTTTGGCACAAACTCTTTTACTAGAAGATTACGCTAATTTTGATGTTGGTGTTGAAGAAATGGCAATTCCTAAAACAGAAATTCTGCTGCAAACGCCACAAGCAATTATACAAAAAGCCAAAGAAGTTGTTAATGATATAAAAATTGCACAAGCAAACGTTGATGTTTCTACGAAAGATATAGAAATTACTCGTGCCGGATATTTGCCCACATTAGCCGGATTTGCCAGTTATAATACACGATGGTCACAAACGATTCCCATCGGATTTGTGGACCAACTTTCTCTTTTTGATGGTACCAATATTGGCTTACAATTGAACGTTCCCGTTTTAAATGGGTTTGCTACTCGTGGTAGAGTTCAAAGGAGTAAAATCAGTCAGGAAAAAAGTAAATTAGTTTTAAACCAAGCAGATTTAGATTTAGAACGAACTGTTTTTCAAGCGTATAACGATTTGAAAACGGCAAAAGCGGCTTATGAAGCAGCATTAAAAACTTCGGAAGCACGTAAATTCGCTCAAGGATTTTCTAAAGAGCGATACGATGTTGGACTTTTAAATTCATTTGATTACAGTCAAGCCTTATTGGCTTATGAAAATGCTCAATCAGAAGTGCTTCGGGCAAAATACGATTATATTTTTAAAATTAAATTACTCGAGTTTTATTTTGGAATCCCAATTATTCAAAAACAATAAATTATGTCAAAAAAGAAAGTTTACATACTCATTGCCGTTGTTATCCTATTAATTATAGCGCTTGTCGTCTTAAAATCAAAAGGAATTATTGGCAACAACGATGATTCAACAGAAGTAGAAACTGCTAAAGTTGATGCAATCACTATTGTAGAAACGGTTTCGGCAACGGGAAAAATCCAGCCAGAAATTGAAGTTAAAATATCTTCTGAGGTATCGGGAGAAATCATCGCTTTACCAATTAAGGAAGGACAAGTGGTGAAAAAAGGAGATTTATTAGTTAAGATAAATCCGGATTTATATACTTCAGGTTACAACAGAACAGTCTCTAATTTATCAGGTTCAAAAGCTGGATTAAGTCAGGCCGATGCCTCGTTTAAAGAAGCGAAAGCCAGTTATGACCGAAGCAAGACTTTATTTGATAAAGGTATTATTTCTAAATCAGATTGGGATAAAGCTATAGCGGCATTTGAAGGAGCAAAAGCGAACAAAGAATCGGCTTATTACACTGTTCAAAGTGCGAACGCCACCGTAATGGAAGCCAAAGATAACCTCGGAAGAACTACGATTTATGCGCCAGCAGACGGAACAATATCTTCACTTGGCGTTGAATTGGGAGAACGCGTTTTGGGAACACAACAAATGACAGGAACTGAAATTTTGAGAGTTGCCAATTTGAATAATATGGAGGTTGAAGTTGATGTTAATGAAAATGACATCGTTAAAATTAGCATTGGTGATAGTACAAAAATTCAGGTTGACGCTTACCTTAAAAAGGAATTCAAAGGAATTGTTACGAGTATTTCCAATTCAGCAAGTGCGGCTACAACAGCCGATCAAGTAACCAATTTCAAAGTAAAAGTAAGAATCCTTAAAGAATCGTATGAAGATTTACTAGAAGGAAAACCACTAACTTATTCTCCTTTCCGTCCGGGAATGACCGCTACGGTTGACATTATTACCAAAAGAAAAGAAAACGTTATTGGAGTGCCCATAAGCTCTGTAGTGGTGAAAAGCGATACGGCAGCAACTAAAAAATTCGAAGTAAAAGATGAACCTCAAGACAAAAAAATTGTTGCTAAAAGCGACAAAAAGTTTGAGTGTGTTTTTGTGAAAGATGGTACTAAGGCGAAAATCAGAATTGTAAAAACAGGTATTCAAGACGATACCAATATTGAAATTATTTCTGGCTTGAAAAAAGGCGACGTTGTTATTACTGGCCCTTACACAACGGTAACCAAAGACTTAAATTCGGGCGATAAAGTCAAATTAAAGAAAGAATCTGATTCTAAAGGCAAAAAATAATTATTTTGACTTATATCCTCAATATTGAAACGGCAACCAAAAATTGCTCCGTTTCGTTAGCCAAAAATGGAGAAACTATTTTACGCAAAGAAATTGCAGAACAAGGGTATTCACATGCCGAAAAACTGCACGTTTTTATTGAAGAAATTCTGAAAGAATCTCGCGTTCGCGCTTCTGATTTAAAGGCAATCGCTGTTAGTAAAGGTCCCGGTTCCTATACCGGTTTGCGCATTGGAGTTTCTACAGCGAAAGGTTTATGCTATGCGTTAGAGATTCCCTTGATTTCTGTAGATACTTTACAAGTTATGGCTAAGCAAGTTTCTGTTGAAAATGGATTAATCATTCCTATGATTGATGCTCGTAGAATGGAAGTGTATAGTGCCGTTTTTGACCCAAAGCACAACAAAATAATGGAAGTTCAAGCTGAAGTTCTAACAGTAGAAAGTTATAGCCAAATGACAGAAGACCTCTTTATTATTGGTGATTGTCAAGAAAAATGTAAAACGGTTTTAACTAAAGATCATTTTCATTTTCTTCCACAAATTGTTTTTCCTTCCGCAAATGAGATGAGTGCACTAAGCTATGATAAGTTTCTAAAAAATGATTTTGAGGATGTGGCTTATTTTGAGCCGTTTTATCTTAAAGATTTTTTAATTTCCAAACCTTCAGAAAAATAAATACCAATACTCGCAATGTTTTAAAAGTAATAGAATACTAATTCTGTACTTTTAAAATCTACTTTATAATTTACTAAACTTAAAATGTTCTCCTATAAAACTATCGGTTTTACAGGAGCATTTTTTTTGTCCTACTATTTTTTAAAAATGTACACTTTTTGTGTAAAATAGTTTACTATAACAATAGTAATTTTATCCTATTATAAATTAATAAATATTAAAAATGGTATTAAATGGCTTACCACCAAAAAATTGTAAAAGACAAATTAATCTACCTCGTCTTTAAACCGTTAGATTCTGGAGTTTATTTTTGAAGGTTTGTTATTAAACTTCAGCATACTAAACAAACCATAAAAAAAGCAGCCTCATCTTAAATGTGTCGTGGATGACATAAGACAAGACTGCAAATAATTAAAATTATTAGTAAAATTATGAAAAAATTCTTATTTGGCATAACAGCCACAGTAACTTTAGTATTAAATGTATCAGCTCAGAAAAACAATCCATACAATTCGGTAGGAGTCGATATTGTTAAATCACTTAAAATGATTCAGAGCGATTATGATAATGGAAAAATAAAATCCATAGATCAGAAAACAACAGATTATTACATGAACATAATTCCTTCAAAAGCAGAAGTAAATCCTGAAGTAGTAAGCGCAACAGTTGGCGCTATGAAAAACTCAAACTACACCGAAACAGTGAAAAAATCTAAATTGTCTACATTCGCTAAAGACATTTTACTACAATCGCAACAAAATTCAACTGATATACCAGCGCTAGTCAATAAAGTAACGAACCAAAAATTGGATTCTTTTGAAAATGAATTAGTATTGACATCACTTGCTACAACTTATAATCTTGGACTAAGTTCGCCGTTGAGCAGATGCTCCGTTAATGGGCAAACCGGCCCTAATGCTTGCCAAGCTGCTGGTGCATTAATAGGCTTAACTATTGGAAGCGCAATTTGCGGTCCATTATGCGGTGTAGGAGGGGCCATAATTGGAGCTGTTTTTGGATCTACAAAAGACTAACATTTTTATGAAATATAAATTTCTTTTTTTTATCTCCTTAACCTTGGCCATGTCACATGGCCAAGGTTTAATTCGGGGTGTCGTATTAGATAAAATTACAAGAGAACCATTAGCATTTGCAAACTTGACGTTTAAAAACCTTAATCAACAGACTATATCTGACATTGATGGTAAATTTACCTTCTTTGAAGATACAAAATCTCAAACTATTATATGCAGTTATGTGGGATATCAAACTACGGAATATAAGATAGATAAAAAGATAGGAAGTAATTTCACTATAGAACTAGAAGCTTTACAAAATTATTTGGAGGAAGTCGTCATAAAAGGAGCTATAAATCCTGCAGATGAAATTATCAGCAAAGTTATCGCCAATAAAAAATACAATAATCCAGAAAGCCTAAAATCATTTGCATATTCAAGTTATAATAAAGTTATTTATGATTATCGTTCCTTAAAAGAAGATAAAAAAGATAGTGTCAATCTTAGAAAGAAATTAAAGGAAAGTCATTTTTTTATGATGGAATCGGTTACGGAGCGAAAGTTTATTAGACCTGATTTAAACGAGGAAGTCGTTATTGCCACAAAAGTTTCAGGGTTTAAAAACCCTTCTTTTACCACTATAGCAACTGATTTTCAGCCTTTTTCATTTTATAACGATAACATAAAATTTTTTAATATTAACTATCTGAATCCAATAGCAAAGGGAAGCTTAACAAAATACAAATTCAGAATCGAAGAAACGCTTAATAGTACTTCTGACACTACTTACGTGATCTCTTTTAAACCTAAAAAGAACAAAAATTTCGATGGTTTACAAGGTTTATTATACATAAACACAAAAAAACATGCTGTTCAATATGTCATTGCATCACCTTCAGAAAAAGGTAGAATTGATATAAAAATACAACAAAAATATGCTTTGATAGAGGATGGATTTTGGTTTCCAGAACAATTAAATTTTGTAGTACGGTTCAATGATTTTCCGAATAAAGCAAATCCTATGATAATTGATGGTAAAACATATATTTCGGATGTTAAGTTGAATACAATTCGAGATGATGCGAGGTTGTCATTTCAAACAGTAAGAATAGATGAAAATGCGGCTTCTAAAGATTCCACTTTTTGGAAAAAACACAGAATTGGAGAGTTAAATAAAATTGATGGAAATACGTATCGAGTGATGGACAGTATTGGCGAAAAAAAGAATTTTGATTCTTATCTGACAATTATAGAGAAGTTACTACAACGCAAATATCCTTTAAAATATCTTGATGTAAATTTATCCAAAACGCTTTTATATAATAAGTACGAAGGATTACGATTGGGAATGGGGATTTCTACCAATGAAAAAATTTCTAAAAAAGTAATTTTGGGAGGCTTTATAGGTTATGGGATAAATGACGAGAAATATAAGTATGGAAGTGATATAACTTACCTAGTATCGAAGAAACACGACTTAAAAATTGGATTGCATTATCAAAATAATCTCATTGAAACTGGAAGATATAACGTTGACCAGTATAATACTAGTTTGTTTAATTTAAGGGATTTTATGGGTTTTCGATACGATAAAATTGATCAATTAGGGCTTTCTACACATTTTAGAAGTTTAAACTATTTATTATGGGATGTAAAATTTGAAACCACAAAAACTTCTCCTAAATACAATTACATTTTTGATGACGGTAATCAAAGTATCAGTTCGTATACAAATAGTAGTTTAACCGTAAATTTAAAATTTGCATATAGAGAACATTTTATAAATTCATTTAATCAAAACATTAGTACCGGATGCGAATATCCTGTTCTGCATGTCTCATTTTCAAAAGGGTTAAAAGATTTTTATCAATCGAATTTCAATTATAATAAAATTGAATTAGCTGTCGAACACTCCTTATTTATGAAAAATTTTGGAGTAACAAAGTATAGAGCAGAAGCAGGTTATATCGACAGACCTTTGCCTTATGGCTTATTATTTACAGGAGAAGGTAGCTACGACAAGAATATGATATTTGTCGTTAACAACACTTTTCAGACTATGATGCCTTATGAGTTTCTATCAGACAAATATGTTAATTTATTTTTAACACATAACTTTGGAGGACTTCTATTTAAAAAAAATAAATTCCAACCTAATATTATTTTACATCAAAATTTAGGTTTCGGGACACTAACTAACCAGACATTTCATAAGCTCATTGATTTCAAAACAAAAGATAAAATCTTTGTTGAGTCTGGACTTCAACTTGATAATTTAATAAAATTAAATTACTTTAACTTAGCTGACATTGGATTTGGAACAGCAGTGTTCTACAGATACAGTTATTATGGATACGAGAGTTTTCATGATAATGCGAGCTTTAAATGTACTCTTAGCATTTCAATAAAATAACATTGTGAAGCCTTCTTTTTACACAAAAATTCAATTCCTTTTATTGCTGTTTTCAATAAATAGTTACCCACAATATGTTCTTAAAAATTTGAAATTTGAAAAGAATTCCCTGTACCTATTTTGCAGAGGAACAATAGCGAAATCAGGTTTGATAGCTGAGAAATTTAATAACACAGATAAGAAGATAACTCATGTTGGAATTGGATATTTAGACAACAACGTATTAAAAATATATAATGTGACCGATTGTGACAGCACCAAAACAGCCCTAATAATTGACAATCTGGATTCATTTACATCTAACGGCACTTATTATTTAAGTGTTTGGAAATGCAACAATAACGAACGAGAATTTTTAAAATTAAAAGAAATCTGCTCTGCATTTAGTAAGCGTAAAGTGTATTTTGATTTTTCATTTACCCTTAATAAAAATGATACCGTTTTATATTGTTCCGAATTTTGTTCTCGAGTTTTAAAACAAATCAATTCGAGAAAATTTGATTTTAAGCCAAAGAAAATGATTTTGGAATCTTATTACAAAGCCCTCTTAAACAGGGAGGAACTTATCTATTATCCTGTTGATTTTTTTCAGGAAAGTCCTCATTTCACCAAACTACTTGAAATTACTTTAAAATTAAAAAAGTCATGAAAAAACATATTTTACAACTGCTTCTTTTACTTCCACTATTTTCATTCTGTCAATCCGATTTTGAAAAAACAATACAAGCTGGCGGCGTCATCATTAATGGATTGAGTTTTCTTAAAGGAAACAAACCTGCATCAGATATTAAAACAGTTTTAATGCTTTGTGTAAAAAACAAATTGGAAGAAAAAATAAATTTTAAAATTGTTGGTCAAGATAAACAAGGTAACGAAATTAAAAAAGATTTAGTTATCCAAACCGATAGCAAAGAATGTTTACTTGAAATTACAAAAGGCATTTATACCTATGAAGTTATATTGGCAAATAGAGACACTTTTAAAAAAGGAGAATATAAATTTGATGACGATATTACAATAATAATCAAAAAGGAAAATTAAAGGTTGTGACAAATCTCGATTTTCAAATATTATCTTTACAATCCTAGATTTATTTTTTCGAACTTTCTTTGACAAAAGGCTGTACAACAATTCCAGCTGTATCAAAAGCTTCTTTACAGCTTTGTAAAACGTCGGAAGACATTTCAAAAAAATCCTCATTTTTTGCCCATGGTCGAATGGCAAGTTGTACTGCCGAATCGGTTAACAAATTAACAGCAACAGCGGGCGATGGTGTTTTCAAAACTTTAGCATTGTTTTCCATAACCTTCATGACAATTTCTTTGGCAGTCTTTATATTCGTGTCATACGAAATATTGAAAAGTAAATTCGCTCTTCTGTTTTTTTCTAATGAATAATTAGTGATAACTCCATTTGATAGAATTCCATTCGGAATAAAGATTGTTTGACTATTTGCAGTAATTAACTTGGTCACAAAAATCTGAATATCGCTCACTGTTCCGACAACGCCTTGTGCTTCAATCGTTTCTCCAACTTTGAAAGGCTTGAATAAAATAATCAACATTCCACCAGCAAAATTAGACAATGAACCTTGTAAAGACAAACCAACAGCCAAACCAACAGCTCCAAGAATAGCTACAAATGAAGAAGTTTCAATTCCTAATTTAGAAATAAACGTTACGAAAAGTAAAAAACGCAGTGCCCAAAGCAAACTATCAGCCAAAAAAGTGGATAACGTTGGATCCAATTCACGCTTAACCATAATCTTTCTAATCAAACGATTGATAAGCCTGATAGCATATAATCCGATAAAAAGGACAATTATAGCCGTAATTAGCTTAGGCGAATATGCAATAAGCATCTTGATAAATTGATCTACATAATCGGTAAACGAATTGATGTAATGCAGTTCATTCTTTTCCATATTGTGATAAAAAAATCCCGACGAATCGGGATAAATTAGTTAAGCAAAAATAATAATTTTATAAAACTTAATCGGCATTTTCATCAGATGGTTTTACAATATCTTCCGCCTTGGTTTTGATTTCTTCCACTTTATCCGAAGCATCATTTGTAAAAGAACTTACTTTCTCTTTCACGGTCTCAACAGTATCATGAGCAAAACCTTCTGCCTTTTCTGCATATTCGCCTGCTTTTTCTTTAACGGTGTCAACTATATCTTCTATCTTTTCTTTTGCAACCGGAATTTTTTCGCTGATTTTCACTTTTGCGGTGTCTACAAAATCTTCGACTTTATCAACATAGGGTGCAGCAGCATCTTTAGCTTTCTCTATCGCATCGCTCGCAAAACTTTCGGCCTTGTCTGCCATTTCATTTGCTGAACCTTTGGCTGAGCCAAACAAATTTTTAAAAAAATCTCCTAATCCCATATCTGTAGTTTTTATTGGTTATTCATAACAATAGTACGATTTTATATGACTAAATTAGAATTTCCTGCCGAATTTCTTCAAAATCATCCTTTGGTTTCTGACACCTTTTATTTTGGCATAGATAAAATAAAGTCTCGTTTTCTGAAAAACGATTTCTTAAAAAAGGAATCGTTGAAACACTCGAATGCCCTGCAATAATGATGTTGGGCTGATAATTTTGATTTACTATTTCCAGGTAGTCTAAAGCGCCGCTCCCGCAGATTGCCAATTCTTTATTTTGCTCAGAAAAATGTAATAAAACATTTAACCAATTTGAAAATGCTGATGGATAATCAACTGTTGGAACTATGTTCTGAACCATTTGTTGACAAATTTTTTCATAATAACTGTTCTCAAAATAAATACTTAAGCGAAATAAAGCGTCCGCTATTATAGAGTTGGACGCCGGAATAACATTATCTTCTACCTCAAAATGATTAGTAATTAAGGCTTCATCTTGTATCGAAGTAAAAGAGAAAAACTGCGCCTTTTCATCATAAAAATTATCAAACGTATAGTCCATTAATTGTTTGGCATTGTGCAACCAGTTCTCATCAAAAGTAACTTCATATAAAGAAATAAAGGCCTGAATTACATGAGCATAATCTTCGAGAAAACCATTTACAGTTGCTTTTCCATCTTTATAACTATGCTTCAAATTTCCTTCAGGACTCCAAATATTTTTGATGATAAAGTCTGCATTTTGCAACGCAATTTTTAAATAATTTTTGTTCCCAATGGTTTTATAAGCTTCCACAAATCCTTTGAGCATAATCGCATTCCAAGATGTTAAACATTTGTCGTCCAATCTTGGTTTACTTCGCTTTTCTCTTTCTCTATAAAGAATTTGTTCCCATTTTTTTTTCTTTTGCTCCAATGTTTCAAGGGAAAAATTTTGTTGTTTTGCTATTTCGTCTAAAGATTGATTTTGGATTAAAACATAGTTTTGATGTTCCCAAAACCCAAATTCATTCACGTTGAAAATAGTTGAAAACAAATCGAAATCTTCCTGAAGAAAAGATGTTAATTCGTCTTTTGTCCAAACATAAAAAGCGCCTTCTTCAAGGTGATTTTCAACATTCAGGCTGTCCGCATCTAGTGCAGAATAAAAACTTCCCTGTTTGGTTAACCATTCCTTTTCTACAAAATTTAATGTTTTTTCGATAACTTCTTTATACAGTTTATTTCCAGTTAATTTATAAGCATTAGCGTAAAGAGAAACTAATTGTCCATTGTCATACAGCATTTTTTCAAAGTGTGGAACGTGCCATTTCATATCGACCGAATATCTCGAAAATCCGCCATCAATTGTATCGAATAAACCGCCATAAGCCATTTTGGTTAAGGTCAGATTTACAAAATCAAGTACTTTTTGATTTTTAGTTTGATAGCCATAACGCAATAGAAATTCATAATTAACAGGCATCATAAATTTGGGTGCACGCGCCATTCCTCCATAATCCCAATCAAAGCTTCGCTCCCATTTTTCAACTAGCTTTTCTAAAATTTCAAAATTAAAATCAGATTCCGAGTCATTTTTTGAGATGACGCTTAAGGATTGCAACCCTTCATCTAGTTTTTCAGCATAGTCACGAATCGTTTCCGGATTTTTAGTATAAATTTCCTGAAGTCTTTCGAGTGAATTGATCCAATCATCTTTTCGGAAATACGTTCCTCCCCAAATGGGTCTTCCGTCGGGTAAAGTCACCACATTCATGGGCCAACCGCCTTGTCCAGTCATTATTTGAACTGCTTTCATATAGACGGCATCAATATCAGGCCGTTCTTCACGATCAATTTTGATGCTAATAAAATGGGCGTTCATTGTTGCAGCGACTTCGCTATCTTCAAAACTTTCATGTTCCATTACGTGGCACCAATGACAAGCTGAATACCCGATACTCACGATTATGAGCTTGCTTTCTTTTTGAGCCAAAGCCAAAGCAGTTGCGTTCCATGCTTTCCAATATACCGGATTATTGGCGTGTTGTAATAAATAAGGACTCGTTTCAAGATGTAGTTCGTTCATGTTTGTTTTTTTTAGCCCCGATTAAAGTGAAAATCCTTTTTCGTTTTCAAGATTTGTCCTTTTAAATGAAAACGAACTAACGAAAAAGATTGCAGCGGAAAGCGGGAAATAGCTCCTAAAGATTAATAAAAAAGCGCCCAAAATTGGACGCTTAAAGTTACTTTTTTATTTTCAATAATTTCTATCCGTTTAAGGCTTCTACTATAATATCCTTATCGTTCAGCATGTCCTTCAACATGTTTTCGATGCCACTTTTTAAGGTAAAAGTTGATGATGGACAACCATTACATGCGCCTTGAAGCACTACTTTTACACGTTTTTCAGTTTCGTCATAGGAATCAAAAAGTATGTTTCCACCATCTGCAGCGACTGCGGGTTTTACATATTCTTCTAAAATATTGATAATTTGTTGTGAAGTAGTATCAAGATTGTCGAAATTTTTGATTTGCTGTTTTTCCTGTATATCGGTTTTTTCAATTTGCGATTCATCAATTACAATTCCTCCATTTTCAATGAACTGCTTGATAAATGTCCGTATTTCTAAAGTGATTTCTTCCCAAGTACTACTGTCGTATTTGGTAACCGAAATATAATTTTCGGCTATAAATATTTCTTTTACATAGTGGAATTTAAATAATTCTTGAGCCAATGGTGACGCTTTAGAATCATCAATGTTTTTAAATTCAGCAGCAGTTTTGGTCAGCGCTTTATTCACTACAAATTTCAGTGACGCCGGATTTGGCGTAGTTTCACCGTAAACTGTTGTAGGTTGTTTTTTGTTTGGATTATCGTTTGGCAAAACAATTACGCCACCATTTTCCATAAATTTTTCAATTTGTTCTGCCACATCTTCTTGAACATCAGTCCATTCTACAATGCTAAATCGTTCGATTGCAACGAAGTTTCCAGAGATGTAAACGGTTTTTACAAACGGTAGGTAAAACAATTGTTGCGCTAAAGGTGAATTTTTGGCTTCATCGATATTTTTGAACTCAAAACTTTCATTTTGAGTTATAAAATCTGGAAATTCAAATTTTATTATGGCCGGATTTTGAGTTTCTTTTATATTGATTTTCATTGGATAAGTATATTTTTCTGCAAATTTAACAAAGTTATTTTCAGTGAATACCTATATTTGGACAATTAAACAATTAATTAACATATTGCTTGCAGTGCACTTTAAAAATCACCATTAGAACATACTATTAATGAAACGGATTTTACTTTTACTTTTTGTTTTTATGACGGGGCTGTATTCTTTTTCTCAGGTCATTACCGCAAATAACACGCTCTATACGGTTCCTCAACTTGTTCAAAATGTATTGTTTGCGCCTTCGTCGGGAAGTGCTTCTTGTATTGGAACAATTACTAATATTACTTGGAGTACGGGAACTAATTTTGGTTCAACTAATGGTATTGGCTATTTTACGAATACCAACCCAAATTTTCCTTTGACTTCTGGAGTT
Organism: Flavobacterium sp.; assembly: GCF_029945805.1. Lineage (GTDB taxonomy): Bacteria > Bacteroidota > Bacteroidia > Flavobacteriales > Flavobacteriaceae > Flavobacterium. The sequence continues at coordinate 130,458 of NZ_JAQSDH010000045.1, forward strand.
ATTTTGAGCACAGGAAATGCATTGAGCGCACCTGGTGCAATTCCTGGGGGAAATAATTCAACACAAAGCAATGGAATTAATGCTTGGACTGGCGATTTAGACTTGTTTAATTACATGAGTAATTTAGGAATAATTGATCCAAATTTAGACGAATACGATAATGCTACCATTTTAGAATTTGATTTTGTGCCTTTGACTAATCAAATGAGTTTTGATTTCTTGTTTGCCTCAGAGGAATATGGACAATTTCAATGTCAATATTCGGATGCCTTTGCGTTTTTTTTAACGAATGTTACGGCGGGTACAGCACCGATTAACTTAGCCGTTGTACCTTCGACAACTACTCCAATTTCAGTTACCACAATACGTGACGATGCCGGTCAACCGGATTGTAGCGCAAGTAACATTGCCTATTTTGGATCTAATAATCAAGGTGGAACTGCGGCTAGTGACTCTGCAACAAATTTTAATGGACAAACTGTAGTAATAACTGCATCATCTCCAGTAATTCCAAATAATACCTATCATATAAAACTAGTTATTGCCGATTTAAATGACAATCAATATGATTCAGCTGTATTTTTAGGGGGCGGAAGTTTCAATATCGGTACACCTGACATTTCGGGAACGGGTCCCTATATCAATAGCACTGATTTTACTGTTGCTAATTCTACTGCGGTTTGCGGGTCGACAGTTTTGGTGATTCAGGCCGGTGCAGTTGCGATTCCGGGTGCTACTTATGCTTGGACATTGGGCACTACATCAGTTGGAACAAATTCTAATCTGTTGACAGTTACGCAAGCTGGAACGTATGGCGTGAATATAACATATCCGGGTGGATGCCAACAATCAGATACCATAACTGTAGAATATTATCCACAATCAATAACACTGGGAACACCAAGTAATTTAATACAGTGTAGTGGTCCTTTTAATTTAACTCAAAATACTGCTGCTATCTTAAATGGGATTCCAAATACCGTCAGCTACCATCATACTTTGGCACAGGCACAACAACAATCTGGAGCAATAAACAATCCAACTACATATAATGGAACAAACGGAGAAATAATTTACGCTGCTGTTGAAGATTTTGGTTCGGGAGGCTGTATTTTGACAACGCAATTTACGCTGAATATTGATTTAAGTTTATGCGTAGTTCCACCAGTTGCTGTTATTCCCCCTGATTTATATCAATATGAAACGACTTTTGGAGTAGGAACCGCTATATTCAACTTAACGTCACAAACTCCCATTATTTATGGATCAAATCTAGCTTCTGCTTATACCGTTACTTATTATTCCAGTATGCCTAATGCAATGGCCGGAACAAATGCTATAACCGGAATAAATGCTTTTCAAAACTCATCAAATCCACAGAGAATTTTTGCTGTTTTATCCGATAATGCTGATACTACAAATTTTACTATTGTAAGTTTTCTTTTGAACGTTGTAGCATTACCGAATGTCTCGATTACTGGTCCAGCGGCAGTATGTAATGGAAGTACCGCAACAATAACATTTACTGGAACTCCAAACGCAACGGTAAATTACACTGAAAATGGAAATGCTAGACAAATTGTTTTGAATGCCTCTGGGACTGCGACATATGTATCTTCACCCTTACTTTTCAATACTACATTTAATTTGGTTACTATAACAGCAACATCCTCCGCTGGAGCCATAACTCAGCCTGTGGTTGGTTCAGTCACGGTAACTATTAACTATCCACCAACAATTAACACGCCAGTAGACTATGTTGTTTGTGATGACAGTTTAGACAATGATGGTATCTATTGTAATTTTGATTTTAACACCAAAATAAATGAAATCACAGGCGGAAGCCCAATTATTGTTGACTTTTATGAAACAGCTACCTCTGGAAGTCCGATTTTATTATCTGTACCTTATTGTAATTTAATTTCGGGAGACCAAGAAATTTTTGTTAGAGCTTATGATTCTGCAACACCAAATTGTTTCTCTACCACTTCATTCCATTTGATTATTAACACAATCCCACTTCCAAATCCTAGTATCACTGATTATCCATTATGTGATAACAACAATCAGGGTGATGGCATTGAGGTATTTAATTTGGGAACAAAAACAACTGAAATCGCTAATGGGCAATTAAACGTTACTGTAACTTATTACGATTCATTGGTAAATGCACAAGGTCAAATAAGTCCATTACCTAACTTATATTCAAGCGGTTCTAGACCAATTTGGATTAACATCCGAAATACTACTACTGGATGTAACACTACTGGAACATTTAACCTGGTGGTAAATCCGTTGCCACTACCTGTAATTCCGCCACCTATATTTGAATGTAGTAATGGTTTGGTGCTTACTGCTACATTTGATTTAACGATAAACGAGGCAATTACGACGGCAGGGCAAACGGGAAGAGTAGTTTCCTACTATACGACTTTGACAGCCGCGCAAAATGGTACTCCAATACTACCTTCACCAACTACCTATTTTGGTTTTGATACCGAGGTAGTTTTTGTAAGAGTTCAGAATACGAATACTGGATGTTTTACTATCACCACACAATTGTTGAGAGTAACTCAGGGACCATTAGCTGTAACTCCACAACCTTTGGAAATCTGTGATCCTAACCGAGATGGCTTTGGTTCATTTGACTTAGCAAGTGCCCTATTGGAAATTCAGGGTGGAACCATTGATCCAAATGTAACGGTTACGTTCCATGAGACTCAGGTTGATGCGACTTTAGGCGGAAATGCTTTAGCAACTACTTACACTAATATTAATCCGTATTTACAAACGATTTATGTTCGCGTATTTTACACACTTTCAGGCTGCGCCAATTATGTAACGCTGAATTTGATTGTTCACGATAACCCCTTAGCAACAGTTCCAACCGACTACCTATTGTGTAATACTACTGCAGGTTCAAACACTGAGA
>NZ_JAQSDH010000046.1 GCF_029945805.1 Flavobacterium sp.
ATGATGATTGGAGCTTCTATGGATTCTATCGCAATGGTAGAAGGTGAAATGAAAGAGATTTCAGAAGCAGAAATGTTAGAAGCAATTAAATTTGCACACGAACATATAAAAAATCAAATTTCAGCGCAATTGCGCTTGCAAGCTGCTTTTGGGAAAAAGGAAGTTCGATCTTACGATCAAGACAGAACAGATGAAACTATTCACGCTAAAGTGAAAGCAGCAGCTTACGATAAAATTTACGCTATTGCAAGCAAAGGTTCCGCTAAAAAAGAACGTTCCGCTTCGTTTGATGTCGTAAAAGAAGAAGTAAAAGCATTGTTTACTGAAGAAGAATTAGCAGAAAACGGTGATTTAGTTTCTAAATATTTCTACAAAGTAAATAAAGAAGCTGTTCGTAATGTAACGTTAGATTTAGGAACTCGTTTAGACGGAAGAAAAACTACAGAAATCAGAGACATCTGGTGTGAAGTAGATTATTTACCCTCAGTTCACGGTTCGGCATTGTTTACACGTGGAGAAACCCAAGCATTGGCAACAGCAACTTTAGGAACCTCTAGAGAAGCGAACCAAATTGATTCACCATCTGAACAAGGAGAAGAAAAATTCTATTTACACTATAATTTTCCACCATTTTCTACAGGAGAAGCTCGTCCGTTGAGAGGAACTTCAAGAAGAGAAGTGGGTCACGGAAACTTGGCACAACGTGCCTTGAAGAATATGATTCCTGCTGATTGTCCTTATACTATTCGTGTGGTTTCTGAAGTATTAGAATCTAATGGTTCGTCTTCAATGGCAACCGTTTGTGCCGGAACATTAGCTTTAATGGATGCTGGTATTCAAATGATTCGTCCGGTTTCTGGAATTGCAATGGGATTGATTACTGACGGAGATCGTTTTGCAGTTTTATCTGATATTTTAGGTGATGAAGATCATTTAGGAGATATGGATTTCAAAGTAACGGGAACTTCCGAAGGAATTACAGCGTGCCAAATGGACATCAAGATTGACGGATTGAAATATGAAATCATGGAGCAAGCTTTGGCTCAAGCTCGTGACGGTCGTCTGCACATCTTAGGAAAATTAACTGAAGTATTGGCTCAACCAAAAACTGATGTTAAAGTATATGCTCCAAAAATTATCATGCGTACTATTCCAGGAAACTTCATTGGTGCCTTAATCGGACCTGGTGGAAAAGTGATTCAAGAATTGCAAAAAGCTACAGGTTGCACCATCGTTATTAACGAAGTGGACGAGCAAGGTGTTGTTGAAATTCTTGGAACTGATCCAGAAGGAATCGCAAAAGTATTGGCGAAAATTGATTCTATCATTTTCAAACCACAAATGAATGAGTCGTATGAAGTGAAAGTAATTAAAATGCTTGACTTTGGTGCTGTTGTAGAATACACAGAAGCTCCAGGAAACGAAGTATTGTTACACGTTTCAGAATTGGCTTGGGAAAGAACTGAAAACGTTGCCGATGTTGTAAACATGGGCGATGTGTTTATGGTGAAGTACCTTGGTATGGATCCTAAAACAAGAAAAGAAAAAGTGTCAAGAAAAGCGCTTTTACCAAGACCTCCAAGAGATGAGAATGCAGCTCCAAGGGAAGACCGCGGACCACGTCCAGAAAGACTGGACGACAGAGATACGAGAAGAGACGATAAAAGAGACTAGTTCTTTTTTAAGTATAAAAAACCCCGATTCATTCATTTGAATCGGGGTTTTTGTTTTTATTTTAATATGTAAGGCAACCTTTTTTGAGTTTTCGACACTACCAAATATAAACCAAAAAATAAACCTCATGAAAGCCATTAATCTATTTGTTTTGGGAAGTGCAGTGTTATTCATATCATGCGACAATAGTGAATCTACAGAAACTGATTCTGAAGTTAATCTTGAAAAAATTGTGACACTATTCACTACCACTAACGACCCAAGTTATAACACAAAAAACATTAGACATTTTGTAAACAATCAGGTTGTTTCGGATTCAACGTTTAACAATGAAAATCAATTTATAGCTAGAAATGTAATAACAGTTGAAGGACTTACTAAAATCTATAAAACCTATTCAAATACCGGCGAGTTAACAGCTCATAAAGATGAAAACTATGATTCAGAGGGAAGACTAACAGGAAGACACACTTATATACCTACTTCGGCTTTATTTTTTACTTATGTTTATAATGATGACGGCACAGTCACTTCAAATGCATTCAACGTGCTGGATAATCAAACTACTGTTTTTAGAACTTTCACCAAAAATGCTTCCGGACTAATCTATAAAGAAAATGGCAGCGGTTTCAATCCTACTACAAATCTAATGGTGGCTTATGAAAACAATGCTACTTATCAAAATCAAAAAATGATTTCAACTAATCAGTCGGGGACAATAACCACTTTTCAATACTATCCAAATCCAATGCCCGAAAATATTCAGAAATCTGCAAACGAATTGAATAACTTAATCGTACTGGGAAATGAATTAAGATATTTGGCTTATCGTGGCAATTCTTATTATAAAGCAAATGATGATGACATTATGACCTTTAACAATGATAATTATAAGACTTACTTTAAAACTGTTTCTACAAATACAGCTGTCACGCCAAACATAACAAACACAACCGAACAATTTTATTACTACGAGTAAATAAAAAAGCTTTTTAAAGCAACCTTTTGGAACTTTTTGCAACTACTATTCAACATTAAAACTATGAAAAAATTTACAATTAGATTATCCGTGATGCTATTGCTACTTTTCGCTTCATTCAGTTGTACAGATATGGACGATAATGAACCTGTTGATTTTGGTACGCCTGTTTTTATTGAAACAGGAAGCGAATTATTTGGTTTACTTCAAACAATAACATCGCACGGAGACAATCCTGTGGAAAATACGGTTTGTATTGACTTTGTTTACCCTTGCAAAGTTTTTGTTTATGATGCGGATTCTGTATTCATAGAAGAAGTTGTTTTGACAGGAGATATTCAATTTAGTAATTTACTTACTCAGTTACCATTGACTCATTCAATAAGTCTTAGTTATCCAATTCAGACAACGTTGCCTGATGGAACTGTTTTTAGTGTGAACAATAACACTGAATTAAAAGTAGCTTTGGATTCTTGTTCGCGTGAAGATATTATTTCATATTGTGATGGATTATTTACTTCTCCAACGACCGTATGCTTTTGGGAAGTTCCATACATTCCTGGCGCAAACAATGATTTTGCCGGAGCTGTTTTTACTGTTGATCCAACAAACACAATTACATTATACCATCATAATACTGTTTATAACGGAACCTGGATTTTCTTATATCTAAACAATGAACTTCATTTAAACATTAGTCTTGCAGGAAATGATGCTACTGTTCAAGGCTGGAATTACAATTTTAAAGTTATTACTTTCACAGGAGATTTATTTGAATTGCAAACACCAACAATTTCAAGAAAACTTGTAAAAGATTGTTCCGATTTAACAACATATACAATTGGACAAACCGGTCCAAGTGGAGGAATCATAGCTTACGACAAAGGTTCATACACTAACGGATGGCGCTATATTGAAGCTGCTACAGCCGATTCTGCAATTGAAGAATGGGGTTGTCTAAGTGGGCAAATCACAAATGCTCAATTTGACCAAATTGGAACTGGTTATCAAAACACGGTTGCTATTGCAAACTATCACAATGGCCTGACGAATTATTATCTGAATCCAAGTGTTTGCAGTAATTTGAATAATGGAACCGTTTCTGCTAAAACTGCGTTGCATGAAGTTATCGGACTTGAAAAGGATTGGTGCATTCCTTCGGCAAACGAATTACAGCTGATTTATACAAATCTGCATACTATTACACTGGGAAATTTTACAAATACAAATTATTGGAGTTCCACAGAAAAGGACGTTTCCAAAGCTAAATGCATCGACTTTAGCTCAGGGCAAATTGTTAACTTGGACAAAAATTCGGCACTTGTAAAAACAAGACTTGTTCGCTTTTTTTAAAAAAAACTTAACTTGACTTTAGAAGAAATCATAATCGGTTGTAAGAAGAATAATTTAGTGCATCAAAAAGCGCTTTACAACCTTTATGACAAAAAATTATTTAACCTGAGTTTAAAATACTGCACATCATTATCAGACGCTGAGGATAATCTGCACGATAGTTTTATTGAAATATTTTCAAGCATTTCCAAGTATAAGGCCAAAGGTTCTTTTGAAGGCTGGATGAAACGAATTACAATAAATAAAGCTATTTCCAAATTTAAATCCGCCATACAGCAACAAGCATTAGATTTAAAAACAGTTACAATTAGCGATACTGATATAGAAATTAATCCAGAGGAGCTTCCTCTTGACATTTTACTGCAGTTGATTCAAAATCTGCCAAATCAGTACCGACTCGTATTCAACTTATATGAACTTGATGATTATTCACATAAAGAAATTGCACAAATGCTCAGCATTAGCGAAGGAACTTCTAAATCAAATCTCTATAAGGCGAAAGGGATTTTAAAAGAGAAGATTTTAGAGTTCAACCCTAAAAAAGCACAAAATGGAATCTAAAAAAGATATAGGAAACTATTTTAAGGAAAATCTGGAACAGCTGGATTACTCGCCTTCCAACAAAGTTTGGGACGGAATTGAAGCGGAACTAAAACAAAAGAGAAAAAGAAGGTTCATCTTTTGGTTATTCTTTGCGGCCATTGCTATTGGAACTATTTCAACTTATACTTATTTTCATGATTTTGATCCTAAAAAACCTTCCGCAAATAGTGATGTGCCAACTGGTTCATCTAACGTAACTCCTGAAAACAATCTAAATTCGAAAAATACTGATTCAAATAATGGCATTACTAAGAATGAGAATTCAAACAAACCCGACTTAGACACTACTTCATCTGACAATTCCAATTGGGACAATGTTGACTCAAATAACATTAATTCAAAAAACACGAGCAGTAAGAAAACCGACAAAAGCCGTGGGACAAAATTAGTAAATTCTGAAAACAGCAAATCGGGCAAAAAAGGATGGAAACCTAAAGTACAGTATGGTTCAAATACGAATTTCAAAACAGTTATATCAAAAAAATCGAATGCAAAAACGAATTCAAAAAATTCTGTTGTAACTAATGTAAATGACAAAAATCTAAACAATAGTTTATCAAAACCAAAAAAATACAAATACAAGAAACAAAGCAAAGCCAATCAAAAAAAAGCTTCACTAAGTGCAGAATACAATAAAGATGGGAAAAACTCTAAAACGAAAAAGAAATCAGCGAATTCAAATGCTTCAACTCAATTAACAACTTCAAACGAAGCTACTGAATCAACTAAATCAGATGATTTAAGTGATAATCAGCATGCATCAAATAGTAAAACTAATCTTAATGCTTTAAAAACTGGCGAAACTAAAACTGCTACGAAATCTGTTAAAGACCGAAAACAGATTCTAGAACAATTGAAAAAATCTAATCAAAAGAAAAGAGATTCTTTGATAGCTGTAAAAAAAGCAGAAAAAGAGAATAAAGATTTGACTGAAAATCCAAAAGAGGAAGAACAAAAAGATTCGACTAAAACTGATGTTGTCAAAACGGATTATGAACTAACAGTCGCACCCTATTTTGGAATGAATTATACCGGAAACTTTGGCAATGGAAACTTCCTCAATGACAGTAAAACTTCTAAAAAAGAAAGTGAAATCAATTCTAGTTACGGCGTTCTTATAAGAATAATGGGCAGTCGCAAAATTGGGATGCAAATTGGAGTTGGAATCATCAATTCGGTTTATTCTGCAACTTTTACCAAAGAATCCAACAGTTTTATCGGTCCAAATACAGCTTCGTTGACTACTTCTCTACAAGAATTAAATGATTTATTTCCAAATCAAAGCGAGGTAATTTCGCGCCAGCAAACTACATTTATTGAGGTTCCTCTTGAAGCCTATTATGTTTTATCGGATAAGAAATTTGGAATGGCAACATCGTTCGGTATTAGTTTCCTAAAGTTACAGAAAAACGAGTTGTTTTTAGAATCGAAAGATATTGATCGTATGAGCATCGGAAAACTTGAAAATATTGCCCCATTTAGTAGTTCAATCAATGTCAAATTCAACTTGTTCTACAAATTAACACCCAAACTAAACTTCGATTTGTATCCGTCGTTTCAATATCAATTTATGGGATACAAAGATGTTTCTAATTATCATCCTTACTTCTTTTCGATAAAAACAGGACTTAGTTATAAATTATAATTCAATTTTTGTTAGTTAGAAAATCCCAATCCTTTAATAAGATTGGGGTTTTTGTTTTACAACTTCAAACTCAAAGACATTGTTAAACTACTGTTCCCAAAACCCTTTTTAATTCTTTTTGAAAATACATCATACGGCATGTAGTTGTAATCAATATGAAATCCCAGTCTATCGGATGACAAACCTATTCCTTGTCCCAAATAAATACAGCTTAATGCTTTGGTGTTGGTGTCAATTCTATACACCGCGTTCCCATTTTCATCAGTGTAATAACCACTTTCATCTTTTGGATTTTCTTTGTCTTCAAAAGAAAAAAAGCTTCCGCCAAATGTTGAACTCCATTCTAAATTTTTCTTTTTATTAAAAATGGTTACTGGATAATTTTTGTTCATTCTACAACCCAACATTATGGTTATTCCTTTTGCTTTTACAATATAAATTGAATCTTTTCCTTGATAGGCAAAACTATTTTCAACCTTAGGAACAATAATATTTATTCCAAAATCCATCATATCATTATGATCAATTCGTGTCCTGTACCAAAAGGCAGTTTGGCTCGATACTCCAATTTTGTCTTTTAAGTCCCCTAAAGGAATAAATAATCCCGTTTCTGTTATAAATCTTTTATATTTTGTTGTGTCTTTTCCTTGATCTTGTGCATTTATATTCAGACTCAAAAAAACTACGATTACTACGATTAATTTTTTCATTTTTTTACCAGTTTAAAAAAGGAAATGACCTTTTGTTATTGATATTCCAAAATCCAACCTGAAATCCTTTTTGTCCTTTAGTTTTATTGACTAAACCAATCTGAATTCCTTTATATTTAGAAGATTGATTAAATATTCCCATCTGAATTCCATTGAAACAATCTGAATTATTAAGCAGTCCTATTTGAATACCATTAAGATTTTCGGAATCATTCGAGAATGAAATACTTAAACCGTTCATATTTCTAGAAATATTTCCAAATCCTGAAATATGTAATCCATTCAGTTCTGTAGAATAATTATAAAATCCATTAACTGAAATTCCGTTGCAAGAAAATCCTGAGTTGATTAACGAGACAGACCAACCTGAATAAGCAACGTCTTCATTTTGATTAGAATGTCCAGTTGCAATGCTCAATCCGTTAATTTTTACAGACGACTCTTCTGGAAAACCTCTACGTGTTGGATCATCAAACATTAAGTATAAAATAGTGAATGGATTAATTTCTAGATTTAATCCGTTTACTTTTTTGATTGTACTATTTGGGAACAAATCATAGCCTAGACCAATAGTCAAACCATTTATCTGTTGCACTTTTTTAGTTCGGGGTGTTAAACTAAACACGACTGTTTTCAAACTGTCCTGTCTTACATTCTCTTGAGAAAATCCGCAAAAAAATGAGGCTAGAAAAAAGATTATAAAATTTGTTTTCATAAGTAGTAGTTTTAATTACCCGACAAACTTATTGCGATTACCACACTTATATTTGTCATAAACAATTATAAAATTTTATATATTTGTGATTATCACAAAAATCATGAATAGTCAAGAACTGTTATTAAAAGCCATTCGAAGCAAACTTCACGTGTCAAATTCAATGAATGATGAAATCGCTAGTGTCTTAAACATAAGTTATGATGCGGCACACCGACGTGTTTCGGGTAAAAGCAAATTCTCAATTGAAGAAACCGTTATGTTGGCTAATCATTTCAACATTTCGCTTGATTCCTTATTTTCAAATAAAGAGAATGTCATTATCCAAAAAACAATAGAAATTAAGTCCTTAAAGGATATGCTGAATTACTTTAAAAATTCAGCAGAGAATATTGCGGAATTAACAAGTTCTCCTGACGCAGTTTTATATTATTCTGCCAAAGACATTCCGTTGTTTTATTTTATGGAAGGAACGATAATGTCAAAATTCAAAGCTTTTGTTTGGCTATCGATGCTGCAACAAGATCAAGAAAAGGAAAGTTTTGAACACTTTGTCATCGATGAATCCTTCATGGAACACATGCAAAAGCTCAAAAAAATATATGAAAACGTAAAAGTTATTGAAATTTGGAACGATACCACCATAAACAGTAGCATCCAGCAAGTCTCATATTTCTATGAATCAGGATTACTTTCGTTTAAAACGGCAATTGCAATATATGACGATTTAAAAAGAATTTTAACCGTTGTTAAAAACAAATCAAATAAAACGGATTCAAGTTATTCGTTTTATTACAACGAATTAATTCTTTTAAATAATAATATGCTGATAAAGTGTGAAGCAAAAGTAACAATGTTCATTCCCTATACCTTATTAGGATATTTTATCACGCAACATAAAGAAAGTTGTGAAAATGTACATCAGTTTTTTAATATGCAAATAGTCAATTCAAAGCTGTTAAACCATTCTGGTACAAGAGACCAAAATCTGTTTTTTAATTCCGCAGCTCGAAAAATTGATTATTATAAAGAAAAATTAAACAGTCAGTTAGACCTGAGCTTTTAAAATTAAAAAACCCCAATTCGATACTTTGAACTGGGGTTTTTTAATTGTTTAGAACAATCCTTCTACAGAAAGATACCGTTCACCTGTATCATAGTTAAAGGTCAAAACCACCGCATCTTCAGGAATGCTGTGAACTTTTTTGGCAACGGCGGCAAGTGAAGCGCCCGAAGAAACACCCACGAGTATTCCCTCTTTTCTGGCGATTTGTCTAGTAAACTCATAGGCGTCATCCTTGCTTACTTGTATAATTTCATCAATTGCTTCCGCATGATAATTTTGAGGAATAAAACCAGCACCAATTCCTTGTAATGGATGCGGTCCTGGCGCACCACCGCTCAATACTGGAGATAATTCTGGTTCCACGGCAATGACTTTCAGTTTGGGAAATTTCTCTTTTAGCACTTCGGCCACACCAGTAATGTGACCACCGGTTCCAACACCAGTAATGATGTAATCTAATCTATCTGGAAAATCAGCTAAAATTTCTAAAGCTGTGGTTGTTTTGTGAATGTCAATATTGGCCGGATTGTTAAATTGTTGTGGAGACCATCCATTTGGTGTATCCAATACTAATTCAGCAGCTCGTTCAATCGCACCTTTCATTCCTTTTTCTCTTGGTGTCAATTCAAATTCGGCACCATAAATCTCCATCAATTTTCTTCTTTCAATACTCATCGATTCCGGCATCACCAAAATAACTTTATACCCTTTTACAGCGGCAACAAGCGCTAAACCAATCCCTGTATTTCCCGAAGTTGGCTCAATAATTACGCTATTGGGATTTAGTAATCCTTTTTTTTCAGCATCTTCAATCATGGCCAATGCAATTCTGTCTTTAATACTATTTCCCGGATTTGACCTTTCTAATTTTATCCATACATTTCTGTTTTCAAATAATCGATTCAATCTAACCACAGGAGTATTTCCTATAGTTTCTAAAATGTTGTTTGCTTTCATAGTTTTTCAATTTAAATTATATACTAAAATTTAGTGCTTCAGGGAATTGTTCTTTGCTTTTTATGTTGATTTCACTCTTGTGATATACTAATGATTGTGGTGGAATCGAATTGGTTATCCAAACATTTCCCCCAATAACGGCATCTTTTCCGATTACGGTTCTTCCGCCAAGAATTGTGGCATTTGCATAAATAGTCACATTATCTTCTATAGTTGGATGACGCTTTTCTTCTGCTTCCTCTTTACTTACGGTTAAAGCTCCCAAAGTCACGCCTTGATATATCTTAACATTCTTTCCTATTATCGCGGTTTCACCAATAACTATTCCGGTTCCGTGATCAATCAAAAAATGTTCTCCAATTACCGCTGCAGGATGAATATCAATTCCCGTTTTACTGTGCGCGTGTTCTGCTATTAATCGGGCCAAAATCCTGGAGTTATTATTCCACAATTGAAATGCAATTCTGTGAACTGTGATAGCAAAGAATCCCGGATAAGCGATAAGCACTTCGTTTTTTGATTTAGCCGCGGGATCAAATTCCAAAATAGCATTTAAATCTTTTAAAAGCATTTCATGAAGTATAACACAGTTTCCAAAAAATTCAGTGGTTACTTTGATCGCATCTTCTTTTGAAAATCGTTCAGCTTCTAATAATTGTATTAATAATGCAGTTAATTCTTCTTCTTTTTGCTCAAAATAATGATACTCAATATATTCCTTTTGCGAACAAAACAACCATTCGGTCATTTCATTTATCCAATACTTTATTTTCTTCTTGTTAAAAAAGATTTTTTTATCTAAAAAATTACTTTGGTATAAATGTTTATTATTTGATTTCATAAAAGATTACTGTTTTTAAATATAAAACAAAAAACTCCCCAAAAATGGAGAGTTTCGCTTGTATTTGAAATTCATCAAAGACTTCATAACACCAAATTCTCCAGTACAGAATTAGTGCAACAGCTTACAATGATAAATTTAGTGTCAGACATACAGCTTTATATTGGAATCAAATTTCGTTATTATTCGGAGGGCCACCAAACATTTAACTAAGAATTTAACTTTTGTTGATTTTTTAATAGATTTTAATTTTTCTCTTTTACGAATAACAGAAACCAATTGATTTTAGGAACAACTAACTTATTATTTAACATTGTTGTCCGATAAAAAAGAAGCCAAAAAGATGGCTTCTTTAAATGAATCG
>NZ_JAQSDH010000047.1 GCF_029945805.1 Flavobacterium sp.
AGCAATCGGTGATGAAGCAATTCAAAGCGCACTTTACACTGAAGAGATAAAACTTAAATAAAAAAAAGGTTCCGATTTAATCGGAACCTTTTTTTTATGTAGGATAGAAAGATGTTCGTGACTACTAGCCCCGATAGGAGTGGAAATCCTCGCAGAGATTGTAACGGATAGCGGGACGGAAGTTGTTAAGAAGCACTATTGGTCTGCTTCTAAAAAACAAACTAATTGATTTTAATTCGTTTTTTTATAACTCAAAACGGCTAATCCATTCATTATAATTGCATAAGCGCTAATGATAATGAACTGCGGAAAGATGTCTGAAAATCCAGACCCTTTTAGCATGACCATGCGAATTACTTCTACAAAATACCGAATTGGATTGAATAAAGTTACTTTTTGAGCCCATATTGGCATGCTTTCAATAGGGGTAAATAATCCGCTCATTAAGATAAAAATAACGACAAAAAACCATGCGATAAACATAGCTTGTTGTTGTGTATCGGTATAGTTTGAAATCAATAGCCCCATGCCGAGAACGACTAATAAATATACTGTTGAAAATAAGTAAATAAGCCCAATGTTTCCCACTATAGGAACATTGAAAATGACTTTTGCTATAATCAAACCGACCGTTAGAATGACCATTCCTAAAACCCAAAATGGGAATAATTTTCCAATTATAAATTGGTGCTTTTTAATGGGCGTTACATTAATCTGCTCGAGAGTGCCGATTTCTTTTTCTCTGACAATATTCATGCTTGATAGAAAGAGTGTGAGCATCGTTATTAAAAGCACCAAAATACCTGGAACCATAAATGTTTTGTAATTTAAAGTTGTGTTATACCAAAAGGAAGGAATCGTGATTACGTTCATTTGTTGCGGCTGCTGGTTGTTCTGACGATAGGCATATAGTAGAATATCCTGATTGTAACTTTTAATAATTTGATTGATATATACGTTTTCAACACCAGCTTTTGCACCGTCAATAGCGTTGATGTATACTGCTAAATCTGTTTTTTTGTTCTTTATTATATTTCTCTCAAAATGGGTTGGAATTTCTAAAATCACTTCTACCTCGCCATTTTTCATTGCTTCGTCAGCCAATTTCTTTGAAGCATAATCTCCCGAAATAGTGAAATAGGATGAAGCTTTGAATTTGTCAATTAAAGTTTTTGAAGAAGTTGATTTGTCATGATCTACATAGGAAAATTTAATATTTTTAACTTCAAAAGTGGCTGCATTAGAAAGGATTAAAAGTTGAAGCAACGGCAATACAAATATGATGGGCAACATTCCTTTGTTCCTCATTATTTGTTTAAATTCCTTTTGAATAATGTATAAAATTGTTTTCATTTTCAGTCCAAATTTAGAATTGTACGAGTGCCTTTGTTCTATTAAAAAAAATGTAAAAATTACTCTAATCGTATTTTATAGTTTTTGATACTTAAGCCCGTAAAAACTAATGCCATTAAGATAAGAATTCCAGTTTCTTTCCATAAATGAGCAATACCGACCCCTTTTAACATGATACCTTTCAGTATCAAAATAAACCATTTAGCCGGAATAATATTGCTGATATATTGCAACGGTAAAGGCATGCTTGCTATAGGAAAAATAAATCCTGATAATAGAATTACAGGCAACATCAAACCCATTAGCGATATCATTAATGCGGTTTGTTGGGTTTCTGATATTGTGGAAATAAAAACACCAAGTGTTAAGGATGTTATAATGAATAAGATGCTTTCCATTCCAAGCAGCGCTAAACTTCCTTCAACGGGTACATTAAAGATGAAAATGCTTAGAACAATGATGATAATCGCATTGATTATAGACAAGAATATATAGGGAAAAACTTTTCCGATGATGACTAGAAATGGTTTTAATGGCGAAACTAATAAAATTTCCATGGTGCCTAATTCTTTTTCTCGCGTGATTGAAATGGACGTCATCATTGCTGAAACCAACATTAGAATTATGGTCATGACGCCAGGTACAAAGTTGAAAACACTTTTCAATTCAGGATTGTAATACATTTGAGATTGTACCTGAATTTGGTATGGATTTTCTATTCCGTTGTTTCGTTCTTGCTGGTATTGTTGAATGATCGATTGCGTATAGTTTGTGATTGTATTCGCAGTATTGGGCTCGGTTGCATCTGAAATAATTTGTACGTTTGCCTTTTTTTGGACTTGCAGGTTTTTAGCAAAATCGGGTTCAAAGATTAAAATTGCTTTTACTTTTCCTTTTTTGAAAACGGATTCAATTTGATTTTCATTTCTTATTTCTTTTTCTATGTTGAAATATTTGGAAGCATTTATTTTATTGATGATTAGCTTTGTTTCTGCATCGTTTGATTTATCTAAAACAGCGATATCTACATTATTGATTTCATTGGTAATGGCAAATCCAAAAAGCATAATTTGGGCAATTGGCATTCCAAACAAGATAAATATAGAGCGTTTGTCCCGAAAAATATGGTAGAATTCTTTTTTTACAAAACCGATGAATCTTTTCATTTTATAGTTTATTTACAAATTGTTTGTAGCTATTCGACATTACGGGCGATTTTCAGAAATACTTCATTCATCGAATTCACTTTAAATTGTTCTTTTAACTTTTTGGGTGTGTTTAAGGCTTCAATAACGCCTTCTACCATAATCGAAACACGATCACAATATTCAGCTTCGTCCATATAATGTGTGGTAACAAATATGGTAGTTCCTTTGTGTGCTTCAGCATAAATTAGTTCCCAAAATTGTCTTCTGGTAATTGGATCTACGCCGCCTGTTGGTTCGTCTAAAAATACAATTTTAGGCTCGTGCAATAAAGCTACCGAGAATGCTAACTTTTGTTTCCATCCTAATGGCAATGAACCAACCAACTGATTGGCTACTTCTTGAAGGTTTAAATCTTCTAAGAGGATTTTAGTTTTTTCTTTGATTTGCATTTTGCTCAAGCCATAAATACCTCCAAAAAAAGTGATGTTTTCCTTTATGGTTAAATCGTCATACATAGAGAACTTTTGACTCATATAACCAATGTTTTTTTTTACTTCATCTGCTTGTGTAAAAACATCCAAATGGCTGACTGTTGCTGAACCAGAAGTGGGTTTAGAAATTCCGATAAGCATTTTCATGGCCGTTGTTTTTCCGGCACCATTAGCTCCTAAAAATCCAAAAATTTCGCCTTTATAGACATCAAAAGAAATGCTTTTGACCGCCGTAAAATCGCCAAACTCTTTGGTTAAATCTCTTACTTCTATTATCTTTTCTTTTTCCACATTAGTTTACTTTATTTGAAGCGGCCAAATCCATAAAAACATCTTCAATAGTAATTTCTGCTTGATGTATTTCAATTTGCTTGTGGTTATTTTGTACTAAATAAAGCTCTAAATCATTCGGATCAAATTCGGCTTGAGTATCCGTGTAATGGATGTATTCACCGAAAGCATATACACTGCGATTACTTGGGTATTTTTTCAAGTCCTGAATTAATTTATAAGTATCGGATGTGTTGACATCATATATGATTTTTTTATGATTGGCTACACTATTTTTCGGCGTATTAATTTCTAAAATTTTTCCGTCCTGAATGAGCGCAACTCTATCACACAACGCCGCTTCATCCATATAAGGCGTAGAAACTAGAATTGTTATTCCTTTTTGCTTTAAACGTTTAAGCATTTCCCAAAATTCTTTACGAGAAACAGGATCAACACCAGTCGTGGGTTCATCTAAAAACAAAACTTTTGGTGCATGAATCAACGCACAACACAAGGCTAATTTTTGCTTCATTCCACCCGAAAGCTTTCCAGCTCTACGTTTTTTGAATGGCTCAATCTGAACATAGATGTCTTTTATTAAATCGTAATTTTCTTCAATTGTAGTGCCGAATATCGTTGCAAAAAAACTAAGGTTTT
This sequence comes from Flavobacterium sp., assembly GCF_029945805.1. GTDB lineage: Bacteria > Bacteroidota > Bacteroidia > Flavobacteriales > Flavobacteriaceae > Flavobacterium. The sequence continues at coordinate 3,923 of NZ_JAQSDH010000047.1, forward strand.
CTTCCACGGTTAAATCTTGATACAACGAAAATTTTCCGGGCATATACCCAACTGAATTCCGAATGGACTTATATTCTTTTACAACATCATAATTAGCCACAGTTGCAGCACCTTCATCAGCTATTAAAAGCGTAGTTAGAATTCTGAAAAGTGTAGTTTTTCCGGCACCATCGGGACCAATTAATCCAAACAATTCGCCATCGGCCACTTCAAAAGAAATGTTGTCCACTGCTTTTACTGTTTTGTACGATTTTGATATGTTTTTAACGGATATGCTCATTATTTTATCAATAGAAAGTTGCTCTCTTCTATAGCATCTATTTTGTGTTTTATATTTTCTTCAATATTCACATAAACGCCAGATTGTAAATTGATAACGTCACCATTTTCATTACTAAATACAGCGTTTCCAGAAATACAAACCAATAAGGCCGGAATTTTTGTGAAGTGTTCTTTTAGTTGTTCTCCTTTTGCAATTTGCATGGAAATCACTTTTTCAGTTGGTTCAAATAACACATAGGTTTGAACCGCTTTGTCTTCGGTGTGTAAGTCTTTTAAATTCATTGGAAATAGTTATTAAAGGTTATAAATGAATGTTGCATTGTTACTTGTTATTATTTAATCCACATTTCGGCCGGCATTCCAATTTTCAGGCTTCCATCGTTTTTGACTTTGACTTTGACGGCATAAACCAGATTGACTCTTTCTTCTTTGGTTTGGATGATTTTTGGCGTAAATTCAGCTTGAGAAGCAATCCAAGAAATAGTTCCTTTAAAAGATTTCATGTCTTTTAATCCATCAATTTTAACCGATACATCTTGCCCGATTTTTAGCTGCGGCAATTGAGTTTCACTCACAAAAACACGTAATGTCATTTCTGAAATATTGGCAATTTTATACAAAGGTTTTCCAAAGGCAGTTATTTCTCCAGGCTCAGCATATTTAGTTAAAACCGTTCCTTTTATTGGATTTGTGATTTTGCTTTTTTGAATTTGATCGGTGATTTTTTCAATTTGCACATCAATTGATTTTAAATCATTAATTATTGGTGCATTCTGAGTGCCGACGCTTTTTATTTGCTCCTCGATGACTTTGACTTTTCCATCAATTTCATCTACTTGACGTTGGGTTGCCGCATTTTCAGTAAACATGTTCTGGATTCTAGCTTTCTCTAGTTGAGCCGTTTTAAGTTGTTCTACCAAAACGTTTTTTTGTGACAGCACATTTGCCGATTTGGATGAAACGGTATTTTTAGAAGCAGTTAGTTGTTGTTTGCTTAAATACAATTGCAACGTATCTATTAAACCGACTTGTGTTTGTGGTTCTAAAATTTCTCCTTCTTCCACTTTAAGAAATTCGATTTTTCCAGAAGCTTCTGATGAAATGGTAACTTCAGTTGCTTCAAAATTTCCGTAACCATCGGCTCGGTCGTTATTTTTAGAACAGGAAATTAATCCTATTGTTGCTAGAATCAATATGCTTATTTTTTTCATTTTAAAGATTTTTTCTGAGACTTTAGTTATTTCCCTTTGATTATTTCGTAATTTGATTTAGCTAGAGCCAATTGCACCTCATGCGTTTTTAGATTGTTTTTTGATTCGAACAAATTGGTAAATTCTACGAGATATTCGGATGTAGTAATCACGCCATTTTTCATTTGGGCATTTGATGTTTTTATAATTTTTTCTCGTAAAGCAATTAGTTCCGTATCTGATTGTAAGAGCTCTCGTGTCTTAGTGATTTCGGTTTCCATTTCTTGTAATTGCATTTTGTTGTTCAGTTTAAATGTTTCTTTTTCAGACAGAACAATCTCTTTGGAAATATTTAAGGCTTCTTGGTCTGTTTTATTTTTTCCCCAATCAAAGACATTCCAGTTGGCTTTTAACCCTACGATATAGAATGTTTGAAATGAATTATCCAACATGTTCAATCCCGGATTTCCTTAGCCCGCTTGACCAAAAGCGTTTATTTTAGGAAAATTTGACTTGGAAATTGTGTTTTTAGAAAAATCAATCTGTTTATTTTGTAAGTCAAAAAAAGCTATTTCAGGCCTTACACTTTCAGTAGAATCAGAGGGAAAACTAGGTTGCACTAAAACGGTTTCCGAATCAATTTTTGTAAAAGTTAATTCGGAAAGATTCTGCAGCATTTTTATTTTTTCAAATTTTATTTCTGTTAATTGCTGATTAATTTTTAATATTTCAGCTTCCAAAATCAATTCTGATGCGGGTAGAATCGCGCCAAATTTAACTCCTGATTTAACTTCTTGCACTTTGGACTGCAACAATTCGTCTTTAGAGACTAATAAAGCTTTCTTTTCTTGAAGCAATAAAATAGAAAAGTAATATTGATTGATTCGACTTTTCAATTGATATAAATTCACTACAAGTTGTTGCTGTTGCGTTTTGGTTTGCGCTTCTTTTAATTTGGTACTGGCATCAATTGCTCCACCATTGTAAAGGAGTTGATTTAGCTCTAATGATGTTCGGTATTGGTCTTTATTTAAAGGCGATACACCCGGAAGTCCAGTTGGTAATCCGATGACATCTGATTGATATGTTGCTTGTGAATTGAGATCAATTTTAGGAAGTTTACCTTTATTGAGACCCTCAATTTCATAGGTTGTTTTTTGGGTTAATAAGCTATTCTGCTTTGCTAGCGGATAGTTAATATTCGCTAAAGCATAACATTCATCTAAGGTTACTGTTTGTTGCGCCTTTGCAATTAGGGGTATAAGAAAAAGGACTAGTAGGACTAACTTATTTTTCATTATTTAAATTTTAATAGCGTTAATAATAAAAGAAGCTACTTCCGTTTTACGGTTCGAAAGAATCTCATTATATCTCTTTTTATCCACATTGATAAGTGCTGTTAATAGTGGCTCGCCAATGAAAGGAAAAATATTTAAAGCCATGATATTGATAAATAATTGTTCCGCTTCAATGGGTTTAATAGTGCCTTGTTTTATAGCATCTGCAACTTGTAATTTGAATTTATCTATCGAGGGAAAGTGTTTTTCGGCACGCAGTTTTAGTACAAATTCTGGATTTTTATTTAGCTCTTGAATTACAAAATTGGGTAAGTACGGATGTTTAATTACAAATGAGATGTAGCTATTAGTGAATTTTGTTATTTTTTCAAACAAATCACTGTCATCGTTGAGAATATTATTTAATTGTGGTGCCAATAGACCAAAAGCACTTTTGAAAACTGCTTCGAATAAAAGTTGTTTGCTTCTGTAATAATAGTGCAGCAAGGCTTTGTTTATTTTGGCTTTATCTGCAATTTCTTGCATTCGTGCTCCATCCATACCTTTTTGATGAAATATTTCTTTTGCAGCGTTTAATATTTCAATTTCCGTATTTTCTGTTTTTAACTTTTCCATTTTTAATTACATGGTTTAACCATTTGGTTAACAAAATTAGTTTAAAAATTCCAACAAAAATCTTTTTTGTTGTTTATTTTGAATTGGTTAATATGTGTATCACTATTTTTATACTCTGATAACCGAATTTACTAGCTATGAATTGAGTTTACTTGTATTGAAATTAAATGAATCAAACTTGTAAATCATAAAATACTATAATATAATTAGAGTTGAATACTTTATAACAAATTACGATTTTATGTAAAGAGTATAAATAATAACCTATTCGGTTTACATATCTTTGCTTGATAAACGATGTTAAACTATAATTGTTAAAGTTGATTTATTGGACTTTAAAATTATAATTTAGAAATAGTATGTAGTGTCATAAAATAATAATAAAAATTAGAAAAATGTCAAAGCAATTCGCTGATTTAGGGATTTCAGAACCTATCGTAAAAGCTATTACTGAGTTGAAAATTTCACAACCTACAGAAATTCAAGAGAAAGTAATTCCGTTACTTTTAGCGAATGGAACTGATTTGGTTGGACTTGCAAAGACTGGTACTGGTAAAACGGCTGCTTTTGGATTGCCAATTTTACAATTAATAGATACAACATCAACGACAATTCAAGCTGTTATTTTAGTTCCTACAAGGGAATTAGGACATCAAATTTTTAAAAATTTAACCGATTTTGCAAAATATCTTCCAGAAGTTTCTATTGCTGCAACCTGCGGAGGAATTCCGATAAAGCCGCAAATAGAGCGATTGGCAGCACCAACACATATCGTTGTGGCAACGCCCGGTAGATTAATCGATTTAATTCAGCGTAAAGCGGTAAATCTTAAGGAAACTAAATTTCTAGTGCTTGATGAAGCAGATGAAATGGTGTCGATCTTAAAAGAAAGTCTGGATGAAATTGTAGCAGAATTACCAAAGGAACATAAAACACTTTTATTCTCTGCAACTATGCCGGGAACAATAAAGCAATTAATTCAGAACTATTTGAATAAAAATGTAGTTCAAGTGAGTGCTAATATGGAAACGGTAGGAAATCAAGGAATCATTCACGAATATATTGTGGTTGATCCTATTGAAAAACTAGATGTATTAATGCATTTTTTGAATTCAAAAGAAGGTGAGCGCGGTATTATATTCTGCAAAACGAAAGCTGCAGTCAATAAACTAGCAAAGAATTTAGCCATCAACCGTTTCTCTTCTGGGGCTTTGCACGGAAGTCTGACCCAAGGAATTCGAGATCGCATCATGGAACAATTTCGTGAAGGTCATATCAATATTTTGGTTGCAACCGATTTGGCTGCGAGGGGAATTGACGTAAAAGAAGTTTCCTATGTGGTCAATTATCATTTACCGGATGTTTACGAAGCCTATGTGCACCGTAGTGGAAGAACGGCCAGAGCAGGAGCAAAGGGCTTGTCATTAACCGTACTTCAAGAAGAAGAAGTCACACAAATTGCCGATTTTGAAAAAGAACTTGGAATAAAATTTACCGAGTTCAAAAAACCAAGTGCGCTCAGTATTGAAGAAAATAATACGCTTTTATGGGCAAAACAAATTTTTAAAACGAAACCCAATCATGAGGTTGATGCAGAATTAAAAAATAAAATAAAAACCGTATTTCACCATTTGACGAAAGATGAATTGATTGAAAAACTATTGGCTAATTATTTAATGCAGAACAAAAACGAAGTAGGGGAAAAGCCGGTGAAAAGGCAAAAAATGAAATAAAGAATTTTCATTTAAAAAGTTGGATATGCAAATAAAAATTACAGTTTAAGTTAAGCGACATTTTTGTAAAT
>NZ_JAQSDH010000048.1 GCF_029945805.1 Flavobacterium sp.
TTACCTTTTCTTGTTCTAGAGTTGTTCTTAGTTCTTTGTCCTCTTAATGGAAGACCAGATCTATGACGGATTCCTCTGTAACATCCAATATCCATTAGACGTTTGATGTGTAGTGAAACTTCTGAACGAAGTTCCCCTTCAATTTTGTAGTATGATACGGCATCACGGATTGCTCCGATCTCGTCATCATTCCAATCTTGAACTTTTGTATCTTGGCTTACTTGAGCTTTTTCTAAAACCTCAATTGCTCTACTTCTACCCACTCCGAAGATGTAGGTTAAAGCGATAACTCCTCTTTTGTTTTTAGGTATATCTACCCCTGCTATTCTTGCCATAACTATCCTTGTCTTTGTTTAAATCTAGGATTCTTTTTGTTGATTACGTATAATCTGCCTTTTCTTCGTACAATCTTGCACTCGGCACTTCTTTTTTTAACTGATGTTCTAACTTTCATCTTGAATATCTTTAATATCTATAAGTAATTCTTGCTTTAGACAAATCATAAGGACTCATTTCTAGTTTTACTTTGTCACCAGGTAACAATTTAATATAATGCATACGCATTTTACCAGAGATATGAGCAATTACAATATGTCCGTTTTCTAACTCCACACGGAACATAGCATTGGACAATGCTTCAATTATTGATCCGTCTTGTTCTATTGCTGATTGTTTTGCCATAAAAATTAAGCTACTGCTTTTCTATTTTTACCAGTTTTCATCAATCCATCATAGTGTTTATTCAATAAATAAGAATTTATTTGTTGAATAGTATCGATAGCAACACCAACCATAATGATTAATGAAGTACCACCATAGAACATTGCCCAAGATTGTTGCACGCTAAAACTCACAATAATTGCTGGGAACACAGCTATCAACGCAAGAAATAATGAACCAGGGAATGTTATTAGAGACATGATTCTATCTAAGAAATCTGCTGTTTCAATTCCGGGCTTAACACCAGGAATAAAACCACCACTTCTTTTTAAATCATCAGCCATTTTATTTGTAGGGACCGTAATTGCCGTGTAAAAGAATGTGAAAATGATAATCAATGAAGCAAATACAACATTGTACCATAGACCAAACATATTACTGAATGTTCCCGCTATAGATTGAGACGTTTCAGATTTTGAAAGTCCGGCAACTGCAGCAGGGATAAACATAATTGCCTGAGCAAAAATGATTGGCATCACTCCAGCAGAATTCAATTTCAATGGAATCCATTGTCTGTTTCCTCCCATCATGTCTTGTTCGAAATCACCAGTTGTTGTACGGCGAGCGTATTGCACTGGTATCTTTCTAACTGCCATAACTAGTAATACACAAGCAATAATAACTAATAACCAAACAATAATTTCAAGTACTAACAACATCGGCCCACCATTATTATTGGTGACTTTTGAAGTGAATTCTTGAAACAATGCTTGAGGTAGTCTAGCAAGAATTCCAACCATAATTAATAGTGAAATACCGTTACCAATACCTTTATCAGTAATTTTCTCTCCTAACCACATTGCGAAAATAGTTCCTGTAGTAAGGATTAAAACAGATGAGAATAAGAATGAAAATGAATCAAATCCTAAAAGGAAGGCACTATTTGGTAAAGTTCTGTACAAGTTATAGATATAACCCGGACCTTGAACTAAAGTAATAGCGATGGTTAACCATCTTGTAATTTGATTTAACTTCTTTCTACCACTTTCACCGTCTTTCTGTAATTTTTGCAAATAAGGAATAGCAATACCCATTAACTGAACAACAATTGAAGCAGAAATGTAAGGCATGATTCCTAATGCAAATACTGATGCTTTTGAGAAAGCTCCACCAGTAAACATATCAAGTATTGATCCAATACCTTTATCTGTTTGTCCAGCTAAGCTAGTCAATTGTGTAGCATCAATACCAGGAAGAGTAACATGTGCACCAAATCGATATACTAATAATAGCCCTAGAGTTACTAAGATTCTATTTTTTAGTTCTTCTATTTTCCAAACATTCAGAAATGATTCAAAAAATTTCTTCATCGTTCTAATAATTATAAGGTTACAGCTTCTCCGCCAGCAGCTTCAATAGCAGCTTTTGCAGTAGCAGTAAATTTATGTGCTGTTACTTTTAATTTTGTTTTCAATTCTCCTCTACCAAGAATTTTTACAGTTTCGCTTTTAGTAGCCAAACGGTTTTCTACAAACACTGAGAAATCTACAGTATCAGTAATGATTCCATTATCTACTAACAATTGAATTGTATCAAGATTTACACCTTGGTATTCTTTACGGTTGATGTTCGTAAAACCAAACTTAGGCACACGTCTTTGAAGTGGCATTTGACCTCCTTCAAAACCAATCTTTTTAGAATAACCAGAACGAGATTTTGCTCCTTTGTGACCTCTTGCAGAAGTACCACCTTTTCCAGAACCTTCTCCTCTACCTAATCTTTTATTTTGATTGTGTGTTGAGCCTTCAGCTGGCTGTAAGTTACTTAAATTCATAACTATAATTTGTTATTTAGTTTCTTCAACAGAAACTAAGTGTTTTACTTTGTTTATCATTCCAAGGAGTGCAGGATTCACTTCGTGCTCTACAACTTGACCCATTCTTCTTAAACCAAGAGCCTCTAAGCCTCTTTTTTGAGTAAGCGGACAATTAATCTGACTTCTTACTTGTTTTACTTTTACTTTAGCCATAATACCTTAGATTAACCTTTAAATACTTTTTCTAAAGAAATACCTCTTTGTTTTGCAACAGTAAGCGCACTTCTCATTTGTAATAAAGCATCAAAAGTTGCTTTTACCACGTTGTGAGGGTTTGATGAACCTTGTGATTTTGATAATACATCATGAATACCAACTGATTCTAATACTGAACGAACAGCACCACCAGCAATAACTCCTGTACCATGAGACGCAGGAATTAAAAATACTCTTGCTCCACCAAATTTACCTTTTTGTTCGTGAGGAACTGACTGACCTCGAAGTGGAATTCTAACTAAGTTTTTCTTTGCATCTTCTACTGCTTTAGCAATAGCTTCAGAAACATCTTTAGATTTTCCTAATCCGTGACCAACTACTCCGTTTTCATCACCCACCACTACAATTGCAGAGAACCCGAAAGCTCTACCACCTTTTGTAACTTTGGTAACACGATTTACACTTACCAGACGATCTTTTAATTCAAGACCACTAGGTTTTACTAATTCTACATTTTTGTATTTAGACATAATATATTAGAATTTAAGCCCAGCCGCTCTTGCGCCTTCTGCTAATGATTTAATACGACCGTGGTATAAATAACCCCCTCTATCGAAAGTTACTGTATCTATTCCAGCTTTTAAAGCTTTCTCTGCTACTAGTTTTCCAACTGCTGTTGCAACTTCCATACTAGTACCTTTAGTTTCTACTCCTTTATCTTTTGATGAAGCAGCCAATAAAGTAACTCCATTCACATCATCAATTAGTTGTGTATAGATTTCTTTATTACTTCTGAATACAGATAATCTTGGTCTTGCAGCCGTTCCGCTTACAATCTTTCTGATTCTGTATTGTATCCTTTGTCTTCTTTCAGATTTTGTTAATGACATAACGCTATTTTTTAAGCTGATTTACCTGCTTTTCTTCTTAATACTTCACCAACAAACTTAACACCTTTTCCTTTGTAAGGTTCTGGTTTACGGAAAGCTCTGATTTTCGCAGCAACTTGTCCAACTAATTGTTTGTCGAAAGATGTTAACTTCACGATTGGGTTTTTACCTTTTTCAGAAATTGTTTCTAGTTTTACTTCTGGAGCAACTTCTAAAACAATATTATGAGAATACCCTAAAGCTAAATCTAATTTTTGACCTTGATTCGAAGCTCTGTAACCAACTCCAACCAATTCTAATTCTTTAGTAAAACCTTCTGACACACCAAGAACCATATTATTGATTAATGATCTGTATAGTCCATGTTTTGCTCTGTGATCTTTACTATCAGATGGTCTTTCAACTACTACTTGACCTTCTTCAACTTTTACAGTTACGTCTGCGTAATGCTGTGTAAGTTGACCTAATTTTCCTTTAACTGTAATTACTGTTTCACTAACTTCTACAGTAACACCAGCAGGAATTGAAATTGGATTTTTACCTATTCTTGACATTGTTTTACTGTTTTAATTAGTATACGTAACAGATTACTTCTCCACCTACATTTAATTGCTTAGCCATCTTGCCAGTCATAAGACCTTTTGAAGTTGAAACAATAGCAATTCCTAATCCGTTAAGGATTCTAGGTATTTTAGCTGCACCTGCATATTTACGTAAACCTGGTTTACTAATTCTTTGGATATCTTTAATCACAGGGTCTTTAGTATCTTTATCATACTTAAGAGCAATTTTGATCGTTCCTTGAACAGAACTGTCATCAAATTTGTAACTTAAAATATACCCTTGATCGAATAAAATTTTTGTGATTTCTTTTTTAAGATTAGATGCTGGAATCTCAACCACTTTGTGGTTTGCCATCACTGCATTTCTAACTCGCGTAAGATAATCTGCAATTGGATCTGTATACATATTTATTAAATTGCGGCTACGGTTTTCAAAAAAACTATTCTCTTGAACCTGAAGCCATTAAACTCTATTTTAACAGCAGATAATTGTACGTTACCTGCAAAAAGCTGGCAAATGTACAATTATCTGTTGAAATAAACTAATTACCAGCTAGCTTTTCTAACTCCTGGTATCAATCCTTGGTTTGCCATTTCACGGAATGTAACACGTGAAAGACCAAATTGACGCATATACCCTCTTGGTCTACCTGTTAATTTACAACGATTGTGTAAACGAACTGGCGAAGCATTTTTAGGTAATTTTTGTAAACCTTCGTAATCTTTAGCTTCTATTAAAGCTTTTCTTTTTCCAGCGTACTTTGCTACCGTTTTTTCTCTCTTAACCTCACGGGCTTTCATTGATTCTTTAGCCATGTCTTAATTCTTTTTAAAAGGTAAACCTAATTCTGCTAATAATGATTTTGCTTCTTTATCGGTAGCTGCAGACGTTACGAACGTAATATCCAAACCTGATATTTTATTTACTTTGTCAATATCAATTTCTGGGAAAATGATTTGCTCCGTAACACCAAGATTGTAATTACCTCTTCCGTCAAAACCAGTAGCTTTAATACCACTAAAATCTCTAACACGTGGTAAAGAAGATGTAATAAGTCTGTCTAAAAACTCATACATTCTTTCTCCTCTAAGAGTTACTTTTGCTCCAATTGGCATACCTTTTCTCAATTTGAATGACGCAACGTCTTTCTTAGATATTGTAGATACTGCTTTTTGTCCAGTAACCTTTGTCAACTCATCAACTGCATAGTCAACAAGTTTCTTATCAGATACTGCCGCTCCAACTCCGCGGCTTAAAACGATTTTTTCCAATTTAGGAACTTGCATTACGTTTTTATAACCGAATTCTTCTTTAAGTGCAGAAACTACTCTGTCCTTATACTCTTGCTTAAGTCTAGGTGTATATGCCATAACTATAATACTTGATTAGATTTTTTTGAAAATCTTACTTTTTTATCTCCTTCAACTCTAACTCCAGTTTTTGTAGCTTCTTTCGATTTTGAATCTATTAAAGACAAATTTGAAATATGAATTGGAGCTTCCTTCTTAACGATTCCGCCTTGAGGGCTTTTTGCACTTGGTTTTGTGTGTTTCGAAACCATGTTTACACCCTCAACAATCGCTTTATTCTTTTCACGGTCAACACGTAAAACTTTACCTTCAACTACTTTAGTTGGGGTGCTTTTATGGTCACCTGCAATAACTCTAACGATGTCTCCTGATTTTATTTTTAGCTTTATCATCTTATCTACTAATTAAAGCACCTCTGGCGCTAATGATACAATTTTCATGAATTGTTTTTCACGAAGTTCTCTTGCAACTGGACCAAAAACACGAGTTCCTCTCATTTCTCCTGCAGCATTCAAAAGAACACATGCATTGTCATCGAAACGGATATAAGAACCATCAGCTCTTCTCACTTCTTTTTTGGTACGTACAACAACTGCAGTTGAAACAGCACCTTTTTTAACGTTACCGTTAGGTGTTGCATCTTTGATTGAAACTACAATTTTATCTCCAACAGAGGCATAACGACGTTTCGTTCCTCCTAATACACGGATAGTCAAAACTTCTTTTGCTCCTGTGTTATCTGCGACTTTAAGTCTTGATTCTTGTTGTACCATAATTATTTAGCTCTTTCAATGATTTCAACCAATCTCCAACATTTAGTTTTTGATAAAGGTCTTGTTTCCATGATCTTTACTGTATCACCAATGTTACAGTCATTTGTTTCGTCGTGCGCATGAAACTTTTTAGTTTTTAACACGAACTTACCGTATAATGGGTGTTTTACTCTAGTTACTTGTGCAACAACAATAGACTTGTCCATTTTGTTTGATGTAACTACACCAATTCTTTCTTTTCTTAAATTTCTTTTATCTTCCATTTTAGCTAGCATACAATTATTGTAACTCTCTTTTAGTTAGCTCTGTTGCTACTCTAGCAACCGCTCTTCTAGCACTTCTAATTTGAAGTGGATTTGCAATTGGCGAAATAGCGTGTGCATTCCTAAGGTCTGAATACGCTTTTCTTAATTGACTAAGTTTTTCTTGTAACTCAGCTGCGGATAGATTTATAATTTCTGATTGTTTCATAATTAATTTTAGATTATGCTTCGAAATCTCTAGCAACGACAAACTTAGTTTTTACTGGAAGTTTCTGTGCTGCAAGACGCAAAGCTTCTTTTGCAACAGCTAGTGGAACTCCACCAACTTCAAACATGATTCTTCCTGGTTTTACAACTGCAGCCCAATATTCGACCGCACCTTTACCTTTACCCATACGTACCTCAAGAGGTTTTTTAGTGATAGGTTTGTCTGGGAAAATATTAATCCATAACTGTCCTTCTCTTTTCATAAAACGAGTTGCAGCAATACGCGCAGCCTCGATTTGACGTGAAGTTAAAAACATTCCGTTTTCATGTACAGATTTAATTCCAAACATTCCACTAGAAAGTTCATGCCCTCTTTGAGCATTCCCTTTCATTTTACCCTTCTGTACCTTACGGTATTTTGTTCTTTTAGGCTGTAACATTTTTCTTTAGTTTAAAAATTTACTTTCTCTTACGAGCGTCTGGTTTACCACCTTTGTTAAAAGGCTTTCTGTCTCCTCTTGGAGAATCTCCACCTTTACCACCACTTGGACCAGCTTGCTTTTTATCCATGCCTACAAGTGGAGAAAGATCTCTTTTTCCATAAACCTCACCTTTCATGATCCATACTTTGATACCCATTCTACCATAAGTAGTGTGAGCTTCAGCCAAAGCATAGTCAATATCGGCTCTGAAAGTTGATAGAGGAATTCTACCTTCTTTGAATTGCTCTGAACGTGCCATTTCAGCTCCGTTCAAACGACCAGAAATTAATACTTTAATACCTTCAGCATTCATACGCATTGCAGCCGCAATTGCCATCTTAATAGCTCTTCTGTAAGAAATTCTACTTTCGATTTGACGCGCGATAGAAGTACCTACTAAGTAAGCATCTAGTTCAGGTCTTTTAATTTCAAAGATGTTGATTTGAACCTCTTTGTCAGTAACTTTCTTAAGTTCCTCTTTCAACTTGTCTACCTCTTGTCCACCTTTCCCAATAATAATACCAGGTCTTGCAGTAGTGATAGTAACGGTTACAAGTTTCAAAGTTCTCTCGATGATTACTTTTGATACACTAGCTTTTGATAAACGAGCATGAATGTACTTTCTGATTTTATAATCCTCAGCGATTTTATCACCGTAATCATTTCCACCATACCAGTTTGAATCCCATCCTCTGATGATACCAAGTCTGTTTCCAATTGGATTTGTCTTTTGTCCCATCTTAATTATTAATTTGCTTGTGTGTTATCATTAGCTCCTAACACGATTGTCACGTGGTTTGAACGTTTTCTAATTCTGTGTGCTCTTCCTTGTGGAGCTGGACGAAGTCTTTTCAACATCATTCCACCATCTACAGTGATTGTTTTTATAAATAAGCCTGCTTCAGAAACATTTCCATCGGCATTTTTCTGCTCCCAATTGTTGATTGCAGACAATACTAATTTCTCTAATTTTCTTGAAGCTTCTTTCGAGCTAAATCTTAAAATATTTAAAGCTCTTTCCACTTTCTGACCTCTTACCAAGTCTGCTACTAAGCGCATTTTTCTAGGTGAAGTAGGGCAGTTATTCAATTTCGCGAAAGCAATAGACTTATTAGCCTCTTTTCTCGCATCTGCTGTTTCTCTTTTACGAACTCCCATCTTCTTATTTTTTACCTTTATTTTTTGCTCCAGCGTGACCTCTAAAAGATCTAGTTGGTGAAAATTCTCCTAATTTGTGTCCTACCATGTTCTCAGTTACATAAACCGGAACAAATTGACGACCATTGTGTACTGCGATTGTTTGTCCAACGAAATCTGGAGTAATCATAGAAGCTCTAGACCAGGTCTTAACAACTCCTTTATTTCCACCAGCGATATTTTCCTGAACTTTCTTATCTAATTTGTAGTGTACAAAAGGTCCTTTTTTTAATGAACGTGCCATGTCTATCTAGTTATTTCTTTCTGCGTTCAACAATATACTTATTACTCGGGTTAACCTTAGAACGAGTTCTATAACCTTTAGCAGGAAGACCTTTTCTTGAACGTGGATGACCACCAGAGGAACGTCCTTCACCACCACCCATCGGGTGATCGACAGGGTTCATCGCTACCGGTCTCGTTCTTGGTCTTCTTCCTAACCATCTAGTTCTACCTGCTTTACCAGATACAATTAATTGATGATCAGAATTAGAAACAGCTCCAATTGTAGCCGAGCAAGTCAACAAGATTAATCTTGTTTCACCTGATGGCATTTTGATTGTAGCATATTTTCCGTCTCTTGCCATTAATTGAGCAAATGTTCCAGCTGAACGAGCAATAACTGCTCCTTGACCTGGACGTAACTCGATACAAGAAATTACAGTTCCTAATGGAATTTTGCTCAATGGCAAAGTATTTCCAATTTCAGGAGCTGAACCTTCTCCAGACACAACAGTTTGTCCTACTTGTAGACCATTTTGAGCAACGATATACGTTTTCTCTCCATCTACATACCACAATAATGCGATAAAAGCAGTTCTGTTTGGATCATACTCAATTGATTTCACTGTAGCTGGAATACCAACTTTAGTTCTTTTGAAATCAACGATACGATACCTTTGTTTGTGACCACCGCCTGTATAACGCATGGTCATTTTTCCTTGACTATTTCTACCACCTGAGTTTTTTATCGGTGCGATCAATGAACGCTCCGGCTTATCAGTCGTGATGGCGTCAAAACCATTCACAACTCTAAAACGCTGACCAGGGGTAATAGGTTTTAATTTTCTAACTGACATTTTCTATTAGATATTATTATAAAAATCTATTGTTTCTCCTTCTTTTACTTGTACGATAGCTTTTTTATAGCTGTTCGTTTTTCCGCTGATTAAACCACTTTTTGTATATTTTGTAGTTCTATCCGCTCTATAGTTCATCGTGTTTACACTAACAATAGAAATTCCATAAGCAGCCTCAACAGCTTTCTTAATTTGAACTTTATTTGCTTTTTTGTCAACAACAAAACCAAAACGATTGAAAACTTCACCTTCTTTGGTGATTTTCTCTGTTATGATAGGTTTAATTATGATGCTCATGATCTGTTATTTGCTTAAATTTTCTTCAATTCCTTCTAAAGAACCTTCTGAAAGAACTAAGTTGTTTGCGTTTAATATCGCATAAGTGCTTAATTCTGAGTTAGTTACTACGCTAGAGGCTTTCAAATTACGTGACGACAAATATACATTTTTATTTGAATCGCCCAACACAAACAAAGATTTTTTGTTTTCTAATCCTAAAGCTTTCAAAACGTTAATGAAATTTTTAGTGTTTGGTGTATCAAAAGTAAAATCTTCTACCACTACTATATTTGATTCTTGTGCTTTAATCGAAAAAGCAGATCTTCTTGCTAATCTCTTTAAACTTTTATTCAATTTGAAAGAATAACTTCTTGGACGTGGTCCAAAAACAGTACCTCCACCTTTGAACAAAGGGTTTTTTGCACTACCAGCACGAGCCGTACCAGTACCTTTTTGTTTTTTAATCTTACGAGTAGAACCTGCAACTTCAGCTCTTTCTTTAGCTTTGTGCGTTCCTTGTCTTTGATTTGCTAAATATTGTTTAACATCAAGATATACTGCGTGATTATTTGGCTCAATTGCGAAAACTGAATCAGAAAGTTGAACTTTTCTTCCAGTTTCTTTTCCGTTGATATCTAAAACTTTTACTTCCATTACTTGTGAATGATTACATAAGAGTTTTTACATCCAGGAATAGCTCCTTTAATAACAAGTAGGTTCTTTTCAGCCACTACTTTTAAAACTCTTAGATTTTGTACTTTTACATTATCTCCTCCCATTCTTCCTGCCATACGCATTCCTTTGAATACACGTGATGGATAAGAAGATGCTCCTACAGAACCTGGCGCTCTCAAACGGTTGTGTTGTCCGTGAGTTGCTTGTCCAACACCACCAAAACCGTGACGTTTAACTACACCTTGGAAACCTTTTCCTTTTGATACACCTTGTACATCAACAAATTCTCCTTCGCTGAATACTCCTACGGTAACACTGTCACCTAATTTAAAATCACTTTCGAAACCTTGGAATTCAACGACTTTTTTCTTAGCAGAAGTTCCCGCTTTTTTAAAGTGACCTAAGTCAGCTTTAGTGGCGTGTTTTTCTGTTTTGTCATCGAAACCAAGTTGAAGTGCTTTGTACCCGTCAACCTCAATGGTTCTGACTTGGGTAACGACACAAGGTCCAGCCTCGATTACTGTACAAGGAATGTTCTTCCCGTTTTCATCGAATAAGCTAGTCATGCCGATTTTTCTTCCTATTAACCCAGACATAGTAAACTAATTATTAATTAATAAATTTATTTTTTTTCATTTAAAAAAATTAAGCGTCGAATAGAATCCGACACTTAATTCTTATCTTTTATTCAAGTATAATTATACTTTGATTTCTACTTCAACTCCACTTGGCAATTCAAGTTTCATTAAAGCATCAATAGTTTTCGAAGAAGAACTATAGATGTCTAGTAATCTTTTGTATGAACTTACTTGGAACTGCTCTCTTGCTTTTTTGTTAACGTGCGGAGAACGCAATACAGTAAATATTTTTTTGTGTGTAGGTAACGGAATTGGACCCGTAACAACAGCACCTGTGCTTTTCACAGTTTTTACGATTTTTTCAGCAGATTTATCTACCAACATGTGATCGTAAGATTTCAATTTAATTCTAATTTTTTGACTCATCTTGATAAATATTAGGCGTTACCTTTTGCTTTTTTAATTACTGCTTCTGAAATACTAGAAGGCGTTTCTGCATAGTGAGAGAATTCCATTGTTGAAGTCGCTCTACCTGATGACAATGTTCTTAATGTAGTAACATAACCAAACATTTCAGATAACGGCACATCAGCCTTGATAGTTTTAGCTCCGTTTCTGTCGCCCATATCATTAACCTGACCTCTACGACGGTTGATATCACCCACGATATCTCCCATGTTTTCTTCAGGAGTAATAACTTCCATTTTCATGATAGGTTCAAGAATTACAGCACCAGCAGCTTTAGCAACTTCTCTGTAGCCCATTCTTGCAGCTAATTCGAAAGAAAGCGCATCAGAATCCACAGGGTGGAAAGATCCATCCGTTAAAGTTACTTTCAAACTATCCACTTGATATCCTGCTAATGGACCTGCTTTCATTGCTTCTCTAAAACCTTTTTCTACAGATGGAATATATTCCTTAGGAACGTTACCCCCTTTTACTGCATTGATAAATTGTAATCCATTTGGAATTTTACCATCAACTTCATCAGCTGGTTCCAAAGTAAATACGATATCACCGAATTTACCACGTCCACCTGATTGTTTTTTGTACGTTTCTCTATGAGTTGCAGATTTTGTAAAAGCTTCTTTGTATTCAACTTGAGGTTCCCCTTGGTTCACCTCAACTTTGAACTCTCTTCTCATACGATCTACAAGGATGTCTAAGTGCAACTCACCCATACCTGAAATAATCGTTTGACCCGAAGCTTCATCTGTTCTTACTGTAAATGTTGGATCTTCTTCAGCTAATTTTGCTAAAGCCATACCCATTTTATCAACATCAACTTTAGTTTTTGGCTCGATAGCGATACCAATTACTGGAGCTGGGAATTTCATTGACTCAAGAATTATTGGGTGTTTTTCATCACACATTGTATCTCCAGTCTTAATATCTTTAAATCCAACTGCCGCTCCAATATCACCTGCCTCAATATAATCGATTGGGTTTTGTTTATTAGCATGCATTTGGTAGATACGAGAAATTCTTTCCTTGTTTCCTGAACGTGTGTTCAAGATATACGAACCTGCATCTAAACGGCCTGAATATGCACGGAAGAAAGCTAAACGACCAACATAAGGATCAGTAGCAATTTTAAATGCAAGAGCTGCGAACGGCTCTTTTACATCAGGACGACGTAAGATTTTAGTTTGGTCTTCTTCAAGTAAATCAGCATCATCAGGATGAATTCCTTCAATACCTTCTTTATCTAAAGGAGATGGTAAATATTTACAAACCGCATCCAACATAAATTGAACACCTTTGTTTTTGAATGAAGATCCAGCAATCATTGGGATAATAGCCATATCCATAGTAGCTGCTCTAAGCGCTTTATTGATTTCTTCCTCAGTAATAGAGTTTTCATCTTCCATGAATTTCTCCAAAAGGTTTTCATCATAGTCAGCAACAGCTTCGATTAGGATAGATCTGTATTCTTTTACTTCAGCAATCATATCAGCAGGAATAGGCACAATATCAAAAGTTGCTCCTAAAGTCTCATCATGCCATACGATAGCTTGGTTTTTTACTAAATCAACTACACCTTTGAAATCATTTTCTTCACCAATTGGCAAAGTGATTGCAACGGCATTTGATTTCAACATGTCTCTAACTTGCTGACATACCATCAAGAAGTTAGAACCTTGTCTGTCCATTTTATTAACAAATCCCATACGTGGAACTTTATATTGATCAGCCAATCTCCAGTTAGTTTCTGATTGTGGCTCAACGCCATCAACAGCAGAAAATAAGAAAACTAAACCATCCAATACACGTAGTGAACGGTTTACCTCTACGGTAAAGTCAACGTGTCCTGGAGTATCAATAATATTAAAATGGTACGATTGTGATTCCGGTAATGGCTTACCTTGTTCCGTTGGAAAACTCCATTCACAAGTTGTAGCAGCAGAAGTAATCGTGATGCCTCTTTCCTGCTCTTGCGCCATCCAGTCCATTGTTGCAGCACCATCATGTACTTCACCAATTTTGTGTGATTTTCCAGTATAGAATAATATACGCTCAGTTGTTGTTGTTTTACCAGCATCAATATGAGCAGCAATTCCAATATTTCTTGTAAGTTTTAGATCTCTAGCCATTTCTTAAATATTAAAATCTAAAGTGAGAGAATGCTTTATTTGCTTCTGCCATTTTGTGAGTATCCATTCTCTTTTTAACAGCAGCACCTTCTTCTTTAGCCGCAGCTAAGATTTCAGAAGCTAATTTTCCTGACATCGATTTCTCGTTTCTTCTACGCGCATAAAGTATCATCCACTTCATGGCCATAGAAATTTTTCTGTCTGGACGAATTTGCATTGGGATTTGGAATGTAGCTCCACCAACTCTACGACTACGTACTTCTACGTGAGGCATAACGTTTGTTAAAGCATCTTTCCAAACTTCTAATGACGATTTTTCATCATTGTTCTTTTTTGTTTCTACGATTTCCATTGCATCATAGAATACTTTGAAAGCTGTTGATTTCTTACCATCCCACATCAAGTTGTTCACGAAACGCGTTACTAACTGATCGTTAAATTTAGGATCTGGTAAAAGTGGTCTTTTCTTTGCCGCTCTTTTTCTCATTTCTTCGTTTTTTTGTTACTGTTTCTAATTCTTCAATTAGTAACTAATAACTAGTTTAGATTTACTTTTTTGCTTCTTTTGGACGTTTTGCACCGTACTTAGAACGACGTTGCGTTCTTCCTGCTACACCTGAAGTATCAAGCGCACCACGAACAATGTGGTATCTAACTCCTGGTAAATCTTTTACTCTTCCGCCTCGCACTAATACTATCGAGTGCTCTTGTAGATTGTGTCCTTCTCCTGGGATGTAAGCATTCACTTCATTTCCATTAGTCAAACGTACACGCGCAACTTTACGCATTGCAGAGTTTGGTTTTTTTGGAGTAGTAGTGTAAACACGCGTACAAACACCTCTTCTTTGAGGACAAGAATCTAAAGCAACCGATTTACTCTTCTTAGTGATCTGAGTTCTTCCTGTTCTTACTAATTGTTGAATTGTTGGCATAATTAAATACTAATTTTTCTTTTATTTATTAAATTCCCGCTTTTTTAGGGGTTGCAAATGTAGTAATTAATTTCAATGAAACAAACCCTAGTTAATTAATTTTTTCATCAATTAATTATTTGTCTATTAATGGAATAAAGAATCGCGATACAGTTGCCATTGTATTTAAAAATCAAAGTCCAGAAAATGGCTATTTCAAGCAAATAATTTTTAGATTAGATTAACTACAATAAAAACAGATTTTTTGCGTTATTTTGAAGCAAACTGTCAACAATTTGAAAAAGATAGCCTTACTTTTTTTATTAATTTCAATCTCGTGGACTATTACTGCGCAGGAATTTCAGTTGAAAATTATTGGGCAAACCGATGACGAAATCAAAATTATTGACAGTATTGGTTACCTTTCAAAACACAAAAACACAAAATCCATCATTGACGAAAATGGTTTATTCTATGAAAAACTCATTCGAAAAGGCTATACCGAAAGTCAGTTTCTTGAAAATTTCAAAACCAATGATTCTACTTTCGCATTCCGATATAGTATTGGCAAAAAAGTAAATTTTATACATATATATATAGGTGAAGATTTTCAAGAGAACCTAAGTAGCTTGTACAATTTAAAGAATGACACGCTAGTTCTTCCTTATGATGAAAGTGAAGCATTTCTTAATCTCACTTTAAAAAAACTAGAATACAATGGGTTTTCAATGGCGAAAGTAAAGCTTGTCAATATCCAGCCAACAAGAGATTTTTTAAAAGCAGATTTATCGGTGACTAAAGAATTAAAAAGGCAAGTGAATGATATCGTAATTAATGGTTATGATAAATTTCCTATCGGACACAAAAAAAATATAATCCGATTGTATCGCAATAAAGTCTTCAACCAAAAAAACCTTGACAAACTCTACAATGATTTTGAAAAATTTCGTTTTGTGAAACAAAGTAAGTATCCCGAAATTCTTTTCACCAAAGACTCTACCAAAATTTATGTTTATTTAGAAAAAATAAAACCCAACACTTTTGACGGATATGTTGGTTTCACGAATGATGAAAACAAAAAAGTAATTTTCAGTGGTTATGTAGATTTGGTTCTGAACAACATTTTAAATTCAGGTGAAAAATTGGCGCTTTATTGGAAAAGTGACGGGCAGGATCAAAAGACATTCAATCTTGGAGTTGAACTGCCGTATATTTTTAAAAGTCCAATTGGCTTAAAAGCTGAACTCAACATTTTCAAACAAGACAGTACGTTCCAAAACACAAAAACTGCAATAGATTTAGGTTATTATTTTAATTATAACACGCGATTGTATTTAGGATATCAAGCTACAGAATCTAGCGACATTCAAAATGCAAACACTTCTACTTTAAGTGATTTTAATAATTCCTTTATCACAACTTCATTAGAATTTACTGATTTTAAAAATGACGATTTTCTTTTTCCACAGAAAACCTATTTTGAGCTAAAATTTGGAACTGGAAAACGAGATTCCAAGTTAGTATCGGACAACCAATTTTTCGGAAGCCTTTTATTAAAACACAATCTCTATTTGAACGACAACAATATTGTGAATATAAAATCTCAGAATTTCTATCTCCAAAGTGGCAACTATATTGTTAACGAATTGCAGCGTTTTGGAGGAATCAATTCTATTCGTGGTTTTAATGAAAATAGCCTTCAGGGAAATTTATTCGGATCCATACTCACTGAATACCGCTATATCTTATCTTCCAGCTTATATATTCACAGCATTATCGATTACGGATATCTTCAGGATAAGACTTCCAACAGCAATCAAAACCTTCTCGGACTGGGCTTTGGGTTTGGTTTATTGACAAAAAATGGATTATTTAATATTGTTTATGCCAATGGAAGCACCAATGAACAAGCTATAAAACTCTCTAATTCAATTGTTCATATTAGTTTTAAAGCTAGTTTTTAGCACTTTAAAAACTTTAACAGCTATAATTTAACATTTATTTAGGAATTTCCATAATTTTATTAGAATTTTGGTTTACTAATTATAACCAAATAAATAATGAAAACAAAGTTAAACGGATTCTTAACGCTCTTTCTAGCGCTGTTAGTACAGATTTCTTTTGCACAAGAACGAATGGTTACCGGAACTGTTACTGATGTCAGTAATCAACCGCTACCTGGAGTAAATGTTTTAGTAAAAGGTACTCAAACCGGAACTCAAACCGATTTTGATGGAAAATTTTCTATTAAAGTGACTCCAACAGCAACATTAGTTTTCAATTTTATCTCGATGAAATCGCAAGAACTTGTAGCGGCTGCTACTACAATCAATGTGAAAATGCAGGATGATTCCATTGAGCTTGAAGGTGTTGTGATAACAGCATTGGGAATTAAAAGAAAGCCCGATGAAATCACAACAGCGACACAAGTCGTGAAATCAGACGAATTGAATCAGGCAAAAGCTGTAAATGCAGCTGTCGGTTTGGTTGGTAAAGTATCTGGTTTGCAGATCAATACTATAAACAATGGTGTTAATCCAGATACCAGAATTCAGTTAAGAGGTTTCAGATCCATTACCGGAGACAACGAGGCATTGATTGTAATTAATGGTGTAATCTCTACTTCTGGAGCATTTACCGAATTAAACCCTGAAATAATTGAATCTATCAACGTTATGAAAGGTGCAAATGGAGCCGCACTTTATGGATCGAGAGGTTCTAATGGTGTAATTATAGTAACCACAAAAAAAGGAACGAAAGATGCTGAAAAATTCAAAATCGCTCTTAATACTACGTTCACTGTAGAAGAAGCCTCAATGTTTCCAAAATTACAAAGTAGATTTGGACAAGGATATCAGGGAGCGCAGGATTTTACAGAAAACACGAGTTGGGGTGCTGAATTAGATGGTTCATTACAACCAACGGGTTTAGATCAAATGTTGCTTCCTTATTCGTTTGTTAAAAATAACTACAAACCATTCTTTACAGATGGAACTACCATTTTAAACTCTGTTGCGATATCAAGCGGAGATGAAAATGGATACATCAACTTTACTTTGGGGAACCAAAAAACAGAAGGTATCATTCCTGGTGATAAATTCACTAAAAACAACTTCTATATTAGTGCTGGAAAAACTGCAGGAAAATGGAGTGTGAATGCAAATGCAAGATACACAACAAGCAATCAAAGTACAGCAGGTGGAATTGAAGGCTCTGTTTACAACTCTTTAACGCAATCACCAGTTAACGTTCCGGTTGAACTTTTTAGCAATCCTGACAACGCAACCCACTGGACATATTGGGAATTAAGTCCTTATTGGAGACTGAAAAATGAAAGAATCAATACTAAAGGTCAAACTTTTGAGGGTGTTGGTGATTTAAACTATACATTTAATAAAAACATCAGCGCTACTTACAGAGCAAGTTACAGAAGTACTTCTTTTAACAATGTTGAATTCTTTAACGGGTATCAAACAGACATCGTTTATTGGGATTCTCCTTTTGATTACGTTTCATCGTATGAAGTAGGAAATACCAATTCAAGATCAATTTATGCCGATTTCCTTTTAAACTTCGATTATGAACTAACCAAGAATGTATCCTTTAAAGCCAATGTTGGTAATAACATTACAAACATTGAACTTAATTCATTATCAGTTAAAGGAGAAAAATTGGTAATCCCAGGATTGTATAATATTTCTAACATAACTGGAAATGCTTTGCCAAAAGATTTTAAATCACAACAAAGAGGTGTAGCTTACTTTGCTAATGTGGATTTAGGTTTTAAAGATTATTTATTTGCAAATATGACTGCAAGACATGAGCAAAGTTCGGTGATTCCTAATAGTTATTTTTACTACAGTGGTGGTTTGTCTTTCATTCCAACAAAAGCTTTTCCGGAATTTGGAGGAAATGTACTAACGCATGCTAAAGTTTCTGCCAGTTATGTAAAAGTAGGTAATACTGTTGTGGATCCGTACGATATCAATGATCGTTTTGTAAGTGCAACTTCTGCCGGATTCCCTTACTTAATCAACAGTTTTGTTCAGAATACAGAAATTGCTGACGCACAGCTAACTCCTGAATTTAATAATTCTGTCGAATTGAATATGAATCTTGAATTCTACAAAAGGAGAATTACCTTTGATGCAAGTTACTATACTTCTAAAAATACAGACCAGATTATTAAAACATCACCATCCACAGCTTCAGGAGCAGATTTGGCTACTATAAATGTTGGAGAAACGGTTTCAAGCGGGTTAGAATTGGATTTGGGTTTAACACCTGTTAAAACAGAAGATTTCACTTGGGATTTGAGATTTGGTTATAGTGCTCCAAAAACAGAAGTTAAAAAAGTAACGGATTCTTCTGATCAGATTGCCGTCGGAGATTACCTTGGAACTGCAGGTATTGCTGCAATAGCTGGAGAACAATTTCCGATGCTTGTAGGAACAGGTTACCAAAGAGACGACAACGGAAACGTTATCATTGATGCTACCACAGGCGATCCTTTAAAAGCTACAAATGTAAAATTAGGAAAAACAACTCCTGATTATATCTTAGGATTTACAACCAACATCAGATACAAAAACTTAAAGCTTACTGGAGTTTTTGACTATAGAACAGGTCATAAATTTTATGCAGGTGTTAAAGAAGGTTTGATTCAAAACGGAACCGATATTGTAACGGCACAAAACGGTAGAGAACCTTTTATTTTCCCTAACTCTGTAATTGAAACCGCACCTGGTGTTTATTCAGACAACACAAGTATTACAACTTCTGGTGGACAGGATTACTTTACTGGAATTTATAGAGAAATTGATGAAAATTTTGTTTTGGATGCTACGGCGTTCAAATGTAGAGAGATTGCTCTTTCTTACAGCTTCTCTCAAAAAGTATTGAAAAATTTACACATTGAAGGTCTGTCAATTGGATTGAATGCAAGAAACGTGTTCATGATACTTCCAAAGTCAAACAGAAATTACACCGACCCTGAATTCTCGTTTACAACAGGAAACAACGTTGGTTTAAGTACTGGTGCTCAGGCTCCCCCAACAAGAACTTATGGTTTCAACATCAATGTATCGTTTTAAAAAAATATGAAAATGAAAAATATAACTAAAAAAATGTTGTTTGGTTTTTTAATCACCGTATCACTTCAGTCTTGTGATGATTTTCTTGATGTAAATGATGACCCAAATAACCCATTAGCTGAAGTTGTTAATCCGGAAATCGTTTTAGCAGCTACACAAGTGTATACCTATAATGTTTTAGCAGGAAGTTCTGTACCGGATAATCCAGCTATTACTCAGGATAACATGAATCAATTAGGTAATTTAATGATGAATAACTGGACTAGAGACGTTGGCGCATCTAATTCAAGTTATTACTTCAATGAACACACGTATAATGTAACTTCAGATTTTTATTCCGGAATTTGGGAGATTTTGTTTTTGAGAACTTCCAACTACACTTTCATCCAAAACACTACAAAACCTGGATACGATAATTATATAGCTATAGCTAAAATTATGAAATCATTCTATTTCCAGTATTTAGTTGATTTGTATGGTGATATTCCTTATTCTGAAGCGCACAAACGTGGCGGAAATTTAACTCCAACTTACGATGATGCTCAGACTATTTACAGAGATTTGATTGTACAATTAGACCAAGCTATTGCTTTAATTGACAACGCCCCAAGCGGAACTCTAAATCCTGGCGCCAATGATGTTATGCTTAATGGTAACATGGATACGTGGAAAAAGTTTGCTAATACTCTGAAATTAAGAATTCTTTTAAGAGAATCAGGATTGACAACTTCTTCATCTTATATTTCAGCTCAAATGACGGCATTGCAAAACAGTGGTGCAGAATTTTTAGGTCCAAACGACAATGTGACTATTAATCCTGGCTACAATGCTACAGTAAATCAACAAAATGGATTTGCTTCTTTGTTTTTGAATACTAACGATGCAGTTAAAAACAACTATTCATCAACTGGTGCAACTAAGTACACAATTAATTATTTGTCCGCTACTAATGATCTAAGAATAGGTAGAATTTATTCTCAAACACCAAGCGGAACAATACTATACAACGGTCACCAGCAAGGAGATGTACTAAATACTTCTACCAATTATCCTGTATCGCATGTTGGTCCTGGATTACTTCAGAATTCTTCTCAGGATGGAATTGTTTTTACTGCAGCTGAAAGTTTATTGCTTCAGGCTGAAGCCGTTCAAAGAGGTTATTTAACCGGATCAGCTCAGGCTTTATACGAAAGTGCTATAACAGAATCTTTCAAATTATTAGGTTTGACAGCTGCTGAAGCGACTACTTACTACAGCCAGGCGACTAACTTAGTTGGATGGAATGGAAGTACTAACAAAATAGAAGCAATCATTAACCAAAAATGGATTGCCTTAAACGGAATCAACGGTGGAGAAACATGGATTGAAAGAACAAGAACTGGATTCCCTGCTCACGTGCCCCTTTCAACAGTAGCGCCTGGTACTTCAAGACCAATCCGCTTATTGTATCCAAGTTCTGAAATTGCTGGAAATACTGCAAATGTCCCACAACAAACAGAAGCTCAAGCTTTCACTAGTAAAATATTTTGGAATCAATAACAATAAGAATTATGAAAAATTTTAAAATAATAGCATTCGCAATAGTTGCCTGTGTAATCGCAGTATCCTGTGTTAAGGATGATGCTGAAAACAACAGTACAGGTGCCTACATTGTTGGATTTAAAAATTCACAATCATCCTACATCTATACCGATGAAGATACAGACCCAGTTCAAGTTACTGAACCGATCGATTTAGTTGGTGGCAGCAACGGAACAACTTCTAATCGGGATATAACCATCCCTTTTTCTGTTGATCCTTCAAGCACAGCAACGGCGGGAACAGATTATACAATTAATGCATCGGGTTCTTTAACGTTAGAAGCCGGAGCAGACTTTGTACTACTTCCTATCACAATTAATCCGACCGCTTTACCTGGAAATGATCCTAAAACCATCGTTATCCATTTAGGGCAAGCAAGTTCCGGAGCAACTGTAGCTGATGATAAAAAGACAATTACAATTACCATTGCAAAATGCGCTTCTGACCTTGCTGGAACGTACTCTTTAGTTGTTACAAGAGTTGATGATGGTGTAGTTTCTACTTTTCCTAGCGAAGTACTTACAGAATTGTCATTAGGGGTTTATGAAACTTCTACCACAGGTCCATATAATGATTTAGTAGATGATGGAGCTCCAAGAAATGGTTTCATTTTTAAAGATGTTTGCCAATCTATTCAGGTTGACGAACAAAACTTGGGTGATTATTACTCCAATTTGGTTGAAGGCGATGAAAATGCCGGTTCGGTAAATCTTGATGTTAATGGCGAAGTAGCTTCGATTACTATCAATTATTCTATCAGAGGATTTTCTTCAGGTGTAGCCCGAAGATATTTTACAGCTGTTTATACAAAACTTTAAAAAATTAGTGATGAAAAAAATATCAATTTATAAATATCTTATTCTGGCAGCAGTAGCATTTGGTGGCGTTTTTATTGCCTGCGATGATGATGTAGAAGATTTAGGCAAAAAAGAAAAACCTGAATTAACGGCTGATGGACCAACGTCAATAACTGTAACAGAAGGAAACGACGCCGTACTTAATTTCAAATTGAGTAAAGCAATTAATGAACCTATTCAATACCGATTGGTTTTGTTAGTTGAAAGCTCAGCAACAGATCAGGATGATTACGTTATTCCTGGCTGCAGAAGTAACGACCCTGATTGTGTAGCTATTGAAGAAAATGGTGGACCTGTTGGTTACATCTTTGAAATTCCAGCTTACACAACAGAATATAGTGTAAACATCGCAACAATTTTTGATGATTTAGGCGAAGGTGACGAAAATCTAAAACTAAAAGTTATCTCAAACAGAACGTTGCTTGGTACTGTTGGTGAATTAACGTATGACATTACTATTAAAAATGCGGTCTCTGATGATTTAAATATTCGCTTCGACTGGAGTGGTACATTTACTTCAGGAACTGAAACCGTTGAAAACTGTACACTTGATTTGGATTTGGAATTATATGATGCTGATTTTAATTTAATAGATTTCAGTTATTCTAATTGCCCTGAATCTTTAGTTCTTTCAACAGCGGATTTACCTGATGGAACTTACTATCTTGACGCAAGTTTATGGTCAACTGCCGGATATTTTGAAAATGTAAATGTTCCAGCTAATCTAACATTCATCAAACCTGGTTCAGCATTCAATGAAACATACGATCTTTCGAGCTTGTTTCCAATGCAGGATGGTGGTCTGGATGATGGAAATGGAAATGCTATTATCGAGTACACTATTGTGAAAGCCGGAACTATTTATACGATAACCAATCCGGATGGCGATACTGTTTTCCAAGGAAGACATGCAAAAAAACCAATACACAGCGCCAGATTGAAAAAGAAAAACAATCATAAATAAGACTTCTAAAACCACCAGTTTTCACTGGTGGTTTTTTTATATCTTTGCGCCATGGAAAAAGAACATCAAATCTTCGGGATCAGAGCAATTATAGAAGGAATTCAATCAGGCGCAGCAATTGACAAAGTATTCATTCAATCCGACACTCAAGGCGAATTAATGAAAGAACTTATGAAAGTGATGAAACAAAAAAGCATCAACTTCTCCTATGTTCCCGTTGAAAAATTAAACCGTTTAACTTCTAATAATCATCAAGGAGCGGTAGCAACCATCTCGCCTATCGCCTTTCACGATTTAGAAACACTAATTGAAAAAGTTTTAGAAAGCGGAAAAATACCCTTATTCTTAATCCTAGATCAAATCAGCGATGCAAGAAATTTTGGCGCCATAATCAGAACTGCCGAATGTACAGGCGTTGATGGAATCATTGTTCAAAAAGCCGGTTCTGCGCCGGTAAATGGCGATACGGTAAAAACTTCAGCTGGTGCCGTGTTTAATGTGCCAATCTGCAAAGTTGAACATATTAAAGATGCCATCTTTCATCTTCAAGGAAGCGGAATAAAAACCGTAGCCGCAACCGAAAAAACAGACCAAAATATTTATGATATTTCGCTAAACGAACCTGTAGCCATCATCATGGGAAGTGAAGACCGTGGCATCAATCCATCAGTGTTAAAAATTGTAGATGAGAAAGCAAAGTTACCTATGTTTGGAACAATCGGTTCGTTGAATGTTTCTGTTGCATGTGGTGCTTTTCTATATGAAACGGTACGTCAGAGACAATAAACTGTAAATTTTAAAAGGCAGGAGCGAAAGGTTTGGGATTTATCAGCATTCGCAATTCCCGCTTTTTGCGCTACAAGGTAGCGCTGTCAATCGGGGCTAAAGCTTAAGCTATTCGATTTTTTTGGCGTCGTTCGTGGGCTTGTATTCATAAACGTAATTCAGAATCGGGCTTGGAACAATATCCTCCATTTCTTCCTCAGGTTCTGGCGTGTTGACAAAATTTCCATTTTCGTCAAAGTGCTTCATAAATGGGTCTTCTTCTGGTTTGAAATCGGATTTTTCCCAATGGTATTGAATGTCTTGCCTGTAATCTGGCGTTTTAAATCGGACTGCAAAAAAGAATCCTGAGAGTAAACCCGCCAAATGACCTTCCCAAGAAATGGTTTTATCTACATCTGGAAAAACATACCAAATCATTCCACCATAAAACATAACAACAGCCATTGACAAAGCCATTAATCTGTAGTATTTGGTCATCATTCCTTTAAAAAAGATAAAGGAAACCAAAACGTAAATTAAACTACTCGCACCAACGTGATAGGATTCTCTTCCAATTACCCAAGTGATCAATCCCGAAAGTAAAATGCCATAAAACAAAACTTTTAGTGAAACATTGCGGTAAAAATAAATTAATGCTGTGGTCAGCACAAATAACGGAATCGAATTATTGACAATGTGATTCAAATTCCCGTGAAGAAACGGACTGAAAATGATTCCTTGCAATCCCGAAACGGTTCGCGGTAAAATTCCATGTGGAGTCAAACTAATATGGAAACTGTTTTCTGCAAAAAAAATGAACCACATCAAAATCAGCATCAAGGTTGGCACTAACCAAACCGAAGGTGTAAACTTAAAATGCTGGTACTCGTTATTCATTGCGAAAATTAAAATTTTTATTCCTACAGTCAAAAACGTAGCCAAATTAAAAGTAGTGCTAATTTGTCAGTTTTGAAAATTTAAAAGAAGCCAACAGCTTGTAACTAGCCCCGATGGTAGTGGCACCTTGTAAAACGGACAGCGGGAAAATGGTTTAAAAAAAGCCCAAACGATTGGCTTCAAAAAAAAATAGCTGTATTTTTACCGCATGGAAGCACCACTTGCAGAACGCATCAGACCGCAACAGTTATCGGACTATATTAGCCAACTTCACCTTGTAGGCGAAAATGGTTCGTTGACCCAACAAATAGCTCGCGGCGTGATTCCATCCATGATTTTTTGGGGTTCACCCGGAACGGGAAAAACTACTTTAGCACAGATTATTGCCAAGCAAAGTAACCGACCGTTTTACGAGTTGAGTGCAATTAATAGCGGTGTAAAAGACATTCGTGATGTCATTGAAAAAGCCAAACAAAGCGGCGGACTATTCACAGCAAAAAATCCGATTCTGTTTATTGATGAGATTCATAGGTTTAGCAAATCACAACAAGATTCACTTTTAGCTGCTGTAGAAAAAGGTTGGATCACTTTAATTGGAGCCACGACGGAAAACCCGAGTTTTGAAGTAATTCCAGCGCTTTTGTCACGTTGTCAGGTGTACGTTTTAAATCCGTTTTCGAAGGAAGATTTGTTAGCGCTTTTAGAACGAGCGATGAAGCAAGACAGCGTTTTATCCACTAAAAAAATAAAATTAAAAGAAACAGAAGCGCTACTTAGACTTTCTGGTGGCGACGGACGCAAACTGTTAAATATTTTTGAACTCGTCGTAAACGCAAGCTCTGAAGGTCAAATTACAATCACCAACGACAAAGTTTTTCAACTGGTTCAGCAAAATACAGTGCTGTATGATAAAACGGGTGAACAGCATTATGATATTGTTTCGGCCTTTATAAAATCCATCCGCGGAAGCGATCCAAATGGTGCTGTTTATTGGTTGGCGCGAATGATAGAAGGCGGGGAAGATGTAAAATTCATTGCAAGAAGAATGCTCATTTTATCCAGTGAAGATATTGGAAATGCTAATCCAACCGCTTTTATTATGGCTAATAGTACTTTTCAGGCGGTCTCTATTATTGGCAATCCAGAAAGCAGAATTATTCTGAGTCAGTGTGCAGTTTATTTGGCGACCTCAGCCAAAAGCAATGCGAGTTATTTGGCGATAGGCGAAGCGCAACAATTGGTAAAGCAAACCGGCGATTTATCGGTGCCGATTCATTTGCGAAATGCTCCAACAAAATTAATGAAGGAATTGGGCTATGGCGATGAATATTTGTACTCACATAATTACCCAAACAACTTTGCAGAACAAGAATATTTGCCCGATGAAATCAAAAATACAGCATTCTACAAACCCGGAAACAATGCCCGCGAAAATGAATTACGCACATTCTTAAAAAACCGTTGGAACGAAAAATACGATTATTAAAACTTAAGATTCAAAGGTTCTGAAACTAATTTTGAGTTTTCATAATATTCGAAGAACCATTGATTATTCTTAGAAAGTACTACGCCGCTTTTCGCTTCTTTTGTTGCAATAAAAATATTTTTTACAGATGTATTGAACATCTTCAAGATTACTTTTGGTTCGCTATTTACGATTTGAAAACCATTCGGAATGGGCTGTGCAAAAAAGAAATTTTCCGAGTTATTCTTTGATTCCGAATCTACTTTAACCACTTCAATTTGAGATACATTTTCCCCTAATTGCTGTGGAATAGCTTTAGTTTTTTGTTGTCCTTGGTCAATCGCAATTTCATTTTTCCCATTGTATTTGTAATTGAGTTTGTCAAATGATTTTCCAGCTTCGCGCAAAGCTTCGTTATAAGATCTGCTGCGTTCTTTTTCATTGCTTTCACCTAGGGCTGTTTCATAAACAACCTTATCCTTACAATCTTTAAGAACAACTTTAATCTTAGTGTTTAATAGTGTATTTTCTTTGACAATATCAGCATATAATTTTCTACAACTTGCGTTGCTAATTTCATTCGGAATAGAATCGGAAGCCATATAGGCTTTAAAGCCATATTTCTGTAATAAAAGCTTAGTATTCGTATTCAAATTATATTTATTTGGCTCTTTAAAATCGGCAAATTTTAAGGGTACAATTACATATTCGTAATTATTTATGCTTTGCGAAAAAGCAACACTTGACACTAACACAAACAACAATAGAATCTTTTTCATTTTATAATATTTTTTTTAGTTCTAATAAACGACTTATCTTTTGTATTCCTTCAACTGCATGGATTCCTTTTTCGTCAAACAATATGGCTTCCATCCCAAAATCAATAGCACCACGAACATCAGCATCAATGCAATCTCCAATCATAATTGCATTTTCCTTATTGGTTTTAGCCAAAGATACTGCAAATTCAAATATAGTTGGGTGCGGTTTTTTTACGCCAGCCATTTCTGAATTGGTTATTGTTTTGAAATAATTTTCCAAACCTGAATTGCCTATTTTCTTTTTCTGCACTTCAGCAAAACCATTGGTAATAATGTGCAGATTATATTTTGGAGACAAATAGTCCAAAACTTCAATTGCGCCTTCAAACAACTGATTGTTATCTGGCAGAAACGCAATATAATCGTGTGAAATTCTGTCAATTTCACTATCTGAAACGGTATAATTCATAGCATCGAATGAGTGTTTCAAACGATTGTATCGCAATTCTTCGTGGGTGATTTTGTCTACCTGATACAGTTTCCAGCACGCCTGGTTAATTGGCGCATAGATTTCGATGAACTTTTCAATATCAATTGATGGATGGTGTTTTTTGAAAATTTTATCGAATGCTTGAATAGAATTTTTATCAAAATCCCAAAGTGTATGGTCTAAATCGAAGAAAATGTCTGTAATATGTTGCACTTTATTTTATTTAAATATTCTTTTATCAAATGGAAAATCCTCTTGCGAAGCTATAATTATTTTATTGAAATCGGCATGAAAAGGATTTAATAAATAGTTGAAATCTCCTTTTACAACTGCAGAGGGCACTTTCATAACGACGTGTTTCATTTGCTGGATGAAAAAATCTCCAATAAGTTGCGTCTCGTTTAATTCTGGAAACACATTCCATCCCAAGGGAAGCTTTTTAACTTCAAAAGTGTAAATTTCAACATCATCTGGAATCAGAATGGTAGTCATCTTAAAACCTTTGGGCAGCATGGCTAATGACAAATGAACCACTACTTCAGCCATAGCAAGACATCTTCCATGAGCAGTATAAATAATTTCGGTTCCTTTGGAATTCCATCGCGCACCAAATGTCGCTGCTCCTTTACCAGACAATTCGAGTGGATATTTACTATTTTGCAAACGAAAAACTTCCATTACAAGAAAATTCCTAAATCGATTTTGTTCAATTCATTCATAACCATTTCTTTGCCAAAGGAATCCTTGAGCAACTGAATTGGCTTTAGCATTCCCAGCGCAAACGAAGGCGTGTTCAACCATTGGTAGAAGTGCTCTTCTGTGTCAAAAACTTCTTTACCAAGCACCGTAACTTCGGCTAATTCTATTATTTTTTCTGTTGGAATGGAATCGAAATAAAAATCTTTAGTTATTTTATTCCGGTGTAATGTTCTGGTGGAAACTCCTAAAAAATCAGCCCATTCATCCTCTTTGAAAGGTGTTCTTTGTTTAATTAAATCATACAATTCGTAAGGCAATCCTCTTCTTATAGAATGTACAATGAGCATTCTATTAGACAAAAACTTTTTGTAAGTAACGTTCTTATCCACCAAATTGTAGTCGCTATCTTTTTCGACCTTTAGCGCGTAAAGTTTGACTACTTTATCAATTTGAACATCGGAATTGGCTACTAACTTTGACATAATTATGACATTTGTCCGTAAATTTATGACATTTGTCACTACAAACCAAACGTTTTAAAAAATTCCTTCATCTTGAAAACTCAAATAACCCAGTTCAGTGATAATGATGTGATCGAGTACTTTGACATCGAGTTGTTCTCCCGCAATTTTTAATTTCTTTGTAATGTCTTTATCGGCATCGCTCGCTTGTAATTTTCCTGACGGATGATTATGAGTTAAAATAATAGAAACTGCGTTATGTTCTAAAGCCGTTTTGAAGATAAGCCGAACATCAACCACAGTTCCAGTGATTCCGCCTTTAGACAACTGGGATTTGTAGATTACTTTGTTGGAATTATTGAGGTACAAAACCCAGAATTCCTCGTGAGGCAATTCGCCAATAATAGGTTGCATGATTTCGAATACCGCTTTGCTTGAAGTGATTTTGTAGAGTTCTACTGTTTCTTCTGCTCTGCGTCTTCTTCCTAATTCTAATGCGGCGACAATAGTAATGGCCTTCGCCTCGCCTATTCCTTTGAATTCCATTAGCTGTGTTAAGGATAATTTTCCCAGAGCATTTAGGTTATTATCGACACTTGCCAAAATTCGTTTACTTAAACCAACCGCACTTTCATTCCGACTGCCCGAGCCAATAAGTATGGCAACGAGTTCGGCATCACTCAATGCTGATTTGCCTTTTAACATTAGCTTTTCGCGAGGCTTATCGTCTTCCGCCCAATTCTTTATGGAGAAATTGTGTTCCAAAATCAATACTTTTAATGAATTTTCTACGTTATAAAACTAAACCTTATATTTATGAAAATGGTATACTTTTTCTTCACTTTTTTTACATTTTTTTCTTGTAGTCAAAAAGAAACTGAAGCTACAATTCAGGCAATCCCAAATTCTTTTGAAGAGAAACTATCTTATGCGGCAATTTCTATCATTGATTCCACTATTGATTATGATCCGACTTACTTTTCAGTAAAATACCCAAATGGCGATGTGCCAAAAGGGAAAGGCGTATGTACCGATGTTGTCATTCGGGCCTACCGAAAACTCAACATTGATTTGCAAAAGGAAGTCCATGAAGATATGATTACGAATTTTGCTTTGTATCCAAACATCAAAAAATGGGGATTACACAAAACCGATCCGAATATTGATCACAGACGCGTTCCGAATTTGGAAGTTTTCTTTGGAAGAAAAGGTGAAAAATTAACTATTACAGAAAATCCAAACGACTACAAAACTGGTGAGTTGGTCACTTGGATGATAAACGGTAAATATCCGCATATTGGAATCATCACAAATAAAAAATCACCAGACGGAAAGCGACTGATGATTGTTCATAATGTGGGACGCGGTCAGGTTTTAGAAGACTGCTTATTTGATTGGAAGATTGTTGGACATTTTAAATATGCGGAATAATTTCCAAATTACTCAATTAATCCTTTCACCTCATCAAAATTCAATCCGCCATAATTTCCGGAACTCATTAAAAGCAAGGCCGAATTATCAAAATCATAATTAAAAATAAAATCCTTAAACTCTACTGGATTTGTATAAATGATCAAATCCTCACGTTTAAAAGCGGTAGCTATTTGCTCGTAACTCACTACTTCTAATTGTTTAATCTTAACGGCATCAGGCGAATAAAAAACAACTGCAACATCAGCGGCATCCAGCGCCCCTTCATATTCTTTTAAGAATTCGGCATTCAAACTACTGTATGTGTGTAATTCGAGACAAGCAACTAATTTTCGATTTGGATATTGTGCTTTTACGGCTTTAGTAGTGGCTGAAACTTTACTTGGCGAATGGGCAAAATCTTTGTAAGCCACTTTTCCTGTTCCTTCGGCGATTTTTTCCAGACGTTTGCTGGCGCCTTTAAAACTCGCAATCGCTTCGTAGAAATCGGCTTCATCTACTCCCATGTTTTGGCAAATCCATTTCGCTCCAGCCAGATTATTTAAGTTGTGTGCACCAAAAACTTCAATTGGCATTGGACCTTCGGGCGTGTCTAATAGCGTTGTGCCGTCTTCAACACTGTAACTTGGCGTATGATAAGGCATTCTTCGGATTGTATTTGTTGATTCTTCGGCAACTTTCTTTACCACTTCGTCCTCTTCATTATAGACCAAAATTCCACCTTTAGTGATTTGGTTTACAAAGATTTCAAACTGCTCGACATAATTTTCGAACGTTGGAAACACATTAATATGATCCCAAGCAATTCCGGAAAGAAGCGCAATATTGGGCTGGTACAAATGAAATTTTGGTCTTCTGTCAATGGGTGATGACAAATATTCGTCGCCTTCCAAAACAATAAAATCATTATCATGCGTGAGATGAACCATCGTATCAAAGCCTTCGAGTTGGGCTCCAACCATATAATC
Source organism: Flavobacterium sp. (assembly GCF_029945805.1). GTDB lineage: Bacteria > Bacteroidota > Bacteroidia > Flavobacteriales > Flavobacteriaceae > Flavobacterium. Next base: position 30,927 of record NZ_JAQSDH010000048.1, read on the forward strand.
CACTTCTATATTATGATAATGCATTACATGTAAAATCATAGACGTTATGGTAGTTTTTCCGTGAGAACCTCCAATAACAACGCGGGTTTTGTTTTTAGATTGTTCGTATAAAAACTCAGGATATGAATAAATCTTCAACCCTAATTCTTGTGCTTTTAGCAATTCGGGATTATCTGCTTTAGCATGCATTCCGAGAATGATGGCTTCAATATCAGCGGTAATTTTCTCGGGAAACCAACCAAATTCCATTGGTAGTAATCCTTTCTTTTCCAGTCTTGATTTCGACGGTTCGAATATAGCATCGTCGCTTCCTGTAACTTGATAACCTTTATTGTGTAATGCTAATGCAAGATTGTGCATAGCAGCGCCTCCAATGGCAATGAAATGTGTTCTCATTTTTAAATTTTATGAAGTTTATTATGCTTATAAAGTTTATGGTAGATTTCTTTTACTAAATCTCATAAACTCAATAAACAGAATAATTTTACTTATTGAATTCTGTTTTTAACTTATTTGCTTTTGTTTTATCTTTAATCTTAGTCAAATATAAATTATATAATTTTTGAAAAGTAGTTTTTGAATTTCCAATAGCGTGTGCTTTCTTGTAATTTAACTCAGCTTTTGAAAATCTTTTAAAATATTCATCAATATATCCTCTGGACAAATAACCATCAACTGGTGATAGCGACATTAATTCATTAGCATAGCGTTGCGCCTTTTTCTCACTCCCTCCAAAAAGTCCAGGTACTTGCAAATAATATTCAATCAATGCCCATCGAGCTTCTAGATGATTTGGATTAAGAAGTAGTACTTTTTCAAATGACTTTCGCATATCTCCTATTAGCTGAATCGCAACCCACTTCCCTTCTTCTTTTGATTTTAAACCCAAAATTCCACCATATCTATAATAATAATTAGCTTCTTTTGGTTTTAGATTTTTTAGCGTTTGATAATAATTTATTGCACTATCCCAATCTTTTAAATGAATACCTATATCGCCAAGATATTCGATAGTTTTAATATTATTGGGTGATTCTTTAAGTATGGCTTCAAAAATTGGTTTTGCTTCACTAAATTTTTCTTGTGCAAACAAATTTTCTGCTTTATCAAAATTAGTCTGTGAGAAAACAATAGCAGGCATTAAAAAAAGTAAAAAAAGGAATTTTTTCATCTTATATCAAATCGTCATTGACTAACACAAATGTAGTTTATTATAGGTATTACTATAAACATTCATTAAAAAAAAGGATTGGTATAAAATCATAAGCTAAAAAATAGTTTAAAATTTTTCATGATTTTTTTGTAAGTGATAAAAACACCCTATTTTATTTTGTTGATACAAAAAATCTAATAAAGAATTCATTACTACCGTTTATACATATTATTGTTATTAAAAAATTAAAATGTAAATAATTGAACAAGGGCTATTTAGCTTTTACACTATTTAAAATGTTGAAAAATTTGTGAAAAAGTGCATTTAAACGAGAATTAGCGTTAAACATCCATTTTAGTTTATGTCCTCAAAGATAAATTTTAGTTTTACCAAACAAATTTACGTCTTAACCTACAAAAGAATCAATTTGATTAATTTTCTTTTTAAAGAAAGAAATCACAAATCGTTATATTATGGAAAAAAAATACACACATTTCTCTGAATTACAGACAGATTTTTTTAGAAAAAAATTTAGTATTAATAATACTAACTTACTAAAATCTAACCAAAAATTTAAATCTCATAAACATTCTTGGATAGCATCTGCAATTTTCCTTATGACATTTTTATTTTCACAGAGTTCTATTGGACAAGTCACCCTATTCCAGTTTAATTTTGAAAATACCGCAATTGTGACCACAAATAATGTCACAGGTTTACCAACATTTACAAGTAACGGAACAGGAACTCCTGCCTACAGTACCACAACACCATGTCAAGGCGCAAGAATGCTTACTGCTAATAATTGGGATACAGATGACTATGAACGATTTACAGTCAATACAACAGGTTTTGCCAATATGAGTTTTTCATTTTGTAACAGGACAGACGCAATTGCAATAGGCACTTTTATAGTAAGGGTTAGTGCAGATGCAGGTGCAAATTGGACTACAGTCTTGATGACTTATACTCCAACCACAAATAACAATACTCTCATCACAAGTACTTTTCCAGCTGTAGCAAATAATGAAACTATTGTTTGGATTGAAATTTATAAAACGGGACTTACCAATCCAAACAATGCAAGAACACTATTTATTGATGCTGCAACCTTAACAGGGTACCGTATTCCAACCCTAACAAGTTTTACTCCAACAACAGCTTGCGCTGGTCAAAGTATAGTCATCACGGGAACCAATTTTACCGGAGCTACTGCTGTTAATTTTAATGGCGTAGCTGCTACTTCCTATGTTGTTAATAGTGCTACTCAAATTACTGCTGTTGTTCCATCTGGAATAACAGCAGGCAAAATTACCGTTACAACCCCTGGAGGCACTGCTACTAGTACGGGTAATTTTACACCTGTTGCCACTAATACTTCTGGAACAGCTTCTTCTACGCCAGAATTATGTGTTAATACTGCATTAAGTGCCGCTATTACTCATACAACAACAGGAGCTACGGGCATTGGTTCGCCAACAAATCTACCTTCAGGAGTAACCGCTTCATGGTCTTCAAATACAATAATTATTAACGGAACACCAACAGTCGCTGGAATTTTTAATTATAGTATTCCTCTAACTGGAGGCTGTAGAAGTGTAAATGCTATTGGAACAATAACTGTAAATGGAACTGTGGGAATACCAACAGTAATAACAATTGCATCTGGCACAGAACCTAGTTGTCAATTAACAAACGGAACAACAACGACTAGCTATACAACTACTGCAACAAATAATTCTGGTTTTAACTGGAGCTTGAGCAATAGCACAGCTGGAACTATAAATGCGACAACTGGGGTTATGACTTGGGCAAATGGTTTTTCGGGAACAGTTGATATCCAAGTAACGGCAAATGGTTGTAACGGTCCGACTGCTCAAGTTATCCGAACGGTAACCGTTGCGCCAACTGTTGGAATGCCAACTGTTATAACATTTCTGGCAGGAACAGAACCTACTTGTCAATTAACGAACGCAACAACTACGACCTCGTACGCTACTACCGCTGCAAACAATACTGGTTTTAATTGGAGTTTGAGTAATGGATCGGCGGGAAGTATTGGAGCTACTACAGGAGTGATTAATTGGGCCAATGGCTTTTCTGGCATAGTAGACATTCAAGTAACTGCTAATGGGTGTAATGGTCCATCTCTACAAGTTATCCGAACCGTACTTATTACGGCAAACAACAGTGTTGGAGTTGCATCTAGTACGCCAAATGTGTGTATTAATACCGCATTAATCAATATTACGCATACTACTTCAAATACAACAGGAATTGACACACCAATAAATTTACCAACAGGAGTAACAGCAACATGGGCTTCAGGCAGTATTACTATTAGTGGGACACCTTCGGTTTCAGGAACTTTTAATTATACTATTCCTTTAGTTGATGGTTGCGGAAATGCCGCTGCCACAGGAACCATTACCGTTGAAAACCCAGTTGGTGCAGCAGGTGCAATTTCGGGCGTAGCTACTGTTTGCCAAGGACAAAATGCTGTGGTATATTCCGTAGCTGCTATTGCCAATGCTACTAGTTACACTTGGACCGTATCTTCTGGCGCCTCTATAATTACTGGTGCAAATACAAATTCTATCTCAGTTAATTATAGTGCTTCTGCTGTCTCAGGAAACATTACAGTTTATGGTACAAATCAATGTGGAAACGGAACAGTTTCAAACTTTCCAATTATTGTAAATCCATTACCAAACGCTGCCGGGAATATCTCAGGAGCAACAACAGTTTGTCAAGGACAAAGCAGCGTTATGTATTCGGTAGCTACTATAGCTAACGCGACCAATTACAATTGGACACTACCTTCTGGAGCTTCAATAACTTCTGGAGCAGGAACTAATACTATTTATGTTAGTTATGATATGACTGCCGTATCTGGAGATATTATTGTAATTGGTACAAATAGTTGTGGTAACGGAATAATTTCAGAAACTTATCCAATTACAGTTAGTATTACACCTTCAATTACAACAAATTATTCTACTACAATTTGTAGTGATGGCATCGCGACTGTTATTCCAGTTACTGGTGGAGGAAATATTATTCCAACAGGAACAACATATTCTTGGGGATTGCCTTCTGTTACGGGAGGAGTTATTGGAGCTATTGCACTAAGTAACCAAACTACTTTTGCTCAAGTGTTATCAAATCCAACTAATGTACAACAAACAGCTTCTTACAATGTCACCGCTTCCACGAATGGTTGTAGTGCAAGTACCTTCTCAGTATTAGTATATATAAATCCTAAACCTACGATTGACATAGCTACAGGGACTTCTAATCAATCTATTTGTTCTGGTGCTAGTATGGTTCCGATTACGTTTTACAATCCAAATGCCGTAGCAGGCACTTTAGATTATAATTGGACGAGAAATTCTATTGCTGGTGTTACAGGGATGAGCACAAGCGGAACTGGACCTACAATTTCAGGAAGTTTATCTAATACTTCAAGTATACCACAAACCATTATATTTACCGTAACGGCTACCTCAGAAGATAATTGTATTTCCAATCCGTTTACTGTGAGTGTGGTGGTAAATCCAACACCTACTGTTACGGTTACTAATAACATCCAAAACATTTGTTCTGAAAGTGGCATTACTCCAATAAGTATAAATCCTTTAAATGCCGTTTCCGGAACAATCTACAGTTGGACCAGCAACAACCCAAATGTAACTGGAATTCTTAACGGAAGCGGTACTGCAATTTCAGGAAGTTTAACCAACGCAACCAATAGCGATCAATCTACAATTTTCACCATTAGTGCTACGGCGAATGGTTGTACCATTAATACTGTAGGAACAGCTACGATTACAGTAAAGCCAAAACCAATAATTACAGTCGTAAATCCTGCTGCTCAAATTTTATGTGGTGGAATTGCTATAAACCCAATACTATATTCATCAAATGTAACAGGCACTACTTTTGGTTGGACAAGAGACACAGCTTTAACCGGTATGCCAACTACTGGTTCTGGAAGTAATATAAGTGGCACTTTAAATAATTTTACTAATGCGAATTTAACGGTAACTTTTACCATTACGGCAAATGTAAATGGATGCAACGCTATCACAACGGTTCAGATAATTGTTAAGCCAACGCCACAAGTTGTTGCTACACCAAGCACTCAAAGTAAATGTAACGCTTTGGCCATGACAGCTATCAACCTCACAAATCCTAATAATGTTACCGGAACCACCTATGGTTGGACAAGAGACAACACGACGGCGCTAACGGGAATAGCAAATTCTGGTTCAGGAAATAGTATTACCGGTACTTTAACAAATACAACTGCGAGCACACAAACCACTACTTTTACAATAACGGCTACTGCTGCTAACGGTTGTTCAAGCACAACAACGGCTTCGGCAACAATATACGCGCCTTTGAGTGCACCAATAATTGGTTCCTCTCAAACGTCATGTTTATTTTCAACGCCAAGCCAATTATTCAGCATAACTCCTGTTAATGGTGGTTCGGGAGTATACACCTATCAATGGCAACGAAGTGACGATAATGTTACTTACACAAATATCCCTGGTGCAACAACTAGTAATTATCAGCCAGGTTTGTTAGGTTTTGGAGCTGACAACACATTTTACAGATTAGTTGTAACTAATATATGTGGTTCTGTAACCAGTAACATAGTTGTTGTAGAAGTGGTAAGTAATGTAGGGTTTTCTTTTGGAGTGGATGACGATTTAAATGGGGCTATTTGTCCTGGCAGTACGTTCTCTCCTTCCTTAAACTCTTTCCATTTTAGAACCTCAGCTGTTCGATTTAGATGGTCTGCTGATTCTGCTTATATAACTCCTGGATCTGGTGGTCCAGTAGGAACCACTGGTGGAGCAGTCTTTCTTATTAGAACATCTTCTGCAACTATCGGTCCGCTTACCGTTCAAAATAATACAAATGCAACGGTAACCACTCAACTATCCATTACTCCAGATGTATATAATTATCCTGGACCACCATCAGGTGCATTCATCTGTAGCACTTCACCACAAATTATTAATGTAACTATTTTTCCAAAACCTGTCGCTACAGCAACAATTCCAGCCACTACGATTTGTAACGGAACACCTTCTAATATAAACATCCAAGGTAACATTACCGATGCCACTATGTCATTTGCTTGGAGTAGAAATAACACTACCAATGTTACGGGTGCAACATCTGGAAATTCAGGAAACATTGCTGCTGGCGGAAGTTTTACGATCACAACTAATTTAACTAACACCACTGCAGTTACACAAATTGTAAAATATACTATTACGCCCTCTTCTAATGGTTGTACTGGAGCAGCAATAACGATTGACGTAATTGTGGCACCAAATTCTACTCCAGGTGTTGTAGCAACAAGTCAAACGATTTGTTACGGTGGTGATCCAGCTGCCTTTACAGTAACTACTGCAGCTACAGGATTAAATCTTACCTATCAATGGCAAAAAAGCACTGACAGTGTTAACTATATAGATATTTCTGGTGCTACAAACGCAACTTATAATGAGCCAGGACCAGTGAATCAAACTACTTGGTACAGAAGAGTTGTCTTTTCCACAGTGAATGGAACCGTTTGTTCTTCTTTTAACACGACTCCAATTGTGGTTACAGTAAATACCATTAACCCTGGTACTATAGGTACAAATCAAACTATTTGCAGTGGTGGAAATCCAGCACCATTTACAAGCGTTCCGGCGACAGGTTCTGGTGTGATAACTTACCAATGGCAAAGTAATACTATAGGATGCTTGAGCACATGGAACATCATAAGTGGTGCTACTTTCGAAAGTTATGATGTCCCTGCAGGATTATTGCTTACTACTTATTACCAAAGAATTGCCTACACGACTTTAAATAGCACTACCTGTTCAGACGTCAGTAATTGTGTAGTAGTGTATGTCAACAACGTAACTGGAGGAACTGTTGGCTCAGATCAAACATTATGCGGAAACAACCCTGCTGCTTTTACAGAAATTACTCCTTCAACGGGTTCTGGCATGCTTACTTATCAATGGCAATCGAGCACCACAGGATGTTTTAATTGGTCTCCACTATCAGGTGCAACGGCCTCTACGTATGATGTCCCAGCGGGATTAGCAGTTACCACATCTTATCAAAGAATTACATATTCTACTTTAAATTTTATAGCATGTTCCGCTGTAAGCAATTGCATTACGGTTACGGTAAATACAGTTACAGCAGGAGCCATTAGCGGAAACAAAACGATATGCAATGGTGGTGATCCATCAGCATTTACCGAGACTATTGCAGCTACAGGAATGAACCTCACCTACCAATGGCAAGTAAATACAACTGGAGGAGCCGGGCCTTGGAATGATATTTCTGGAGCTACAAATGCAACTTACGATGCACCCGGACCAATAAATCGCGACTCTTACTTCAGAAGAGTGGTAACAACTGTTGTCAACGGCGTAAGTTGTTCTGCTGACTCGAATTTTCTAACTGTCTTTGTCAACAATGTGACAGCTTCTGTAATTAGTGGCAACCAAAATGTTTGTGGTGGTACTGATAATCCAAATGCATTTACTCTAACGACACCAGCTAGCGGCAAAAGTACCCTAACTTATCAATGGCAAAGCAGTACAACTGGATGCTCTGGCCCATGGACCGATATTCCGTCTGCTAATGCTGCTACTTACGATTCGCCATCAGTAACACAAACCACTTATTTCCATGTAAGAGTTACCTCTACATTAAATGGTGAAGCCTGTAGTGATTTTAGTAATTGTGTAGAAATTACTTCATTCGGAAAAGTGTGGACCGGTGCTGCAATTTCGGCAAACACAGACTGGAACAACGGTTTAAACTGGAACCCGAACGGTGTACCAAATAATACACATTGTGTAATCATACCAAACGTTACAAACAAACCTATTATCTCTGGGACAAATTATGAAGCTGAAGTGCACAGTCTTACCATCTTGGCAAATTCAAGTTTACAAGTTACTTCCACTAATAATATCACAGTGACTGATTTTGTAAATGTAAATCCTACTGCAAACTTTGTAATTCAAAATAATGCTAGTTTAATTCAGGTTAATGATTCCGCAATAAATAATGGTCATATATCCTACACCCGTACTTCAAGACCAATGACTCGTTGGGGTTATGTATATTGGGGTTCACCTGTGGTAGAAAACATTTTTGCGCAAATTCCAAGTCAGTTTGACCTTAAATACAGATGGCAAGCTGGAACTTTGAATGGAGCTTGGTTACCGTTGGCTTCAACAACGCAAGGCGAAGGATTTATAACAAGAGTTAAAAATATTGCACCGTTCAGTAGCGGCTTAGGAACAATTAATTTTACTTTTAATGGTACTCCAGGAAATGGTTTAATAAATGTAAACGTTGATAGTTATGATGCAACAACATTAACTTCGGCGGGGAACACCATGCTTTTGGCCAACCCTTATCCGAGTGCTTTAGATGCAACTAAATTCTTAACTCATTCAAACAACACAGAATTAGGGGGAACATTATTCTTTTGGACCTCAGTGACATTATATTCCGGAACGGGTCCTTACGCCTATGTTGACTACGCAAGCTGGAACTTATCGGGCGGCGTTGGAACTTCTCCAGCAAGTGCTCCAAGTACTTTAAGTTTAAAACCCAGTGGTAAAATTGCAGCAGGACAAGGCTTCTTTGCTCAGGTTTTTGCAGATGGAACTATTTCATTTAACAATCAAATGCGCGGTCCGAATTTCAACAATCAATTTTTTAGAACGACGAACAGTACTACCAGCTCCGATTCTGAAAACAATAGAATTTGGTTGAACCTTTACAGCGATACTACTTTCAGACAAATGATGGTAAACTATAAAGAAGAAGCAACTAACGGCATTGACAGGTTATACGATGGAAACAGTTTGACGAGCAATGAGATTAATATTTATTCAATAGCAGAAGATCGAAATTTAGTTATTCAAGGAAGAGCACTGCCATTTGATCAAAATGATATCGTTCCATTGGGTTACCGAATAACAAATGCAGGTCAATATTCAATTGCTATTGATGAATTGGATGGACTATTTACAGAAAATCAAAATATTTATTTACGTGACAAATTGTTAAATATTGATCACGACTTAAAAACATCCGCTTATTCATTTAATGCTAGTGCGGGAACAGTTGATACTAGATTTGAACTTGTATATGTTACAAATACATTGGGTACAAATGGCCCAAGTGCCGACGCATCAACATTTGCGTCGATCACTGACAATATAATTAAAATAACATCGAGCGAACTAATTAAAGGAATTAGCATTTATGATATTTCAGGAAAACTGATTAACAAATATGATTTGAAAGAATTTAAAAATCAATTTACAGATGTTTTCAATTATCCTAATGGCGTTTATATTGCTAAAATTACATTGGATACTGATTTGATAGTAACTAAAAAGTTGTTGAATTAATAAGTTGGTTGCAACTATAGACTACCATCAATTAGTTGCAGTTTGTCACACTGAGCTTGTCGAAGTGCTAAAAAAAGGTCATCGACAGGCTCAGACTGACATTTTCGGATGTAATTGGATTAGTAATAAGCTAAAACTCTATTTTCCATTAAATCAATGATGATTATTCCCAACGGGTTATCTGTATTTAAATAAAAATCCGTCCAAAGTCATTCTTGGACGGATTTTTTATTAGAATACCAGCACATCAGAACTTTTTATAGAAATACGTACCATTAAAAATAAAAAAAATCCGTCCTGATGAATCATCAAAACGGATTTAAATAATTTAAAAAATTTTGTATTACGATTTAGGAACGTCCACGATAGTCATTTCGTCTACAATATTTTTGGCTCCCGATAAATTCTCAATTACCCAAAGGACATAACGAATATCAACATTGATTGTTCTTTGTAGTTTTTTATCAAAAATAACATCACCGGCCATTGCTTCGATGTTACCGTCAAATGCAAGTCCAATAAGTTCTCCTTTTCCGTTTAGTACTGGAGAACCCGAATTTCCTCCTGTAATGTCATTATCTGTAAGGAAGTTTACGTGAAGTGAACCGTCTTTATCAGCGTATCTGCCGTACTCTTTGTTTTTGTTCATTTCAATAACTTTAACAGGCAGATCGAATTCCTGATCTCCCTTTTTATACTTTTTCACTTGTCCATCAAGGGTAGTATAATTATTGATTTTGGCATCATTCTTCTTGTCTGCTGGCAAAGCACGAACTTTCCCATAAGTTAGACGTAAAGTAGAGTTAGCATCTGGGTATTTTATTTCTCCGATTTTTGATTCTCTTAAACCTTCTACCAATAAACGGAACGCACCAGCGTAATCGTCTTGAGCCTTTGTAATTTCGTCTGATTTTGTATTGTAATGCGTCAACATATCATTTGACAAAGCATATATTGGATCATTGTCCAACTGCCCTTGTGTTGGATATTGCAAAAATGCTTTCACCTTCTCTAAAGAGGTAAACAAACTCAGGTCAAACATAGCGTTTACATCTTTAGTAAAATCACTGTTATTTCCAGTTGCCAATTTCTCCACCATCGGAGCAATTTTGTATCCAATAGATTTCGTCGAATACAACTTTAATTGTGCTGCCAACAAGTCTCTTTCAGCTGGAATATGTAGATTTTCAAATGTATTTGTAGCTGCATCTAAAATACCAGGTAACATTTGAGCGCGTTTTGTTGCATCCGCCTTCACGTAATTATCCAACTGTCTTCCTAATGTTCTTCCAATAGTTGCGAATGAGGTTGTTCTGAACATTTGTTGCATATAATTATCGTGTCTTGATTTTTCGTTTGTCAATCCGTAAAAATTATTAATAGTTGCAACAACTTTACCATATTTTACTTTGTTTTCTGATTTGTTTGCCCATGTATTAAATTTGGCTTCTTGCGCCGCTTTTGTTTTGGCGGTTCCAAATTTACTCAACGCATCAATCATTCCTTGACGGTTTTTCCAGTAGTTGGCTGTTGACGCGAATTTTGACGCGTATACTAAGTTTAAATCATCACTTTGATTCATGTATTTTTTCATGTTATCCATTCCGGTTTTCGCCCCTTCAACCCATGCAGGATAAGCAAATTTTACGTTTTGCTCAATTCCAGCCGCCGGCATCCATCGGTTTGTTCTACCTGGATAACCTAAAATCATGGCGAAATCATTTTCTTTTACACCATCAATATTTACAGGCAAATGGTACTTTGCTTTTAAGGGTACATTGCTCTCTGAATACGCTGCTGGATTTCCATCTTTATCCGCGTAAACTCGAAACATAGAAAAATCTCCAGTATGACGTGGCCAAACCCAGTTATCGGTATCTCCACCAAATTTGCCAATACTTTCAGAAGGTGTACCGACTAAACGTACATCTCTATAGTCTTGGTAAACAAAATAATAATATTCATTACCTTGAAAAAACGGACGTACCGAAACCGTGAACTTCCCACCCTCATTATTTTCTTTTTCAATAACGGCGATTTCTTGATTGATGGCTTTTTCTCTTTCGGCTTCTGTCATTTTATCATTTACTTTTGATAAAATGCGTTTAGAAACATCGTCCATACGCACAAAGAAACGCACATACAACGAGGAAGGCTTCATTTCTTCTTTAGTACTTTTTGCCCAAAATCCATTTTTTAGAATGTTATTTTGACTAGTTGACATTTCCGCGATAGCGTCATATCCACAGTGGTGATTGGTTAAGACCAAACTTTCTTTAGAAACAATTTCAGCCGTACATCCTCCGTTAAATTGAACGATTGCATCTTTCAAACTGTTATTGTTAATACTGTAAATTTCTTGGGGTGTTAATTGCAAGCCCATTTTCTGCATGTCGCGGTGGTTTAAACGCTCAATAAACATAAGGAACCACATTCCTTCGTCGGCTTTCATGCTCATTGGCATTAAGAATATCCCGACGATAAGAGATAAAATAATTTTCTTCATTTCAATTATAAATTAGGGATTAGATTGACTGCAACAAGTCGGTCATTTTCTAAACTTGTTACAGTAAGAAGTGTTAAAAAATGTTAAAAAATTAGATATTTTTTAATCTTTAAATTTATGTCAAAAAAAAGCTACTCGTATGAATAGCTCTTAAAATTGAATTGTGATCCTTTTACAAACCGTGACTGTTTTCAGGTTCCTCAGTATCAATGTTTAGCATTTCCCAAAGTTTATCTTTTAACTCTGTTAAACCTTGTTGGGCAACTGATGAAATAAACATAAACGGAATTCCTTTAATTTCTTTTTTTAACTGCGCGTTTAGTTCGGCTTTTAATTCATCATCAAGCATATCGCATTTAGAAACTACAAGTAATTTGTCCTTATCTAACATATCGGGGTTGTAACGGCGTAATTCATCTAACAGAATTTCATATTCCTTTTTGATATCATCAGCATCAGCGGGAACTAAGAATAATAATGTTGAATTGCGCTCGATATGTCTCAAAAAGTAATGTCCCAAACCTTTTCCTTCGGCGGCACCCTCAATAATTCCAGGAATATCGGCCATGATAAACGACTTAAATTCGCGGTATGCTACAATTCCTAAATTAGGTTTTAAAGTTGTAAACGGATAATCCGCAATCTTTGGTTTTGCCGAAGTCAGCACCGAAAGTAAAGTCGATTTTCCTGCATTAGGGAAACCTACTAAACCGACATCGGCCAACACTTTTAATTCTAGGATAACATCCAATTCTTCAGACGGCATTCCGGGTTGCGCATAACGAGGTGTTTGATTGGTTGAACTTCTGAAATTCCAGTTACCCAATCCGCCTTTTCCGCCTTTTGCCAATATTCGTTCTTCTCCGTGTTCTGTAATTTCAAAGAGAATTTCATCCGTTTCTTTATCTCGAACGACTGTTCCTAACGGAACCTCAATCGTTTTATCTTCACCATCGTGACCCGTACTTCTTGAACTTCCTCCGTCGCCACCGTATCCGGCTTTGACGTGACGCGCAAACTTCAGGTGGAACAAGGTCCAAAGCCCTTTATTTCCTTTTAAAGTCACGTGTCCACCACGACCCCCGTCTCCACCATCAGGACCACCTTTTTCAATAAATTTTTCTCTGTGTAAATGCGAAGAACCTTTTCCTCCTTTTCCGGAAGAAACATATATTTTTACGTAATCTACAAAATTTCCTTCTGTCATTTTTTTTAGTGTTCAGTGTTCAATGATAAGTGTTCAGTAAATTTTTTTTGCTTACTGTAAACTGACCACTGACAACTATTCCATAATTGCTTTCACAAGCACTTTATCAATCTTTGCGCCATCCATATCGATGACTTCTAATTCAAATTTGTTCCAAAACAATTTCTCTCCCTGTCTTGGAATTTTACCCATTTCAGTCATTAACAATCCGCTTACGGTCGTCACTTCATAATCGTTGGTCAGTTCATCCATGTCAAAATAGGTTAAGAAATCATGCAGTGAATATAGGCCATCAACAAGCCAAGATCCATCTTCACGAGCAATTAACTGGTATTCATCTTCATCAAAATCTGAAGCATCTCCAACCAAAGCTTCTAAGATATCATTCAGCGTAATTATTCCTTGAAAAACTCCGTATTCATCGGTGACAAATGCATAATGCACTTTCGATTTCTTAAAATTTTCTAATGCTTTATAAGCCGAAGTGTGTTCAATCAAATAAACTGGTTCTTTAGTGATCGACTTTAAATCGAAGTTTCCTTGTTCAAAGTTAGCAAACAAATCTTTTAGCAAAACTATGCCTTCAACGTCGTCCATGTTGTTGTCCTTGCAAACTGGGTAAATGGAATGCAATTCATTCAGAACCTTAGATTTCAATTTATCAAAACCGTCTTCGTAAGAAAGAAACACAATAGATTTTCGATGGGTCATCAATGATTTAATTTTTCGGTCACCAATATGAAAAACACGCTCTACAATATCTTGCTCAATTTCCTGAACCTCCCCACCTTCTGTTCCTTCTTTTATTATGGCTTTGATTTCTTCTTCAGTTACTTTACCGTCAGCCGTTGGTTTTATATTCAACAATTTTAATAATCCATCCGTAGATATGGTCAATAACCAAATAAAAGGTGCGGTTACCTGTGAAATAATTTTCATCGGAACTGCAACCGCTTTCGCAATACTTTCAGGGTGATTTAAGCCGATTCTTTTGGGTAACAATTCGCCTAAAACTAAAGAAAAAAAAGTTAATATTACCACCACAATACCAACAGAAATAGTATCTGCATAGGACTTTAAACTCGCGAAACCTTCAACAAAAAGTCGTACATCTGTCGTAATTTTATCCCCAGAATAAATACCTGTCAGAATTCCAATTAGCGTAATCCCAATTTGAACTGTTGAAAGAAATTTGTTTGGTGAATTGGCTAAATCTAAAGCAACTTTAGCATTGGTGTTTCCTTTTTTTGCTGCTGTTTCCAGGCGGTTTTTACGCGCCGAAATCAAAGCGATTTCAGACATGGAAAAAACGCCGTTAAGTAGTATTAAAAAAAGTATAATGAGTATTTCCATATGTTTTGTTTCAAGTTTGAGGTTTCAAGTTTCAAGTTGTTACCTGAAACTAAAAACTATAAACCGTCGATTACTTTACTTAAGCGTTGTGTAACTTCGTCAATCGAACCAATGCCGTTAACTGCGTAAAATTTACCTTGTGTTTTGTAATAATCCATTAAAGGAGCTGTTTTTTGGTTGTATTCATCGTAACGGTTTCTAATCTTTTCTTCGTCTTGATCGTCTGGTCTACCTGAGGTTTTTCCTCTTTCCAATAAACGGGCAACTAAAATAGTATCATCCGCTTCTAAAGCAACTGTAGCAGTGATATTTTGCTTTTTTGATTTTAAAAATAGATCCAAAGACTGAGCTTGTGCAATCGTTCGTGGAAAACCATCAAAAAGAAATCCAGCAGAATTTGGATTTTTATCCACTTCGCTTTCCAACATTTTAATCGTAACTTCATCTGGAACCAAATCGCCCTTATCGATGAACGTTTTAGCCAGTTTACCTAAATCGGTATCATTTTTAATATTGAATCTGAAAATATCTCCCGTCGAAAGATGGGTCAGATTGTATTTTTCTTTTAAAAAGTCAGCTTGTGTGCCTTTTCCTGCACCTGGTTTTCCGAAAAGAACGATGTTAATCATTTTACTATTTTAAATTTTAAATTATTGAGCAAGTTGGTAAACGTCTGGTAGATTTCTTCCCAATCCATCGTAGTCTAATCCGTAACCAACGATGAACTTATTTGGAATTCTAATGCCGATGTAATCTATCTTAATTTCTTTTTTGTACGCTTCCGGCTTGAAAAACAAGGTAGCGAATTTTAAATGCTTTACCTTTTTCTGTTTGAAAATAGCTTTCAATTCTTCCACCGTGTTTCCGGTATCTACAATATCTTCCACAATTACAACCGTTCTTCCTTCCAAATCTTGGTTTAAACCAATCAATTGTTTCACTTCATTTGTCGTTGCTGTTCCTTCATATGAAGCCATTTTCACAAAACTCACTTCACACATGCCGCGGTATTGTTTCATTAAATCGGACAAAACCATGAATGCTCCGTTCAAAACACCAATAAAAACTGGCACTTCGTCAAAAAAATCATCGTCCATTTGTTTGGCCATATTTTTGATTGCAAAATCAATTTCATCTGAAGAAATAAACGGCTCGAAAGTTTTATCGTGAAGGTGTATCATTATTTAGGAATTTGAAATAAGGTGCAAATTTAAAGAAGTATTAAGTATTAAGTACTAAGTATTAAGACTTTTTTCGAAAAATGATATATTTACAAATGGATAGGACTTTTTTTAACCGAATCAATGAAAGTAGTCAAGTAAGAATTCTCGGGTGTATAAGCTCGGGTACTTCTTGAAAGTTGGAGTTATCTGAAAAAAATACAGGAAAATTTCACCAGTCAATCAAACAGATATCAAGCTGCAACGAAAGAAGTTTTGCTTCAACTATCCAAATGATTTTTGAATTTGAAATACTATCTTTGTGCCAACAACAACTACTACAAATGAACTATTTCTCTTCCGATTTTAAACTAGGAATCCTCGGCGGCGGTCAACTAGGCAAAATGCTTTTGGCTGAAACCCGAAAATTTGACATTCAAACATTTGTTCTTGATTCAAGTCATGAAGCACCAGCCCGACTGGCTTGCAATAATTTTTTCCAAGGAGATTTACTCGAGTTTGATGCCGTTTATAACTTCGGAAAATTAGTAGATGTATTGACCCTCGAAATTGAAAACGTAAATTTAGATGCGTTAGAAAAATTAGAAAATGAAGGTTTAAAAGTATATCCTTCGCCAAAAACGTTGCGCTTGATTCAGAGTAAATCCGTTCAAAAGGAGTTTTATATTAAAAACAATATTCCAACAGCCAAAGGAAAAGCTTTTAAGAGTTTAAAGGAACTTTTAGTAGAATTTATGGAGGGCAAAGTGAAAATGCCATTTGTATGGAAAAGCGCCCGATTTGGTTACGATGGTAACGGTGTTAAAATTATACGTTCGGCAAAAGATATCGAAACTTTACCTGATGTAGAATGTATCGCAGAAGAATTGGTTCCTTTTAAAAATGAGTTAGCGGTCATTGTAGTTCGCAATGTTGCAGGTCAAGTAAAAACCTATCCGGTTGTTGAAATGGAATTCCATCCCGAAGCCAACCAAGTAGAATATGTGATTTGTCCGGCGCGAATTGACGAAAAAGTAGCTCAGAAAGCGAACGAAATTGCATTAGAAGTTTCTAAATCTTTTAATCATGTTGGTTTGTTAGCTGTTGAAATGTTCCAAACCGAAGACGATAAATTAATGGTCAATGAAGTCGCACCAAGACCCCATAACTCTGGCCATTACAGTATTGAAGCTAGTTATACTTCTCAATTTGAAAATCATATTCGTGCGATTTTAAATTTACCTCTGGGAAATACCGCTAGTAAAGTTGCGGGGATTATGGTAAATTTGGTTGGTGCTGAAGGATTTACGGGAGATGTAGTTTATGAAAATATAGAAAAAATCATGGCAATTGATGGTGTAACGCCCCATATCTATGGCAAAGGCGAAACGCGTCCTTTCCGAAAAATGGGACACGTAACTATTGTCAACGAAAACATGGATGAAGCCAGAAGAATTGCTGAAAAAGTAAAGAACAGCATACGAGTAATCAGTGCCAAATGATAAATACACTATGAAAAAAGTTCTTTATCTTTTTTTAGTTTTCTACAGTACAATTGCCGTTTCGCAAGAATATGACTTTGTTTCAAATAATGCTGTCGCGATTACCAAATGGAAGTACATTGATCTTTTGAATAAAGTTCCGAAACCAACCATTGACTACAGGCTTGAAAGTGGAAAGCCCTTCACACAAACCTATTTTGATTCTATTGTAAAAACCAAAGATTCTCATAAACTTAAAACAATTTACCTATCGGACTCTATTGTCAACAAGGTAACCTTAGTATTAAAAACCCGAAGCGACGCAGAAGTCAAAAAAGACAACCAAGCATTCTTTGATTTACAGAATAAAGAAAAAAGTAACCGAAAAAAAATCATAGGAAGTACGCTCTCCAACTTGGTACTAACTGACATATCAGGGAAAAAGTATACTTCGCAATCACTTTTAGGAAAAATGGTTTTTTTGAATTTTTGGTTCACCAAATGTGCACCTTGCATTAAAGAAATGCACGATTTAAACAAACTAAAAGAAAAATATGGAGACGAAAATATGGTCTATTTTGCCATCACCTACGACAAAACAGAAGTGATTGAAAAATTCTTAACCCGAAACAAATTGGATTTTACCATAATTCCGAATGATCAAAAAACAATCGATGCAATGAATGTTAATTTTTATCCGACCAACATGCTTTTAGACCAAAATGGTAAAGTTTTATTTGTTAGCGAACTTTTTAATCCAAAAAGCAATAACGGTTTGACCGAAATAAACAAACTAATCAAAAAAAATACAAAGAAATAATCATGAGCAAAGTAGCCATAATAATGGGTTCAAAATCAGATTTACCCATAATGCAAGAAGCAATCGACATTCTGAAAAGTTTTGAAATTGAAACTGAAGTTGATATTGTTTCAGCACACAGAACGCCTGAAAAATTATTCGATTTTAGCAAAAACGCACATACTCGCGGAATTTCGGTTGTCATTGCCGGAGCCGGTGGTGCTGCACATTTACCCGGAATGGTCGCTTCCATGTCGCCTTTGCCCGTAATTGGTGTTCCTGTAAAATCGAGTAATTCTATTGATGGTTGGGATTCGGTTTTGTCAATCTTGCAAATGCCAGGCGGTGTTCCCGTGGCGACAGTGGCTTTAAACGGTGCCAAAAATGCCGGAATTCTAGCTGCTCAAATCATCGGAAGCCACGATAAAAATGTGCTGAATAAAATCATCGCCTACAAAGAAAGCCTGAAAGAAGCCGTCAATAAGTCTTCGGATGAATTGAAAAAGTAGGAGCTATTTCCAGCTATCCGTTACAATCTTTTTTTTAAAGAAAAAAAAGGATTTCCACTACTATCTGGGCTAAACTATCTATAAACTTCGGTCAAAATTTTTAAATAAAATCTTAATTAAAAAACTTTGCGAACCTTGCGTAAATCCTCGCGAACTTTGCGGTTAATTACCTAAATCAAATGAAAATTCTAACACAAAAGTTCAACACCAAACACAATACGGCACCTTTTGCCCAAATCAAATTAGAAGATTACAAAACTGCTTTCGAAGAAAACATCTCCAAAGCCAGAGCAGAAGTCGATGCAATAACCAACAATCCGGAAGCGCCAACTTTTCAAAACACCATCGAAGCTTTAGATTATTCTGGCGAAAGTTTGGATCGAGTATCTTCAATCTTTTTTAATTTAAATTCGGCTGAAACGAGTGACGAAATGCAGAAAATCGCGCAAGATGTTTCTCCACTATTAACGGCTTTCAGTAACGATATCGCATTGAATGAAGAATTGTTCAAACGTGTAAAAGCCGTTTACGAGCAAAAAGACAAGCTGAATTTAAATCCAGAGCAAGCCACTTTATTAGACAAAAAATTTAAAAGTTTTTCCCGAAACGGAGCCTTGCTTTCTGAGGATAAAAAATTGCGTTTACGCGAAATTGATACCGAATTAGCCAAACTAAAACTAACGTATAGCGAAAATGTTTTGGCCGAAACCCACAATTATCAGTTACACATTACTAACCCAGCAGATTTAAAAGGCTTACCTGAGGGAACCATTGAAGCAGCAGCAAGTCTGGCAAAATCTAAAAACGTTGAAGGCTGGATTTTTACTTTGGATTATCCAAGTTATATTCCTTTTTTGACGTATGCTGACAATCGGGAACTTCGAAAAGAAATCGCCATCGCAGCCGGAAAAAAAGCATTCCAAAACAATGAATTCGACAATCAGGAAATCACATTAAAGATTGCTAAACTTCGATTTGAACGCGCCAATTTATTAGGTTATAAAACGCATTCCGATTTTGTTCTCGAAGAACGAATGGCGCAAACTCCGGAAAAAGTAAAATCGTTTTTGAATGATTTATTGTCGAAAGCCAAACCAGCAGCCGAAAAAGAATTTGCTCAATTAACCACTTTCGCGAAAGAACTAGACGGAATTGACCAGCTCGAAAAATGGGACGGCGCTTATTATTCGGAAAAGCTAAAACAAAAATTATTCGACTTTGATGACGAACAATTAAAACCTTATTTTAAACTTGAAAATGTTCTAAACGGTGCCTTTACCGTTGCTGAAAAATTATTTGGAATCACATTCAAAGAAGTGCTTGATATCGAAAAATACCATGAAGAGGTACAAACTTTTGAAGTAGTAGACTTCGAAAACAAATTGGTGGCGATTTTTTACGCTGACTTTTTTCCACGAAAAGGAAAACGAAACGGCGCTTGGATGACATCATTCAAACCACAATATATTAAAGACGGCGTTAATGAACGACCGCACGTTTCCATCGTTTGCAACTTTACGCCACCAACAGAAAGTAAGCCTTCACTCCTAACTTTTAACGAAGTAACGACTCTGTTTCATGAGTTTGGACACGCTCTACACGGTATGTTAGCGAATACGACTTATCCAAGTTTATCAGGAACATCGGTTTATTGGGATTTTGTAGAATTGCCGAGTCAGGTTATGGAAAACTGGTGTTACGAACCGGAAGCTTTGGCTTTGTTTGCGAAACATTACGAAACTGGCGATATTATTCCGCAAGATTTTGTCAATAAAATAAAGCAAAGCGCAAGCTTCTTAGAAGGAATGGCAACACTGCGTCAAGTAAGTTTTGGACTTTTAGACATGGCGTTCCACAGCAATAATCCAAATGAAATTACGGATGTAAAAGCTTTTGAAAAAAAGGCTTTTAAAGGAACCTATTTGTATCCAGATGTTGCTGAGAATTGCATGAGTGTTTCGTTTTCGCATATTTTTGCTGGCGGCTATTCCTCAGGATATTACAGTTACAAATGGGCTGAAGTTTTGGATGCGGATGCATTTGCGTATTTTCAAGAAAAAGGAATTTTTAATAAAGAAGTGGCTGCAAAATTCAAAGAAAATGTATTGTCAAAAGGCGGAACCGAATTGCCGATGGAATTGTACAAACGTTTCCGTGGACAAGAACCAAAACCGGAAGCATTGTTGAAACGAGCGGGATTGGTGTAGATTTTTTAGACTGATTAGACATTTTAGACTGCTTAGATATTTTAGATTATGGAACCGGAGTTATGCTTCGGTTTCTTTTTTATACATAGTGCGTTAGGGATTACTTCACCAAGTTAATATTTTTCATATGAGTTCAGTGAATGCTGAGCATTTGGAGCAAGTACCGTGTACTGCGGAAAGCCCGGCCCGAAGGGAACGCCTAAATATTTTACAATAACTTTCATTTATTTTTGAAACTTTAAAAACTTTTAGTTACCTTTGGATTATGGAATTCAGAGAAGCAAAAAATAAATTCGTTCAAACATGGGGAGCACTGGGTTCACAGTGGGGCATAAATAAAACTATGGCTCAGATTCATGCGCTTTTAATGGTATCACACGAAGCGGTTTCAATGGAAGATATAATGGAAGAATTGCAGATTTCGCGAGGTAATGCCAGTATGAATTTAAGAGCTTTGATGGATTGGGGAATTGTATATAAAGAATATAAAGTTGGCGAAAGAAGAGAGTTTTTTATTGCTGAAAAAGATTTGGACGAATTGGCCGTAAAGATTTCAAGAGAACGAAGCAAACGTGAAATTAAACCCGCGCTGAAAGTCTTGAAAGAAGTGTCTAGCATTACCGCGGATGCTACGGCTGAAGAAAGACATTTTGTGGAGCAAACCGGAAAATTGTATGATTTTGTATTGAAAGCAGACAATGTTTTAGATAAAATAACAGAATACAAAGACAATTGGTTGGCGCAATTGCTAGTCAAATTTATGAAGAAATAAACCCTTTTTTTAATCTTAACTTTCATTTTTTTCTGAAAGTTTAAAACAAATTAGAATCATGAAAACAGTGAAAATTTTAAATGCAATTGCAATTAGTTTACCTATAGTTTTAGGTTTTATAGGAATTGGAATAAATGATTCAACTGGAAACTATTTTGCTTATGCACTATATTCTACTATGCTTACGGGATTTATTCAAGTGCTTTTAGGTATATTTTTACTTTATAATGACCCTAAAAATATAGCTATTCAACTTTATATTGCAACTACTTTACTATTCTTTTTGACTTGGTATTTGGAGGTAGAACTATTTCATACTGACATTTTAGTATATATATTAGTTCCTATCCCACTTCTACTTGCGCTTTTTCTTTCAATCGTAATTTATAAAAAAGCAAGCTTATGAACCTCAACATCATTGGATATCTAATTTATCTGACAATTACCTCGATAATAATTGTTGGGGTTGGTAAAATTTGCTATAAAAACGGTAACATTTTAGTTTCAGCTTTGATTCCGGATCACGAAGATTTATGCCACAAAGCCAATCAAATCTTACTTGTTGGGTATTATTTACTAAATCTTGGATATTGTGCAATGACATTAATTTCTTGGGAAAAGATGCTATCGTTCCATCAATTATTAGAAGTTATTGCACTCAAATCGGCAATCATCATTGGCACCATCGCTATAATGCATTACCTCAATATTTTTATTCTTACTAAATACATTCAAAAATTAATTTAAATACAATTATTATGGAAACTACAAAAATTTTAATCGGTTATGCTATTTATTTACCAGTCGCTTTATTTCTTACTTACTATGTTTCTCGAACACTTTTTAAAAACAGCAAAGTATATATGATGGACATTTTTAAAGGTCGCGAAGAAATTGCCGTTGCCACAAATAAACTCTTTGAAACCGGTTTTTATCTGCTCAATTTAGGGTTTGCTTTGATGATTTTAGAAATGAATAATTATGATAACAGCTATCAAACACTAACAGAAAATCTTAGTTATAAAATTGGCGGATTTACAATTTATCTTGGATTAATGCTATTCTTGAATCTGTATTTTTTCTTTAGAGGAAAACGCAAAGCGAAAGAAGGGCAACGTGAGCAACAAATTGTTTTTACTGCTTAATTACACACCATGACAACCATTGACCTCATTACCAAAATAAAAGCACCGATACAAAAGGTTTTCGATTTAAACCGAAACATCAACATTCATAAATTGTCCACTTCAAAATCGAATGAAACTGCAATTGATGGCGTAGCATCTGGATTGATTAATCTGAATGAAACCGTAACGTGGCGCGGCAAACATTTCGGTATTTATCAAACACACAAAAGCAAAATCACTGCAATGGAATTTCCCACTTATTTTGTAGATGAAATGATGGAAGGCCGCTTTAAAAAGTTCAAACACGAACATACTTTTGTAGAAAAAAACGGAAAAACGGTAATGATTGATACGATTGAATATCAAACACCATTTGGAATTTTCGGAAAGATGTTTGACAAGCTGTTTTTGAAAAATTATTTGACAAATTTTATCAAAGAAAGAAATGAATTCATCAAAAATTTAGCCGAAAAGAACAACTAAAATCCACCATAAAATCGGAATACTTTCGGCCCAAAAAGAGCTGTAGTATTTCGATTTTTTTTCGTTCGCAAAAAGTAAAAAAGTTATCGTAGTTGCTGCAACACCGATTTTCAAAAGCAAGGTTTGAATACTGAAATTAACATCTAAAAATTCCAAAAGAACAAAAAGAAATAAAAAAGCACTTCCAACTATTTTGGTCTGATTCACTCCTATTTGTTGCGGAACCGTTTTCAAATGTGGATCGTCGTATCGCAAATCGATGATTTCAAAAATTAGCACTAACACAAAAATTAAAATAAAACGTTGCACTCCCACTAAAAGTATCGTACTGTCGAATGCAATTCCAGCATTTAAAATTGGTAAAACTAAAGAAACCCCAACCCAACAAAGTGCCACAATATAAATCTTTACGCCTGCCCAATTGCGAGCATTTCTTCTATTCGGAAAAAACGGCAACGTATATAAAAGGGTCAAAAACAGAAAGACAACGGCAATTATTTTTGTAGTTTTATCTAAAGTAAAAAAGAAATAAACCGTAGCCAAAAACGAGAAAAAACTTAAACCAATAATGGCTTTTAATTCGGTTCGCATCTGCAATTTTTGAGTTCTTGCCAAAGCATCATATTTGACAAAATTATAGCCGACTATTGTTCCGAAAAAAGCAAAAAAAGCAGGTGCATCACTATTCTGAATTTCAAACATAAAACAGGTCATTCTCACTAAAGAATAGCAAGACAAAGCCACGTGGATACTACTGCTGATATAAAAATCGATACATTTCTTAAAAATCGTCATTACACAAAACTAATCAATATGTTAATAAGACCCGTTTTTGGTTGAAAATTTCTCAAAATATTGGGCATTGTTTAGCATAAAATTAGAACATTAATAATTACTTTTGTGTGCTTTAATTAACTAACCTGATTTACATCGGAACAAGCACAACTAAACACTTAGAACTTACTATTTAATGAAAACAGATGCATTCGCAATACGCCACATAGGTCCACGTGAGAGTGACCTTAACCACATGTTCAAAACTATTGGAGTTGACTCTTTCGAACAACTAATTTACGAAACGGTGCCCGATAATATCCGTTTGAAAAATGACTTGAATTTGGATGCACCAATGACCGAATATGAATACCTAAACCACATTCAGGAATTAGGTAAAAAGAATAAGGTGTTCAAATCGTATATCGGTTTGGGATACCACCCAACCATTGTTCCCGCGGTAATTCAGAGAAACATCTTTGAAAATCCAGGTTGGTATACCGCTTACACGCCCTATCAAGCTGAGATTGCGCAAGGAAGATTGGAAGCTATTTTGAATTTTCAAACTACGGTGATCGAATTAACTGGAATGGAAATCGCTAATGCTTCTTTACTTGATGAAAGTACAGCAGCAGCAGAAGCAATGGCCTTATTGTTTGATGTTCGATCGCGTGACCAAAAGAAAAACAATGCTAATAAATTCTTCGTTTCAGAAGAAGTATTGCCACAAACCCTATCGGTTTTACAAACACGTTCTACGCCAATTGGTGTTGAATTAGTAATTGGAAACCACGAAACTTTTGATTTTTCGGCTGAATTTTTTGGAGCAATCCTTCAATATCCTGGAAAATACGGTCAAGTAAATGACTACGCTGGATTTATAGCGAAAGCAAAATCAAACGATATTAAAGTGGCGGTCGCAGCCGATATTTTATCCTTAGTTAAATTAACTTCTCCGGGAGAAATGGGCGCTGATGTTGTTGTTGGAACTACACAACGTTTCGGAATTCCGATGGGTTATGGCGGACCACACGCTGCCTTTTTTGCAACCAAAGAAGAATACAAACGTTCGATGCCAGGAAGAATCATCGGGGTAACCATTGACACCAACGGAAATCGTGCTTTACGTATGGCTTTGCAAACACGGGAACAACACATCAAACGTGAAAAAGCAACATCAAATATCTGTACGGCACAAGTCTTACTGGCGGTTATGGCCGGAATGTATGCGGTATATCATGGACCAAAAGGACTAAAATATATTGCTAATAAAGTACATGCCTCGGCGGTAACTGTGGCGGATGCCTTAAATAAATTGGGCGTTTACCAAACCAATACTTCTTTTTTCGATACTATTCTTGTAAAGGCTGATGCTCAAAAAGTAAAAGCTATTGCAGAGAAAAATGAAGTGAACTTCTATTATACGGATGCTAATACAATTTCTATTTCGTTGAACGAAACCACTTCTATTGCGGACATCAATCAAATTATTGCAATTTTCGCCGAAGCTACTGGAAAAGAAAAATTCACTGTTTCTTCACTAACATCCTCAGATGATTTTTCTGCTGGTTTAGAAAGAAAATCTACATTCTTATTGCACGATGTTTTCAATAACCATCATTCTGAATCCCAGTTGATGCGTTACATCAAAAAATTAGAGCGCAAAGATTTATCGCTAAATCACTCGATGATTGCGTTAGGTTCTTGCACTATGAAATTAAATGCTGCTGCCGAAATGTTGCCGTTATCAATGGCAAACTGGAACAGCATCCACCCCTTCGCTCCTATCGAACAAGCAGAAGGATACATAACAATGCTTAAAAAATTAGAGCATCAATTGAACGTTGTTACTGGTTTTGCGGGTACAACATTACAACCCAACTCGGGTGCGCAAGGCGAATATGCCGGCCTAATGACCATTCGTGCTTATCATTTATCAAAAGGCGATACCCATAGAAATGTGTGTTTGATTCCATCATCGGCACACGGAACCAATCCAGCGTCAGCTGCAATGGCAGGAATGACCATTATCGTTACCAAAACTATGGAAAACGGTAATATTGATGTAGAAGATTTAAGAGCAAAAGCTATTGAACACAAAGATAATTTATCCGCTTTGATGGTTACTTATCCTTCTACTCACGGCGTTTTTGAAAGCGCTATTTGCGAGATTACTCAAATCATTCACGACAATGGCGGTTTGGTTTATATGGATGGTGCCAATATGAATGCGCAGGTTGGATTGACCAATCCAGCAACGATTGGTGCTGATGTTTGTCACTTAAACTTACACAAAACGTTCGCTATTCCTCACGGTGGAGGCGGACCAGGTGTTGGACCAATATGTGTAAATGAAAAATTAGTTCCGTTCTTACCCACGAATCCGATAATAACGGTTGGCGGTGACCAAGCAATCACTGCGATTTCTGCTGCGCCTTATGGTTCGGCTTTGGTTTGTTTGATTTCTTATGGATACATCACAATGCTGGGTGCTGAAGGGTTGAAAAGCTCTACACAATTCGCCATTTTGAACGCCAATTACATGAAAGCAAGATTAGAAGAGCATTATCCAATTTTATATACTGGAGAAATGGGACGCGCGGCTCACGAAATGATTATTGATTGTCGTTCGTTCAAACAAAACGGTATTGAGGTGGTTGATATTGCCAAACGCTTGATGGATTACGGTTTCCATGCGCCAACAGTATCTTTTCCTGTAAACGGAACGATGATGATTGAGCCGACAGAAAGTGAAGATTTAGCCGAATTAGACCGTTTTTGTGATGCGATGATTTCCATCCGAAAAGAGATTACAGCTGCTAGTGTAGAGGATGCCAACAACGTTTTGAAAAATGCACCGCATACTTTAGCCATGCTAACCTCGGACAATTGGGTTTTTCCATATACTAGAGAAACTGCGGCTTTCCCATTA
Source organism: Flavobacterium sp. (assembly GCF_029945805.1). Classification (GTDB taxonomy): domain Bacteria; phylum Bacteroidota; class Bacteroidia; order Flavobacteriales; family Flavobacteriaceae; genus Flavobacterium. Next base: position 57,849 of record NZ_JAQSDH010000048.1, read on the forward strand.
GATTATATTTCAGATAATAAATTTTGGCCAACGGTTCGTCGTACTGATGATGCCTATGGTGATCGTAATTTAATTTGCAGTTGTGCGCCCATTGAGGCGTATATGTAAAATAGTAATTAGGCATTAGCCAAATGATAAAAGGCTTCAAGTTTTCTTGGAGCCTTTTTTTAAAACATGACAAAGATCAATTTTCAACTAAGTCAAAAAGCTTACTTTTGCCATAGAAACCAAGAAGCACAATGCACGACATTCAAAATCAAGATGATCTATTTTTACTCGTTGATGCATTTTATAAAAAACTGCTTTCAGATGATTCGATTAGTTATATTTTTACCGATGTTGTCAAAATACATTTAGAAGAGCACTTACCAATATTAGTCACATTCTGGTCGCAAGCCATTTTAGGAACTGGCGGTTACAGCAAAAATCTAACGCAAATCCATTTAGACATCGATACAAGAGAACATCTTACACCCGAATTATTCATGATTTGGCTAAGTCATTTTTATGCAAGTGTTGATGAGAACTTTCAAGGAGCTAAATCGGAACAAATAAAAACACAAGCTTTAAGCATTGCGACCGTAATGCAAATAAAAATATCTCAAAATAAGCGTTAAAAAATGAGATATTCACAATATTAATAATCATTACCGATAATATTCATAATTCAGTTCTGTTTGTTTATATTTTGATAACTTTAAACGGGTTTTATTTATAATTTCGCAATGAAATAGCATCATACTAATGAATATAAAAATAACGGGTTCTGGAAGCTACATTCCAACCGAAATAGTATCCAATAAAGATTTTGCCGATCACGTTTTTCTAAACGATGACGGAAGTCCATTTCCGCATCCGAATGATATCGTTGCCAAGAAGTTTCTTGAAATTACAGGTATACAAGAACGACGGTATGTTACTGATGATTTAAACACCTCCGACATTGCATTTCTTGCTGCTAAAAAAGCGATTGAAGACGCAAAAATTGATCCTGAAACTTTGGATTATATAATTTTGGCTCACAACTTCGGCAATGTTAGGAAAGGAACTATCCAAACCGATTCCGTTCCCAGTTTAGCCGCTAGAGTTAAATTTGAATTGCGTATCAAAAATCCAAAATGTGTCGCTTATGATATGTTATTTGGCTGTCCTGGCTGGCTAGAAGGCGTAATTCAAGCACAAGCATTCATAAAAGCTGGAATGGCTAAAAAATGTTTGGTTATTGGAGCCGAAACTCTGTCACGTGTAGTTGATTTACACGATCGCGATAGCATGATTTATTCTGATGGTGCCGGTGCTACAATTATAGAAGCTACTGAAGAAGCTGGTGGAATTTTAGCCCATGAATCCGCTACGTTTGCGTACGATGAAGCCTATTATTTATTCTTCGGAAACTCCTTTAACAATACCCTCGATCCAGACGTTCGTTATATCAAAATGCACGGTAGAAAGATTTACGAATTTGCTTTAATCCATGTTCCTAAAGCTATGAAAGAATGCTTGGAGAAAAGCGGCGTTGACATTAAAGACATAAAAAAAATCCTTATTCATCAGGCTAACGAAAAAATGGACGAAGCGATTGTACAGCGTTTTTACAAGCTTCACCATCAGACTATGCCCGAGGGAATTATGCCAATGAGCATCCATAAATTAGGCAATTCAAGTGTAGCTACTATCCCGACATTATACGATTCAATGGTTAAAGGCGAAATCAAAAACCAAAACCTAAATAAAGGCGACATCATTCTTTTTGCATCCGTTGGTGCGGGAATGAATGTGAATGCTATGGTTTATAAAATGTAGAAAAGTTGGAAGTTCGAAGTTGGAAGTTCGAAGAAAAAAGTAAATTTGTACCTTAATTTACATTTTCATGTACGAGAAGACCTATCCGAGCAAACGTTTCAATCTGACTTTAGCTTTTTTAAAAAAACACATCACTACCAGTGAAACTATTTTCGACCTTGGTGTTACCAATCCGTTTTCTAAAATCATGGAAGACAATGGCTATACCGTTAAAAATACTACCGGCGAAGATTTAGATAACAATCAAACCGCATTGCAAAATCAAACATACGATGTCTTTACTGGTTTTGAAATTTTCGAACATTTATTAAATCCGTATACCATTTTAGAAAACGTAAAATGCGACAAATTGTTGATTTCAATTCCACTACGTTTATGGTTTTCTCCAGCATATCAGAGCAAAACCGATACATGGGATCGTCACTACCACGAATTTGAAGATTGGCAATTGGACTGGCTTTTAGAAAAAACCGGGTGGAAAATTGTGGATCGCGTTAAATTTACGCATCCCGTTAAAAAATTGGGGTTCCGCCCTTTACTTAGATATTTCACTCCACGATATTATATGGTGTATGCAGTGAAAGAAAATAGAGAATAGATAAAAGACAAAAGACTACTTCTTTATGAACTACTATATTGTCATTCCGGCACATAATGAGGAAGCATTCATTGCTTTGACACTTCAGTCATTGGTTGAACAAGCTGTTTTACCTACAAAAGTCGTTGTTGTAAATGACAATTCTACTGATAAAACTTCTGAAATTATTCTGGCTTTCGCCGAAAAACATACATGGATTTCACTAGTAAATAGTATTTCAGAAGCAATTCATCTTCCGGGAAGCAAAGTGATTCAGGCTTTTCAAAAAGGTTTAGAAACTTTAGATGAAAATTACGATTTTATTGTAAAGGCTGATGCCGATTTAATTTTTCCGACCAATTATTTCGAAACCATAATCACTCATTTTAAATCGGATGACAAAATTGGAATGGTCGGTGGATTCGCCTATATCGAAAAAAATGGTGATTGGATTCTCGAAAACCTCACCGATAAAGACCATATTCGCGGCGCATTCAAAGCCTACCGAAAAGAATGTTTTAAACAAATTGGCGGCTTAAAACCGGCTATGGGTTGGGACACAGTTGACGAATTATTGTGCAAATTTTACCATTGGAAGGTTGTTACCGATAAATCCTTGAAAGTAAAACACTTGAAACCAACGGGAGCTAATTACAACAAAACCGCACGTTACAAACAAGGCGAAGCTTTTTACAGTTTGGGCTACGGATTTACAATCACTTCTATTGCATCTTTAAAACTAGCACTGCGAAAGGGAAAACCTTTATTGTTTATGGATTACCTCAGTGGATTCTGGAAAGCAAAATCGGCTAAAAAATCACTTTTGGTTACACAAGAGCAAGCAAAATTCATTCGGAATTACCGTTGGAAAAAGATAAAAGAGAAGCTTTTCTAAAATTTGCGTTAGGGATTGGAGCGGTATCCTTTTTAGGGATTGATAAATCCCTAAAAAGATAAAGCGGAAAGCCCGACCTGAAAGGAAACGCCCAAAAAACTCACAACTTAATAACCCATAACTCATAACTTATAGTTATTTTTGACATTATTTTAAAATTATGATGCTCGTTCGCTATTTATCTCAAATCGGAAAGTATTTTTTGATGCTTGCTGAAATATTCAGGAAGCCTACAAAATGGTCTGTAATGAGAACGTTAATCTTTAAAGAAATAGATGATTTAATTATCGGTTCCCTTGGAATTGTGGCCTTCATTTCATTTTTCGTGGGTGGCGTTGTTGCCATTCAGACGGCATTAAATTTAACCAATCCGTTAATTCCGAAATACCTTATCGGTTTTGCAACCAGACAATCCATAATTCTCGAATTTGCTCCAACCTTTATTTCGATAATCATGGCAGGAAAAATGGGTTCATTTATTACGTCGAGTATAGGAACGATGCGTGTTACAGAGCAAATTGATGCTCTAGAAGTTATGGGGGTGAATTCTTTGAATTATTTAGTGTTCCCAAAATTGATCGCTTTACTTTTATACCCATTTTTGATTGGAATTGCAATGTTCTTAGGAATCGCAGGTGGTTTTATTGCTAGTGTTTATGGTGGTTTTGGAAATAGCACCGATTTTATAAGTGGTCTGCAAATGGATTTTATTCCTTTCCATATTACTTATGCTTTTATGAAAACCTTTGTTTTCGCCTTAATTTTGGCAACAATTCCTTCATTTCATGGGTATTATATGAAAGGTGGCGCCCTAGAAGTGGGCAAAGCAAGTACGGTATCATTTGTATGGACCTCGGTTACGATAATTTTAGTAAACTATATATTAACACAATTACTTTTGACCTAATGATAGAAGTAAAAAATGTCGAAAAATCATTTGGAGGTGTTATGGTTTTAAAGGGAATTAGCACCACTTTTGAAACTGGCAAAACCAATCTTATTATTGGTCAAAGTGGTTCTGGAAAAACGGTTTTGCTAAAAAGCTTGCTTGGAATTCACACGCCCGATAAAGGAACTATTGCTTTTGATGGTAGAATCTATACCGAACTTTCTGATGCTGAAAAAAGAGAATTGCGTACCGAAATTGGGATGGTTTTTCAGGGTAGCGCTCTATTTGACAGCATGACTGTTGAAGAAAACGTGGGTTTTCCGTTGAAAATGTTTAGCAAAAAATCATCCGAAGAAATTAAAGAACGTGTAAATTTTGTTATCAAGAGAGTTAATTTAGTAAATTCCAATCACAAAATGCCTTCTGAACTATCCGGCGGAATGCAAAAACGTGTTGCCATAGCTAGGGCGATAGTAAACAATCCTAAATATCTATTTTGTGACGAACCCAACTCTGGTCTAGATCCAAAGACTGCTATTTTAATTGACAATTTAATCCATGAAATCACCCAAGAATATAACATTACAACTGTTGTAAACACTCACGACATGAACTCTGTTATGGAAATTGGAGAAAAAATAATTTTCCTTAAAAATGGAATTCTAGCCTGGGAAGGTAGTAAAAAAGAAATTTTCAAAACCGATAATGAGGCCATTGTTGATTTTGTGTACTCTTCAAATCTTTTCAAAAAAATTAGAAAAGCCCAAAATAAAGGAGAATAAGTTACCCTCTACTTAAGAAAATCCAACCTATTTTAGCTTCTGCATCCGTCGCCAATTTTATAACGTAATAATAGGTAGCATCTGGAAGAATTTCTCCGCTTCTATTCTGGCCATGCCATTCGTTTAGGTAATTAGTCTTTTCGTAGACCTTTCGTCCCCAACGGTTGAATATTTCTAATTTGTCTACAGCAAATCCAGTTAAATCAAGTGCATCATTTGTACCATCGTTATTGGGTGTAATTACATTCGGAATAAAACAGTTCGTTCTATCTACTGGAATTGAATTGGTCGTTTCACATCCATCATCATTGACGATCGTTAACGTGTAAAGTCCAACTTCACCGCCGGTAATTGTTATCGAAATCTGATTACTTGTAAAACCATTTGGTCCCGTCCAATTAAATAGAGCTGTCGTATCGTTATAAGAAGACTCATTTTGTTTTACAGCCTTAACTACATATTGATTATCAATACACTCTTGAGTTAAAATAAAACTTGGCAACAGATTCACTAAAACCGTAACATTGGAATCACCAGAATTACATTCATTTTGAGTGGCATGCACCGTATAAATACCGTTTTGAATTGAAGAAATTGAATTGACGGTAGGATTTTGTTGCGTCGATGTGAATCCGTTAGGTCCAGTCCAATTATAAATAACATTGTTGGGTACAGTTGTGGCAAAAAGATTCAAATCATTTCCTTCACAAATTATCGGATTAACACTAGCAATTGGAATTTCTGGAATTTCTTTTACAGCAATATTTATTGAAGCTTCATCGAAAGAATTACAGGTTCCCGTAACACGATATTTAAACTGATACATTCCAAAGGGAACGCTAGTTGAATTCCATAAATTATTGGTTAGCATTCCGCTTGTTGTTGTTTCGGACCAAGCTCCAAACAAATCAAAATTTCCAGACAACAATGATTCCAGATTAATTGAACCTTGATTTCCACAGTAGGAAACGGTAGCATCATTCCCAGCCTGCGGCAGTGCGTTGCTAAGATTAATGGTGTAATTTAAAGTCTGATTAAGGCAGGAATTCGGATTTCCCGCATAAGTAATCGTAACATGATAGGTTCCATTATTTGCAGTAGCGTTAAACGATGGAAAATTTAATGTACCACTAGTACTTAAAATAGTTGTGGCGTTAGTATCTTTCCACCACTGATAGGTCAGGAATGAAAAGTTTGGAACCGATAAGGATGCATTATCGCCATCGCAAACAATTGAAGAAGCCGTAATTACCAATGGAAGCGGATTTAAAACCTCAAATTGGCTGCTTATGGTATTTTGACAAACATCTTCAACTTCAAAATTATAGATTGCTGGGAGCAATGCAGAGAAGAGACTAGAGCTGCCGTTTTCAATTAAAAAAGGCTGGTTATTTTTGGTTGTGATTCTATAAATCAGTGCCGAATTCCCTACTGCGTTTACAATAACTTCAAAAGTCGAACCACAAGAAATAGAATAAATATCGATAATTTGTGGACCGGCAGAAAAGTCAAATTCATCAAGAACCTTCAAACAAACAATTGGTGAAGCGCTTCCATTTACATAAACATTATAAGCTTTAACTATTCTAAAATGACCACTATACGCCAAATTTAAATTTGTTGAAAGGATACTTAACTCATAAGCGTTCGTTGCGTTAGGAGCTCCGCTTGTATAAACTACATTCGTGGAAGGATGTCCCCACGTATTGGTTACGGGATTGCGTTTTTGAAGCCAAAATTTGGAACCAAAAAAATTATTACTAGTATGCGTCAAGCTGAGATTAAAAGATCCGCAGTTGGCAGAAACAATCACACTTGTAGTGTCTTGGTACCCGAGAACCGTTGCATTTGTGGTAAAAGAAGTCGCACACGCATTCGTAGATTGAAAACTATAATTCCCTGGAGGAAGATTGCCCAAGGTTAGTTTTCCGCCAATTAAACTAGTTGTAAAGTTGAATGGTACTGTTCCGCTATATGCAATCGGGGCTACTGTTAAGAAAATGCTGGTCATCTGACCTGAAATTTGAAGCGAACCCACTCCATCTGTACATCCTTCTAAAACACGGACTGTCGGAGGCAAAGATTCGGGAGCAATAATAAGGGTGAAAGGTTGTGGATTTCCGCATAGGTCAATTACGTTAAACACATAAGTTCCAACTGGTAAATTAACAAAAACGGCATAGTTTGCAAAATTTATTAAATTGGTATAATCATGTGGTAATGGAGTAGTAAAAGTTAGAGGAGCTGAAATCATTATCAACTGCTGAACATCATATATAAAAACTGTGGCATCAATACAAGTGCGGTTAAAAAACACAGGATACGGCGGTGTACCCATTGGATTTGTCAATACAACATCAACAGTAATTATTTGCAAATCGCCACACCGATCCAAAGCACTAAAGACGTAAGTTCCTGCTGTTAAATTACCAACATTCACTTCGTCATTTAGTATTGAGCCCGTAAAACTCTGTGGTAACGTGCCTCCATAAGTTGAAGGAGCCGCTGTCATAATTAATCCAGTTACACTAAAAAAATTAGTCCGCATAAAAATACAATCCTGCGGTACAATTACGTAAGTTATTGGAGCTATCTCTAAATTGGGAACTGTGCCACTCAAAGCGTAAACCGCACCGCAACCATCAGTAATAGTGAATGAATAGTTAAAGGGTTGATTGTTGAGACGAATTACTGTTTGGGCAAAGACATTACCACTTGTTACTGTATTGGTATTAGTTATCGTTCCGGTTGGCAACAAAAGTGTAGTTGTTACCTGAATAGGATACCTCACAACTCCTTGAGGTGTCGGCAAAAAAGATACAAAGTTAAAGCCGATAGTAACGTCTGTACAGGAATTTAAATACGGTGGAATTAAAGTCAAATTCAAATTGTTATCCGATCGCACTAAGGTAAACGTCTGAACGACTCCCTGATTACAAACATCAAAAACTCGTATTAAATAAACACCAGCTGTTAATCCAGAAAACGTATTCGAAGTTTGCAACGGTCGGGTCATTGGTCCCGAAAAAATCTCATAATTAAATGGTGTTCCACTCGTGGCATTTACTGTAATTGTACCGTCATTACCACATACTTCATTGGTGCTTGTGGCTTGATATAGCAACGGATCCACTAAATCAAGAATTGTTATTTCTTGTTGTTGAGAACCACTATTTCCGGCCAAAGATTGAGTCGCAACAACCCGATAATTACCCGCCGACAATCCAGATAATGTAGTTGCAGACTGCACGGATATTGGAGTTGTAGTATCAGGCAGTAAATAAACAGCATATAAAAATACAGAACCCAAAGTAGTGTTTGAAACTAAAAAACTTAGCGTTCCGTTATCGTTGCAGCTTTCATTTGTTTTTGTGACCGTCAAAGTGAAATTTGATAACTGCGCGTTTACAAATTGTGTAGTTAAAAAGAACATAAAAAACAAACACAATTTTTTACCAAACATTTTATAGCCTTTTATAAATCAAGTGCAAGGTACTATAAATTTGTTTTGATTGTTTGGCTGCTGGATTTTCTGAATAGATAAACGCAGCACGCGATTCCTTTTCATTCTATAATTTATTAGCTAGCGCCGTAATTCGCTTGATATCTTGCTCTTTACTTTTTGGATAAATCAACAATATTCCTTCTTTGTCAACAATAATATAATCGTTCAAACCATCAATGACAATTAGCTTATTAGCATCAGAACGCACGATATTGTTGGATGCATTTTCCATCACCACTTTGGCATTGATGACACCATTATTATTCTCGTCTTTTTCGAGTTTTTCGTGAAGTTGTCCCCAAGTTCCCAAATCATTCCAATCAAAAGTCGCCGGAAGAACAAACACATTTTTCGCTTTTTCCATTACCGCATAATCGATAGAAACGTTTTCTGCTTTTTCGTAATTATTGTGTATAAATTCCTTTTCGTCATTCGTATTATAACTAGTTATACCTTTTTGAAATAGTGCATTCATTTGCGGCTGAAACTTCTCAAAAGACTGAGTAATCGATTTTACACTCCAAATAAATATTCCGCCATTCCAAAGGAAATTACCAGCTTCCAAGAACGATTTTGCCGTTTCATAATCCGGTTTTTCTCTGAACTGATTTACTTTTTTAATCGAATTTGCATCCGATTTGTCATATTCAATATAACCAAAACCCGTATTTGGAAAAGTGGGCTGAATACCTAAAGTCATCAACGCATTTTCTTTTTGGCAAAAATCAAAGCACTGTTGAAGATCACTTGCAAAAGCATCCTCATCTTCAATCCAGTGATCGCTTGGTGCGACAACCATAACGGCATCTGGATTTTGCTTTTGAATTTTTAACGAAGCGTATAAAATACAAGGTGCCGTATTTCTCATGGCAGGTTCTAATAACACTTGCGCCTGTTTTACCATGGGCAGTTGTTCCAAAACCAAATCGTTATAGCGTTCGTTAGTAAGTATCAGAATATTTTCTGGTGGAATTATTTTTGATAATCGGCTGAAGGTTTTTTGAATCAAAGTACTTCCAGCTCCCAACATGTCGTGAAACTGTTTTGGGAATTCGGTTGTACTTACGGGCCAAAATCGCGAACCAACTCCGCCGGCCATTAGTATTGCGTAATAATTTTTATTCATATTCATTGCGAGGCACGAAGCAATCTCATTTTTTTATTTGTGGATGTAAATATATTTATAATAAATAGGAATTAATCAATAGGATGCGTTTTCTATTCCGAAGTTTCGTAATCGAAATGAAAAACCAAATCAATCTGGCAAAATCTCTACCTCAGCGTTGGCGTTAAATAAATACAATCTTCCGCTGTCAACCTCTAGACATTCATACCGTTTTACTCGCAAACCTTTTTTCTGAAAAATTCTACCATTTTTTATTCGGAATAAACTACCACTTGGTACTTCGTGTATAAAATGTACATCTGGTTTCCGCTCGTCAAATTGTTTTAAGGCAAAAGCCAATCGAGCATCAGTATCGCTACTTGCAGTTGGATTTCGAAAATGATTGGCAACCAAAGGTAAAACCGAATGCGGAAAAATCTCAGGTCGGATAAAAGTAACCATCAAACGCTGAAACGTAATTTTCCATTCGTTACCATGCGGTTTTATTACGCGTCCGTATTTTTCGTAAGCCACTAAATGTGCAATTTCGTGGACTAAGGTTATTAAAAACCGGTATTTATTTAGATTGGAATTTACTGTTATTTCATGTTTTCCACAAACTGCTCGTCTATAATCGCCATGACGTGTCTGTCGCTCGTTAACGATTTTTAAATGCACATTATTAGTTTTGATTAATTCAAAACAAGAATGCACTGAATGCTCGGGCAAGTATTTAGAGAGAACTTCACTCAAAATTACGGCGTTGAAGAGGAAACTTGAATCGTTTTTCCGTTATGAAATTTATCACCCGTTAAAGCGAAATTGAAAATATACTCAGCCATTTCTATCGCCGATATTGGTGCTTGATAACCCGGAAAAGCTTCTTGCAACATTTCAGTATTTACAGCGCCAAGTGCTAAAACATTGAACGCAATTCCTTGTTCCTTATATTCTTCTGCTAAAAGTTCAGAAAGTGTAATTACAGCGCCTTTACTCGAACTATAAGCTGAAAGTCCGGCGAATTTCATACTTCCTTGAATTCCGCCCATCGAACTTATGGAAACTACATGACTTCCATTTTGTAAATAAGGCACACAAATCCGAGTCAAATTGGCAACACCAAAAACATTAACTTTATACACACTTTCGAAGTCTTCTTGTGTGGTTTGTGCGAAAGGTTTGTTGACTAAACTTCCAGCATTATGGATTATAATATCCACGCTTTTCCATGTTTGGGAAATGAAATTTTCAACAGCAGCAAGATCAGCTTCTTTAGATAAATCTATAGAAAGACACGTGATGTTTTTATTTTCTATTAAGGCTTGAGGCGTTTTACGAGAAATCGCTAAAACTTGATGTCCGGCGTCAGCAAATTGTAATGCTAATTCGTAACCAATTCCGCGAGAAGTCCCCGTGATGATGATGTTTTTACTCACTGTTTTAGTTGTTTTTACTGTGTTGGTTACCCTTCGACTTCATTGCAATTTTAAATCTGGTAAATATAATAAAACTTAAGAAATGAATCCATCGAAATTTATCTGAAATACTTTCTGTAAAACGTAATCGCCTGGAAAATTCCCAATCCAAGAAAAATAATAGGAATGATTAACTTCATTAGATATTTAGACAAAAAATCAACATTGCCTGCAAAATAATTTAGCGACAGAATGAGTACCAAAATGCCGCAAAATGTTCCAGCGGCGGTTCCCAAAACGTAGAAGTACTTTCTGGATTTTGAAACTTCAATATAGTTTCCATTTAGCAGATATAAATTCCAGCTCAACCAAAACGGAATCTGAATAAAATTCAGGCAACTGTAAACGATTCCAGAAAAGAAAAAACTCTTACCAAGATGGGAGAAAACTGTTGTATTCCCAGCAGATGAATTCGCACTCGAATAAAATACATACGCCAAAACAAACATAAATAGGATTGAAAAGGCTTCAATGAATTTAAGCAATTTAGCATTACTAACTAATTTGTTTGCAAAAATCAGTGTCAAATAAATCACTACAAACTCGACACAAATCACACCTAATAAGTAAAAAAGAGTCGATTGCATTCCGGTTGATTTATAGATTTCAAAACCAATCACATTAAGATATCCAAGTGGAATTGAGCCCAAAAAGCTTACCAAAAAACCAACCAATATGTTCTTGAGGTGCTGCATTAAAAATTCACAATTCGATTACTTTGTTCCAAATGTAATCTATATTGTTCCATTCCTTCTTTATGCGACAAATACGGAAAACCGCGTTTGTGATTTGCCACACTAATGTGAAACATATATCTGATGTGTCGCGCTAACTCTTTCCATGCAAAAAACAGCGAATGTTTTGGGTCATAAATGTGTGTGGGTTCGCTTGCAGCTCCGTTTAATTCGACTATAGCGAAGTTTTTTCCTTGTTCTAATTCGGACCAGCTGTGATACATCAAATCCATTCTGCCAAAATAAAACTCCGGAATCTGAAGACACATATCATCAATAACCTTGGTCAATTCAGGAGAAATCAAATGGCTGTAATCGAGGAATTTTGCGCCACGAGCATGATTTCCATAAGGCACTAAATTTCTTTTTTCGCCACTAGCTAAAATGGTTTGCAACTCATTTCCATATTCTTTTTCGAGTGCTTTTAATTGAAGTTCGTATCGTGGATTAGCCTTTAATAGTTCTTCAATTGATGATAAACCATCGCCTTCAACAATCAGGAATTCCTTCGCAACAATCCCAGTAATTTTCCCCTGTTTTTCATGTGGAAATCTTACGTAGAAAATACCCACTTCATTTTGATACGGAATCAAATCTTGCAGTAAATAATCAAAATTAGCTTTGACATGATAGGCTTTTAGTTCATCCAAATTGATTACTTTTTTAACCGCTGAACCACGAAGACCAATATCTGGTTTGACTATTAACGGAAACTTAATTTTTGAGGTGTCGAGTACTAATTCAACGTCGTGAAACGGAATATTTTCTTTGACAAATTCCGTTTTAGGATAGAATTGTTTCGGAATCAAATCATAGATTTCAATCTTGCTATCCATAACAAAACCTCCATTTTTCATGGATGGATTACAGGAATTAAAAAAGAAAATAGTGCGTGCCCTCAAAGCATAAACTGCCCATAAAAAATAAATAGGAATGTATACTATTTGGAAGGGCCAATATTCCCAATGAAAAAGTTTGTGAATGAAAAGTCTCAGGTTCAAAGTTTCAAGTTTCAATGGCTATATTGATATAAAAGTATTGCTAAAATCACTTTCCGCAATCAAATCATTGTAATGAATTGCAACTTTATTTTTTTTGATAACGGTTTGTGTAATACTTAGCGTTTTCAATGTGTCATCCCTATTGATAACCAATCCATGCTCAGTGTTTTCGGTTTCAGTATAGCGATGAAAATTAAACAATTCTTCTTCGGTGACTGGCTGTTTAGCTTCGCTCAGTTGGGCTGCGCCTCGGTTTGTATCAAGGAAAGAATAAAACCAATCGGCTCTTTTTTCTCGAATTTCCTTTGAATATAAGGTAGAAGAAGACCAAATGTGACTTTGATTTGTAGCTAATTCTAAAACGCTTTTTTCAATGTCATTCCATTGCAATTGATAGAGTTTTTGATTTTCGAAAAGCACTAAAGTAAAGGGTTCAATATTTTCTAAATTGATTGCCTTCCATTCCTCAATTACCAATTCGCTGCTGATTAATTCCAACACAATCAAACCGCGACTTTTACGGTAACTTTCTTTCAGAACATGTTTTTCGTCAGCGCCATTTAGAAGCACTAAAATAGTAGAATGTTCATTAATAGCAAACCAAGTTCCACCCGCTTTTTGATCTTTAGGAAAAATGATGTTTTTATTATTGATAAAATAATTTTTGGGTTCAATGGCACTTGGCCTTACTATTTTCTCATCCCGATTAGAAGTGATGATAATTTTGCCATTGGCATTGACAAAACTTACTGTGCACATTGTTTTCTGTATTCAATAGTGGATCGCGCTACACCAAAATCAGCATCAATCTGCAAATGTTCCAACTGCAACACTGCCACTTTTATCAAAGCTTGATGATGTATACAGTGTTCGAGATTGTATAATAATTCTCTGAAATAATTGCTATCTATTCTTAATTCTTCGCCATCAACAATTTGTTGTAGCACCAGCTTTATGTTTTCTTTATCTAGTTGATTTTTTATGTCGTTTAGGCATCGTAAGGCAAAATTGGTATCGGTTTGAATACGATAATCGCGATTTCTTTTATCATAATTCACTATTCCGCTTTCATATTGGTTTTCCAAACATTGAAACATCTCGATGATGTGTCTTGTATGTTCGCCTATTGTTGAGTTACTTAATCCTTTGCATGGCGAAATGTAATCATCAGTAGAAAGTTGGTTTAGCAACATTTCCAATTCATTTAAAGTTTTATGTAACGATGGTATGAGCATATTTTTATGTTTACTTCAATTACGATTTTTACAGTAATTCAGATTTAGATTTTGAACCGCAATACATCAGCTATTCTATTTCTACTTTGAAAAACTACTATCGAACAACAAAGTAAAGTAATTATTGCCAAAGTAAATAATTCTCCTCCGTCATTTTTAACTTCAATCCCTAACACAAATAGATGTGATAAAACAGCACCAAGCATCGTGCCAGCTCCAAGTAATGCTCCAAGTAATGAAGTTCTTGGTATGAGTATTAAAATTGAAGCAGTCAATTCCACTACTCCTGAACCAATTCTGCCAAAAGGTTCGACACCAAGTTTGGTAAATATATAAATACTTTCTTCTGCTCCAGTAAACTTGAAATATAATGTTTGTACTAAGATAATTACAGCTATTAGTTTAATTATCCAGATAAATATTGCGTTTTTCATTTCTCTGTTTAGTTGATAATTTTCTTCCAATTAGCATCTGCTTTTTTCTTCAAACTTACTTCGTCTTTATTCCAACTTTTCAGCGTATTATTGAAAAACGCATTGTAGAATAAATTCAATTTTCCATCCGTAATTTTAAAGGTTTCAGGATCAACTTCCACTTTTTCACCCGATGCACCCATTGCATAAGAACACCATCCGCCATATTGTGGCTCATAACTTGCTGGGTTTTTGAGGAACAAATCCTTATTGGTTTGAGAAGCAAAATTATAAATCACACCTTCGTAAGTAGTTGCAATTGTAGCTTTTCCTTTTACTGATTTCTTCTGAGTAAAATAGGCAACAGGATCATATCCTTGAATGGCTACTTTTTTTTCTAAATTAAATTCTGCTGCCCTTTTAGCAGCGGTTTGTCCGAAAGTTATTGCTGAAATAAGTACAACAAGTACCATTAAGATTTTTGATTTCATTGTTTTGTGTTTTTAATGTTTTTATTTATTGACACAAAGATAGCGTAGTCCAAAAAATCAGTTTGTCTGCTGCTTTACAATTCAGGCAAAAAAGGTACTTAAAATGAATATTGATATTGTAATCCCGCTACAAAACTTCTAGTTAATCCGTCTGGACGACTATCTCGAACTAGAAAAGGTGAGGCTAACGAAAGCATTAAACTACTTTGCTTACTTAGATTATAAGAAGTTATCAAATTTCCGTTTAGGGTTAATCCATCAGACCCTTTTAAATTTTCTCTTTGTCCAAAAATGTTTTCATAACTGTCTTCTCCTAAATGATAAATAAATAATACATTGGGCTTGAACGTGAATTTTTTATCAGGCGTTTTTATCGAATAGGTTGCTCTAAGCAATGCATCTGGTTTTCGTTCGAACAAATTAGTTGACGGAAAATCATCCGTTCCGCCATATTCTTTGAAATAGGAATTCTTATTTAAATTGACCATCGGAATTTGAACAGCAGCATTGAAATCCCAACGTTTATAATTCAAGTTCGTTCCCAAAAACAAATCGATTGTTCCCAAACTCGATTGATAATCCAATGGCAGTGAATACCCATTTATTTTCAGATTTGATGCTGTAAAGGGAAACTTAAATCCAACTAAAGTACTCCATTGTTTATTGTTTTTTTCTTTAAAAGTATAGTTACCAATCAAAAACGCATCCCCAAATTGACTTCTAGTTCCAAAACTTCCATTAGCTGTTGAAAAAGTTACCTTGCTAGTAAATGAATATTTTTCATTAAATCGTTTTGTATACGATATGTAAGGCGAAAAATAGCTCAGATCGGCTTCTCCCAAACTATAAATAGCTGCCACTTCAATAGTGTTTTTAAATTGTTTTTCGTCAGAATCAAAACCATGATTCACAGAACAAATTCCGGCATCGCTGCAACCTTGAGCGAACGATAATGTTGCTAAAAATAGAAATACAACAAATAAAAATAACTTTTTCATAATTTTAATTTTGAGTTAAAGGTGCAATAGCATATAAGTGATTGTATTGTTGGCAATGAATTAATACATGCGAATAACTAGCCACATCAATTGAAGCCGGAATAGGATATACCGTTTGAGATGTCAGATTTCCAAGATTAACAAACTCATTTGGAGTTGCAGCTTTAGATAGATAGACTTTCAAATCTGGACCACCTGTACTACTAAAATTATCGAGCTTGACTTTGTATTGATTGCCTTCCTGATAAATTTTAGCTTCGCCCGAAACGGTTATTCCGCTGGTGGGTTGAAAATTTCCGTAGTATTTTAAAAGTGCAGTTGGACTAATTTCAGTATTACTGACATTACGTGTTAAACGTCCTTCTTCCTGACAGGAAGTAAACAAAAAAGTTAGAGTAAAAAAATATAATAGCTTTTTCATTATCAATTTATTTTAATTACACAAAACTATGAATTTCAAAACAAGGAAATGTCGGATAGTTTACATTTCTAATAAAATAATTTTCAATTCATACCTCTGGCAAACCCTACAGTTTCACGATACAATTGAGGAGAAACGTCAGCATTAGTTTTAAAGAAACGGCTAAAATAATGTTCGTCATCATAGCCTAATTCGTAAGCGATTTCTTTTACTGATTTATTAGTAAGATACAATTCGCGCTTTGCTTCAATAATAATTCGCTCTGCAATCAAGTTAGTTAAAGTTTTATTGAAATGATTTTTAGTGATTTTTGCTAGAGATTTAGGAGTAATATTTAATAAATCAGCATAATCACTTGGAGCGTGTTTGACTTTAAAATTACCCTCAATTGCATCTTTCAAGTTTTGAAGAATATAAGGTTCTTTATCAGATACTGTCTCTGTTTCCTCTTCTTGTAATTGCTCGTTTTTGAGTCGCGTGGCGGTGATCAAAAATATTTTAAGGTATGAAATCAATAATTCATATTGCGCTAATGCAGGATTTTGCATTTCGGTTTTCATTTGTTCGATCACCATTGCAAAAGTATCAGCGGCACTTTGAGTAATCATTGTAAACGGCGGTTGATAAATGTTATTGAACAAAACGCCATTGCAAGAAACTTCTTTTTGATGCATTTGGATACAATAAAAATCGGGATGAAAATGAATAGCAATGCCTTCGACATTCTCATTAGTGCAAAGCATAAAGGGTTGATAAGGCGAAAATGCCAACAATGAATTGTCTGAAAATTGATGCTCGGCAAAATCGGCTTTTACTTTTCCGCTTCCTTTCTTTACCCAAATTAAAGAGTAATAATTGTTGCGCTGCAAATGATCAAAATGGTTATTGTCTTCAAAGTGAAAGAGCTTAAAAGCCAAGTTACCATTTTGTGGATTGATTATCGTATGAGCAGTGCCTGAATTCATAAAGTAAAGATTTTATAAATAACGTTCTTCTTCTTTTATTTCCAAATCGTTGATACTAGCATAACGCTTTCTCATCAATCCATTCTCGTCAAATTCCCAATTCTCATTTCCATAGGCACGAAACCATTGTCCGTCGTGGTTTTGATATTCATATTCAAAACGCACTGCCATGCGATTTTCACGAAAACCCCACAGTTCTTTTTTAAGTTTGTAATGTAGTTCTTTTTCCCATTTGCGTTTTAAAAAAGCAATAACTTCTTCACGACCACTAATAAATTCAGTGCGATTTCGCCATTCAGTATCGATAGTATAGGCTTTTGAAATCTCTTCTGCATCTTTACTGTTCCAGGCATCTTCAGCAAGTTGTACTTTTTGCAAAGCAGTTTCCATGGTAAATGGTGGTAATGGGTGTCTTTGTAGTTCCATAATTTGTTTATAAATACAAAAGTAGTAGCGATTTACTCTACTACCTTTATAAGATTAAAAGTGAATAATTATGCTTGAAGACTAACTACTTCTGGAAAGTCAATAGCCGTGTTTGCTGTATTGTTAAAGTAATTTGTCAAAATATTCAAAGCTACGTGAGCAACAACTTCTGCAATTTCTGCTTCTGTTAGTCCAGCATTTTTAGCTGCAGTAACTTCGGCATCATTCACTAAACCACCTTTACTTACTAATGTTTTTGAAAACTGCAAGATAGCTTCAGTTTTAGCATCATTACTTTTTCCAGAACGAGCAGATTCTAAAGAATCCGTGTCAATTTTTACTAGTTTTTCACCTATATAACTGTGAGCAGCCAAACAGTAATTACAAGCATTACTTTCAGCAACAGCTAAAGCGATTAGTTCTCCTGTTCTGGCATTCAAAGCGCCATGACTTAAAGCACCGCTAAAATTAAGATACCCTTCTAATACTGCTGATGAATTTCCCATAGTTCTCATCATATTTGGCACCATTCCTAATTTGTCTTCTATAGCGTTGAATAATTCTTTTGTTTTTCCAGTTGCCTCTGTTGGGTTGATTGCTTTTAAACGTATCATCTTTTTATGTTTTAAGTTATGTCTTATTGACACAGCAAAGATGCGACAGCTTTAAACGCTACAAAATGGACTATATTCGCAAGGTCATGGACAATTTTCCCTGCTCTACAATTTAGTAATGTCTTCTATAATAATTTCCTTTCTACCATAATGCATTAACCCATTTTCTTCTAATTCGTTGAGCATTAGTGTAGCCGTTTGGCGTGAAGTGCAGATAATTTGTGCAATATCGGTTTGAGTTAAATAATTTTCAATAGTGAATTGATTTCCGTTTTGTTTTCCTTCCTTCTCTGCCCATTCTTTCAAGAAAGTAAGTAATCGCGTTCGGGCATCTTTGGAAACCAAATTGGAATAATTGTTTCTAACCCTTTTCATTTTTAAACCTACAAACTTGGTATAAGATAAGGCAAGATTTGGATGATGTAACAGTAAATCCTCAAAATCAGACATCAAAAAGCTGCATATTGAAACTTCATCACTAAGTACTTTCGCATATTCATTGGCTTCTTTATCGCTTTCAAGACTTAACTCACCGAATAAATCCCCTTTTTGAAGAATCTCTTTAATAGTTTCATTACCATCTTCATCGATAGCAACAATTTTGACATTTCCTTTTTTTAATAAATAGATACGTGGAACTTCAGTGGATGAAAAATATATTATATCGCCTTTGCTTGCTTTTTTAAAACCCGTAATTATGCATAATTGCTTGATTTGGGACATACTTAATGTCCAAAATAGTTTATGATCACGGAGGTACCAATATTTTAGTTCTTCATACATGAAGTAAATGTAGTAAATATTCTAAATCAAAAAACCCTCTCGTTTCCGAAAGGGTTTGATGATTATTAACTTATAAATTTATTATCAAGCTTTTCAAAGATATAAAAAATATTATACCAATCCTCTTGAAATAACAATTCTTTGAATTTCAGACGTTCCTTCATAAATCTGTGTAATTTTTGAGTCGCGCATCATTCGTTCCACATGATACTCGGCAACATAACCGTTTCCACCATGAATTTGAACTGCCTCATTCGCTACTTCCAAAGCAATTTCAGAAGCGTATAATTTAGCCATCGCACCAGAATGAGCAATATCTTTACCAGCATCTTTTTCACAAGCTGCTTTCATCACCAACAATTTTGCGGCAGTAACTTTAACAAACATATCCGCCAATTTGAAAGCAATTGCCTGGTGATTAAATATTTCTGTACCAAATGCTTTCCGCTCTTTACTATATTTCAACGCAATTTCATAAGCACCGGTTGCAATTCCCAAAGCTTGAGAAGCAATCCCAATTCTTCCTCCATTCAACACATTCATAGCAAAAGCAAATCCGAATCCGTCTTCACCAATTCTATTTTCCTTCGGCACTTTCACATCCGTAAACATTAATGAATGCGTGTCGCTTCCGCGAATTCCCATCTTCTTTTCTTTTGGTCCAATATCAAAACCAGCCCAACCTTTCTCAACAATAAAGGCATTAATTCCTTTGTGCTTTTTTTCAACATCTGTTTGGGCAATTACTAAATAAGTAGATGCTGTAGAACCATTGGTAATCCAGTTTTTTGTACCGTTTAGCAAATAATGATCGCCCATATCAATTGCTGTAGTTTTTTGCGAAGTCGCATCACTTCCAGCTTCTGGCTCAGAAAGGCAAAAGGCACCAATCACTTCCCCTTTAGCTAAAGGCACTAAATATTTCATTTTTTGTTCTTCCGAACAGTATTTTTCCATGCCAGCACAAACCAAAGAATTATTAACCGACATGATTACAGCTGCAGAAGCATCTACTTTAGCAATTTCTGTCATGGCTAAAACATAAGAAACGCTGTCCAATCCGGAGCCACCGTATTTAGGATCCACCATCATTCCCATAAACCCTAAATCCGCCATCATTTTCACTTGTTCCGTTGGGAACTTCGAGTGTTCATCTCTTTCGATTACGCCAGGTAATAATTCAGCTTGAGCAAAATCTCGTGCTGCTTGTTGAATCATTAACTGCTCTTCGGTTAAATTAAAATCCATAGTTATGAAGATTTATGTTTGTTGTTTCTTTAATTTTGGTGAGCAAAAATAAACTATAAAAATTATAATTTCAAACGATTTCGTAAATTTAGACAATGTTTAAACAAACCTACAATGTTATCGGAGTAATGTCAGGCACTTCGCTTGACGGCATCGATTTGGCACACATCCATTTTTCTGCAGCTGATTCCAAATGGAGCTTCCAAATTCTTGAAAACGAAACCGTTCCCTATAGCGCCGATTGGTTAAACAAACTCCAAACTGCAGTCGATTTTTCAGAAGCACAACTCAATCAATTAAATTCCGATTACACCATTCTTCTAGCGAATGTCATCGATACATTCATCAAAAAACACAAAATTAAAAATCTAGACGCCGTTTGCTCTCACGGACATACCATTTTGCATCAACCTCAAAACGGATTCACTTTGCAAATTGGAAATCTTCCTCAAACAGCTACTTTGCTGAACCAAAAAGTAGTTTGTGATTTCCGTGTGCAAGACATTCAACTGGGCGGACAAGGTGCACCTTTAGTTCCAATTGGCGATCGTATTCTGTTTTCCGATTATGAATATTGTTTGAACCTTGGCGGATTTTCAAATGTTTCCTTTGAACAAAATGGCAACCGAATTGCTTTCGATATTTCTCCGGTAAATACCGTTTTGAATTTTTATGCTACTAAATTGGGATTTAATTATGACGATAAAGGAAAAATCTCAAGATCCGGAAAACTAAATTCTGAGTTGTTATCCAAATTAAATGCGTTAGACTATTATAAAAAATCGTTCCCAAAATCACTCGGATTCGAATTTGTAAAAGAGACTGTTCTTCCATTAATAGAAAAGTACAACATCCCAACCGAAGACAAAATGCACACGTTTACAGAGCATGTTGCCATTCAAACAGCATTGGCTTTACCCAATAAAACCGGAAAACTCCTAGCAACCGGCGGCGGAACCTACAATGATTTTCTGATCGAACGAATGCAATTTCATTTACCACAACTTGATATTATCATTCCAGATGCCAAAATTTTAGAATTTAAAGAAGCTTTAATTTTTGCCTTACTTGGCGTTTTAAAACTTAGAAATGAGATTAATGTTTTGAGTAGTGTTACGGGCGCGAAACAGGATCATAGTAGTGGGGTTATTTATAAATAAAAAGGCCCTCATTTTCACGAGGGCTTTTCATCATATAAAATTAAAATACTAAGCAACTTTCATTATGGCATCCGTTTCCTGTTTCATTGACACCGCTATTTCAGTACGTTCCGTCGCAGTAACAGCAACCTCTACAGTAACGGTATCATAGCCTGCTTTTTTCAACACTACAGTATACATTTTGCTTTCTAAACCTTTAATATCAAAACCACCTTTATCAGATGTTTTGCGTTCAATCAAAGTATCTTGTAAACTAACCATAACCTTCTGCAATGGCACACCATTCTCATCCGTAATTTGTCCCGATATAGATAACGTTCTATAAGAAGGTTTAATAATCCTTCTACTCGAATAAAAAGCAGCATAAAATTCAGAATTTTCAAACTGAAGCATATCTACCAAAGAGCCTATAATTTTAAGCAAAACGTCACATTGAGAAAACAAAACCTTCATTCCTTCGGTTGCCAACTTACGCGATACGATTCCCATTCGGGGTTTCGGAATAGAATTTCTAAAATCGCCAATACTCTTATCTAAGTCATCAAGCATATCTTGAGTGACTCCATAACTAGCCAAATCAGCCAATAACAAAACACCCCTTTCCTGCACAAACTGACAAACATCAGCCCCAACAGTATCAGCTATTTTAAGCAAATACGATATACGCAAACTCATTTCCTCCCTCAACACCACATTCCCCGTATTTATAGCATAACCTTTAATCCTCGATGAAATAGTAACAGCCTGCTTACACATTGTCATTCTATACTCATCTTTCAAAATTCGCTCTCCAACACGATTCTGAGTCTGCGACTCACTCTGTTGCCTGATTTCCAATACTGTATCACTAAATTTCTGTAAAACAACCTCAAACTGAGGCATACTAGCTAGTGTAGCCGCGGGTACCGTTGCAAGAAACTCCTCCACAACATAGTACATTGAACGTTTGCGCTCTTGTAATTGATTCATAATAAATAATTTAAGTTCATAAATAGATCGATTTGGGATCTACCTTCGCTACAAATTTATAAATACATTTCTCACATAAACAAACTTTAAATTCATTTTTACGAATATTTAAGTAAGATTAAACTTCTTTTAAAAATAAAACAATATAAGCTACAAAATCAAAGACAATAATATTATATTCATAAGAAAATCAAGCTTTTACTGAAATGGATTAATTACATAAACCAAATTTTAAACAACATAACAAACTCATTTTCAATAAAAAAGGGTTAAAAACTTAAATATAAGACTACATTAGTAATAAATATTATAAGATCAATTTCTTAAATCTATTGTTTCCCACAAACAAAAAGTTATGATAAAAAGATCCATACTAGTAGAAAGCAAAACCGCAATCTCTACAAAAAATCAACAACTCGTTCTTAAATCAGAAATCAAAGAAAGCACAATTCCTATCGAAGACATCGGTTTCTTAGTTCTCGACAATAGCGAAATTTATCTAAGCATCCCCGCTATGAATCTGCTGATAGAAAACAATACCGCCGTAATTATTTGCAATACAAATCATTTACCCAACGGAATGTTTCTCAACCTCAACAGCCATCACATTCAACAAGAAATATTCAAAAATCAAATTGATGCGACCGCTCCACTAAAAAAACAATTGTGGCAACATACCATAGTAGAAAAAATAACCAATCAAGGAATACTTTTAGAAAAAATAACAGGAAACAAAAACTCCTTACCTTTTTTAGCCAGTAAAGTGCTGAGTGGTGACACTACTAATATGGAAGGCGTAGCCGCAAGCCAATACTGGAAATCTTTTTTTGAACAGGAATTTAAAAGAGAACGCTTCGGCGATTATCCCAATAACTTCCTTAATTACGGTTACGCTATTCTCCGCGCCGCCACAGCAAGAGCACTCTCAGGTAGCGGATTATTAAACACATTAGGAATCCATCACAAAAGCAAATACAATGCGTTCGCTTTAGCAGATGATATCATGGAACCCTTCCGACCCATCATTGACGAAGCAGTTTACACTATCATGCAAAACTTTGACGAACAAGAATTAAATACAGCAATCAAAGCAGAGCTATTACAAATCCTAACCCGAACCGTATATTTCAAAGACGAGAAAAGTCCGCTAATGGTAGCACTCCAAAAAACCGCTAGTTCACTCCAGCAATGCTACACAGGAGACCGAAAGAAAATAAAATATCCAAAACTATGGACCTAAACGGATACAGAATTATGTGGCTATTTGTATTTTTCGACCTACCAACAGAAACAAAAAAAGACCGAAGAAACGCTTCGGGATTCAGAAACAACCTCCTTAAAGATGGTTTCGCCATGATGCAATACTCCGTTTATGTCCGCCATTGCGCCAGTGCAGAAAGTGCCGACGTACACGAAAAACGAATCTACAAACTACTCCCACCGTTAGGCAAAGTAAGCGTACTACGAATAACCGACAAACAATTCGGAAACATAATCAACTTCTGGGGAAAAATGGAAGTTCCTAAAGCACCTCAACCTACACAACTAGAACTATTTTAATCTTTTTTTGTCACACTGAGCCTGTCGAAGTGCATTCCGTACAAAAAGAAAAATGCCTCAATCACAGCTTATCATCCTGTAAAAGAGGCATTTTTTTATCACGATATACCCTTTATTCCATTGATTATTAGAAGCTAACAGCGCAACTAATATCGTGTTCTCTAATCTTTAATCAAATCTCCCTTTTTTGGGAGATTCACAAACACACCAATAAAAAATAAACACTTGGTGTTTGTAAACCACACCCTCAGAAAGCAAAAAATGCCTCAATCACAGCTTATCATCCTGTAAAAGAGGCATTTTTTTATCACGATATACCCTTTATTCCATTGATTATTAGAAGCTAACAGCGCAACTAATATCGTGTTCTCTAATCTTTAATCAAATCTCCCTTTTTTGGGAGATTCACAAACACACCAATAAAAAATAAACACTTGGTGTTTGTAAACCACACCCTCAGAAAGCAAAAAATGCCTCAATCACAGCTTATCATCCTGTAAAAGAGGCATTTTTTTATCACGATATACCCTTTATTCCATTGATTATTAGAAGCTAACAGCGCAACTAATATCGTGTTCTCTAATCTTTAATCAAATCTCCCTTTTTTGGGAGATTCACAAACACACCAATAAAAAATAAACACTTGGTGTTTGTAAACCACACCCTCAGAAAGCAAAAAATGCCTCAATCACAGCTTATCATCCTGTAAAAGAGGCATTTTTTTATCACGATATACCCTTTATTCCATTGATTATTAGAAGCTAACAGCGCAACTAATATCGTGTTCTCTAATCTTTAATCAAACCACAACCGTGGACTTGGAGAAACTGGCAAAAGTTACAATATCGTGTTCTCTAATCTTTAATCAAACCACAACGGTTAATTGCTTTTGGTTGGTTAGAACTTTAATATCGTGTTCTCTAATCTTTAATCAAACCACAACTACTGCCTTACCTCTAATGTCTACTGTTGTAATATCGTGTTCTCTAATCTTTAATCAAACCACAACCATCTAAAGATTGTGTATTTTTATTCTCCAAATATCGTGTTCTCTAATCTTTAATCAAACCACAACTAAATCAATGCAGTTTTCTAAACACTCTTTAATATCGTGTTCTCTAATCTTTAATCAAACCACAACCTAAACTTTTCAAATGAAATAGATGTTCTTAATATCGTGTTCTCTAATCTTTAATCAAACCACAACCTTTGTGGCTCTTCTAAATAATCAGCTTCAAATATCGTGTTCTCTAATCTTTAATCAAACCACAACGTTTGTGGCGCGGATTGGAAAACCTTTAAAATATCGTGTTCTCTAATCTTTAATCAAACCACAACCTTTAATTGGATTTAGATTTATATCAATTGAATATCGTGTTCTCTAATCTTTAATCAAACCACAACTAAATTTATTAGATTAGTAACTATTAAATTAATATCGTGTTCTCTAATCTTTAATCAAACCACAACTATCTTGCCCTTCTTTACTTAATTTAGCATAATATCGTGTTCTCTAATCTTTAATCAAACCACAACAAAAGCGGGGCAAACAAAAATAAATTTTGAAATATCGTGTTCTCTAATCTTTAATCAAACCACAACCAGCAACAACCTATACAAGCTTATGTAGTAAATATCGTGTTCTCTAATCTTTAATCAAACCACAACCATATTTATTAAAGGCATCCAAAGTATTCTAATATCGTGTTCTCTAATCTTTAATCAAACCACAACTGTACTATTTCTTTTGTTTTCATAACTCCTAATATCGTGTTCTCTAATCTTTAATCAAACCACAACTATTTACTTCTACGATCAAAATCAGTATTTAATATCGTGTTCTCTAATCTTTAATCAAACCACAACCGCCGGGTGCTATATCACAAGGGGCAGTAGAATATCGTGTTCTCTAATCTTTAATCAAACCACAACTTTGAATTTCGATATTGTTTATCTTAACTTAATATCGTGTTCTCTAATCTTTAATCAAACCACAACTGAAAGTAGCTGAACCGTTATAATCTAAATAATATCGTGTTCTCTAATCTTTAATCAAACCACAACAGTTTGGATTAAATGGATTAGATTATTTTAAATATCGTGTTCTCTAATCTTTAATCAAACCACAACCCTACATCGTAGAGAAACTTCGCAGAACAAATATCGTGTTCTCTAATCTTTAATCAAACCACAACTTGCGTAGTGCAAGGCTACGTTACCGTAAAAATATCGTGTTCTCTAATCTTTAATCAAACCACAACCCGTTGTATCTGTCTATGATGTAAGTATAGAATATCGTGTTCTCTAATCTTTAATCAAACCACAACCTGGCGTACTTGGTTAAAAACTTCTTTACTAATATCGTGTTCTCTAATCTTTAATCAAACCACAACGGAAAACCGTTACAACAAAAGCGAAGGTCGCTTTTCCGTTGTGGTTTGGTTGTTTAAGACTATGAAAAACTTATGTCAAAGAACATTTAACAACTAATTCATATTAAAAAATCTATTTTCCCTGATGGGTGGAGTATGAAATCTTTTTCTTCATAAATTGCTTTAATATTACTCAAACTGATTCTCAATTTTTGTGCTGATTTTTCAAAATCCAAACTTGATTCTTTTTTTAAATCCTTATCAGCTCCGCCTTGGGCGTGATGGCGAAATTGAATTCTGCCATCACTTTCAAATTGAGTTATTTTAAATAATCGCTTGCTTAAATTTTCTTTAGAAATTGTTTTTAATTCTTCTGGATTATTTTCATAAAAAAGTGCCATCTGATTCACTTTTAAAACCTTTGATAATGGAATTAAAATTTCAGTCTTCTTACCTTTATTCTTAAATATATTTTCTTCAACTGGCATTTCTAATTTCGTATTTCCTTGATTGTATTTTGCTAAATCAAATGCAGAAATAGTTTTATGAAATTGTTCTTTTTTTCCATTATCATTTACCTTTTCATAAATTGCCATTGCAAATATATTTTCTAAAGTGGCATAATAACTTTCTTTATATTCCTTTCTTTTACCTTGTGAAACATGACTTTGTGCTTTTATTTTTGGTAGATTTTTATTAGCTGTTTTTACACGGATTTTTTTAATCAACATTTCTTTGATTTCTTTTCCTTGTGCATCTGTTTCGCTTGGTAATAAAATCCAACCTTCATCGGTTTTAATATTTTTCAAACCGTGTTTTAAAATTCTACTTTTAATTCCTTCATCAACTATGGCATTTAATTCAGCATCCGAAAATGCACTTGTAACAGGTTTTCGTATTACAAACCAAATTTCTTTTTCACTGTTTTCATTTTCCCTTTCAATCGCACCATAAAAAGTATCTTTATGTAATGATGCCCTTATTCCTTGTCCTTTTTCGTAGATTACATTTCCTGATTTATCATACTGAATTTTATTTCGCTTTTTTAATTTCTTTACCGTTTGTTTGTCAACATTATTCTTATGATTGTGTACTACAATAATGCTATTTTTCAATTCATTAACATCTTCAGTAAAGGTTCCCCAAGGTTTTTTGATTTTGAATTTATCACTGTATCGATTCTCTTCTGATTCTTTAAACGCTTCCGCCAAACCATCACGAATACTTTTATCCATACAAGAAAGCACGACTGCATCAATAGCGTGATGGTAATGATAATTTCTATCTTTTGCATCTAATCCCCAAGATTTTCTAACATCCGCAACCATCGAACCTTTGGCAGGAAAAACTCTTTGGAATAACGATTTTAAAAACAATTCAGAATATTTTGTAATAATTCCAGTATCAACCAACTGGCTATTTCTGAAATTAGGTTTTATTTCAGTGGCTGTAAATCGATATAATTTTTGTTTCCAATAATCCAATTCTAATTTTAAATAATGTCGTTGCTGAATGGCTCTGTTTTTTTGTTCAACCGTACTGGCAACTTTGGAAAAGTATTTTTGTTGCTCAATTCTTTCTTCCAAACTTTCAATAGTTTCTTTCCAATGCAGTGTATTATTGATGAAATTCTGTTTGTATTTATCATCTAAATCTTGAGGAATTTGATTTCCTTTTATTTGATTGAATTTTTTATCCGCTAAGGTTTTATTTACTAGTGAATTATCAAATGATTTACTTCTAGGAAAAGTATGTTCTATATCAAATTGAGGATTGGAACCTAATAATTTTTCACAATTAATAGTTTCATTGGTGTATAAACACTTGTTATTCTGTTCCTGACATAATCTGTATTTTATTACATCGGTTTCGGTAACAATTGAATTTGTGTCTTTTGCAAATTCTTCTAATTTTTCTCTAAACTTTTTGTTTTCATTTTCTCTTTCACGTTGCCATCTTTCAATCGCTAATCGTTTGTTTTTATCATTTAACTCACGTGCTAACTCTATGATGATTTCCGTATCTGGAGCAATTTTATTTTCCTTTAATAATGTATTAACCAATTTTCTCAAATAAAACAGCGTTCGCATTGCCATTGGATTTTTAATTGAATCCGTAAAAGGCAATCCTAAAAAACCATCTTGACTTTGTGGATAGGCATCCATTGCAGAAGGATGATACAATTTATCGGATTGTTCTTTTGTAACCTTAAATTCCTCAATTAAAAAATCTTTGATAACCTCATCAATTCTTGGTTTAGATAAATAATATCCTCCTACTCTTCTTTTTTGCAATTGTTGTTGAAAAATAATTTCTGTTTCTTTTTGAAGAGTTTCTTTTTCAGATTCAAACATTTTATCCCAAAGATATTTACCGTAGAAAACTTTGATTTTTTCTAAAACATCTTTTTTGTCCGTTTCGTCAAGTATATAATCATAATTAGAGTTGTCATATTCTTTAATAAAATCGCCAACTAAACCATTTACAATATCAATTTTCAGTATTTCATCTTTATATCTTGAAATAATATCAACTATCGTATCTTGAACAAATTGCTTGCTTTCGTTCCATTTTTCTTTTCCAATAATGGCATCAACATTGGCAAAGAAAACAGCATAAGGATAAATTATTTTTTCTTCTAAAAAAGGTAAGATCTTTACAATTGCTTTTTTACTCAACGAAGAATAACCTTGTTTTAAACTAATACTTTCATAATAGTTTACTTTCTCTTCGGAAATTGAAAAACGATCTCTGATAAAACTTTTGACTTTATACGATGTGATATCATTGACAAAATCTCCAGCAAAAAACAACGTATGCCAAAGTTCATCGACCAATTCATCAACCGTTTTATTATCTTGTTTTTTATATTTTGATTGAATTATTGATTTACAATCTTTCCAATCTTCCGCATCAAAAACCTCAATCAATTTACTCACCGTTGGGCTTCCTACCACTGGATATTTATCATTGTAATTAAATTCAAAAAACAAATTATTTTTCTTTGCAACAGTGTTGATACTTTTCGAAATATCAATAAACTTAAAATTTTTAGCACTTACTCTGTAAAATTTATCTTCTGCAATTTTATAATAATCTAGATATTCTGAAAGAAAAACGAATTTGTCACTATTACGTTCTTTTACTTTAATAGAATTCAAGTATTGAAACATTCTGAATTCTTCAAACAAAGGATGACTTATAGCACAACGAGATTTTGTTTTCTCTAAAGTACATTTACCAACCGAACCTTTTTGCGATTTTAAAGGTCTTTGAAAAAAGATAGCATCAAAAAACTGGTTCGCTAATTCTTTTTCAATATTTTGACTTTTCATTAAAAAGTTAAATTCTTCAACATAACTAATTCTTGATGAATTTACTTCTTGATCGTCTGCACTGAACTTTGTTTTTCTTACTTTTTCATTTCTGTTCAATAAATCAAAATAATATTCGCCTAAAGTTTTAAAACCATTTTTCTCTAATAACTCTTTCTCCTTTTGAAATTGAATTAAATCTTTTCCAGCATCAGCATCTTTTCGCCCGCTTTTAAAACCTCTTCGTTGACACATATGATATAAAGCGCGCCCTAATTCCAATTTTGAAACAATATAATCAACTGCTTTTGCTCTTACTTCATAAGGATTTATTTTTACCCATTCAGAAAAATCATAATTTGCTGTTGGATATTTCATTTCCTGTCCTTTTTTATAAACAGACCAAAGCAATAACTCCTCTGAAGTCAGAGGACAAAAACCATTATCAATCAATAGATTTAATAAATCTGTTTTTCTTTGCTTTCTTCTTCTGTATAATTTTCTCGAAGCCCTATGTTTCGTTCTTTCCGAAGCTAAAGAAAACTCAACCCCCTTTTCTTCTCCAACACCTTGTGGAAAAACTATAACATTCGTATCAAGAATTTGATTGCCTTCTTTATTTGTATCACGAATAGCCCACCCAATACTATTAGTCCCCAAATCCAATCCTAAGATCTTTGCCATAACTCTACCATTTTACATAAAGAATAAAACTACAAAAAATTATCTTACTCTTTTTACGGTTTTCCGCATTGTTAATAAAAAACTTATTCCTAAATTTGATTCTGATTAAAAATCTCTAATCTTTAATCTTATCACAATAAGGCTATATGCCGTAGATGAAAATCTTAAGTCCTGCTTCGGTGGGACTTTTTTTTGTTACACCCTTTTTTGTTATTTCCACAAAAGAAAAATCACATAAACAGATACAACATCCAAAACACAATCCGTGCAAATCCGTGCAATCTGTGTTAAAAATCCCTATTGTCATTCCCGCGAAGGCGGGAACCCATTCGATACACCAAGTAGAATGTCGTACTCTTGAGGTAGGATCTCGTACTCTCAAGGTAGGATATGGTACTCTCAAGGTAGGATGTCGTGCTCTCGAGGTAGGATGCCGTACTCTCACGGTAGGATGCCCTCCCCGTTAATGAGTATTCCTTCCGCACAAGGTAGCATATTCAAAACTCAAACAAGTATATACAAAAACACAAAAAGCGAACTCAACCCACAAACAAGTCACCGCTACTCATAAAAAAGCAATTCCCAATTCCTAAAGACTAATTCTCAATTCCTAATTCCTATATTTGCACCACAATAAAACCAAACACAATGAAGGCATTATTAAAAAAATTCGAAGACAAAACACCCGAAATAGTATTCAACTGGAAAGACGCTGAAACAGAAGCAGAAGGCTGGACAGTAATCAACTCCTTACGTGGCGGCGCTGCAGGCGGAGGAACCCGTATGAGAAAAGGACTAGACATGAACGAAGTGCTATCCTTAGCAAAAACAATGGAAGTGAAATTTTCCGTTTCAGGACCAGCCATTGGTGGAGCAAAATCCGGAATCAACTTCGACCCAAATGATCCTCGTAAAAAAGGCGTTTTACAACGTTGGTACAAAGCCGTTTCTCCTTTATTAAAAAGCTATTACGGTACGGGCGGCGACTTAAATGTTGACGAAATACATGAAGTAATTCCGTTTACAGAAGAATGTGGCGTTTGGCATCCACAAGAAGGCGTATTCAACGGACACTTCAAACCAACAGAAGCCGATAAAATCAACAGAATCGGACAATTGCGTCAAGGCGTAATCAAAGTAATCGAAAACCCAAAATTCTCTCCCGATGTATTGCGCAAATATACCGTAGCCGACATGATTACGGGGTATGGCGTAGCAGAAGCCGTTCGTCATTTTTACCAAATTTACGGTGGCGATGTCAAAGGAAAAAAAGCCATCGTACAAGGATTTGGAAACGTTGGTTCAGCAGCCGCGTTCTATCTAGCCGAAATGGGAGCCAAAGTTATTGGTATTATCGACCGCGATGGAGGAATCATTAACGAAGAAGGATTTACTTTCGATGAAATAAAAATGCTATTCCTAAACAAAGACGGAAACAAACTAGTAGCCCAAAACATGATTCCGTTTGCCGAAATAAACGATAAAATCTGGAAGTTAGGCGCTCAAATCTTTACTCCATGTGCTGCATCGCGTTTGGTAACCAAAGACCAAGTAGACAACCTAATCAACAACGGATTGGAAGTCATTTCATGTGGCGCGAATGTTCCGTTTGCCGATAAAGAAATTTTCTTCGGACCTATTATGGAAGAAATCGACAGCAAAGTAAGTTTAATTCCAGATTTCATTTCAAACTGCGGAATGGCAAGAGTATTTGCTTATTTCATGGAGAAGAAAGTCCAAATGACTGACGAAGCTATTTTCTATGACATCTCAGAAAGAATTAAATCAGCGTTAGAAAAAGCACACAATTTGCATTCAGACAAAAAGAACATCAGCGCAACTGCTTTTGAAATTGCATTGAAACAATTGGTATAATCAAAAAATAAGTACTGATATCTCACAATAATTTGTATTTTTAAACGTTATACAATCATAATTAACGAACAAACAGCAACGCTATGAGTTTTGAAATGTCTCAAGATGATAAAAAATCATTGGTGCTTACAATCATTGTTTACGGATTGTTGATTCTTTTGCTTTTTCTTCTGCGCTTTTGGCCTCCTGCCGATATGAAAATTATGGGCGGCGGTGGAGGTGGCGGTATCGAAATGAACTTTGGAGACAGCGATTTTGGCATGGGAGACAATTACAAAAGTGAAGTGCTTAATGTAAAAGACCAAACCAAAGCGGTTAAAGCTCCAACAACTCCAGATGAAGATATCATTTCAGATGATAATGCTGAGGATAATGTTGTGGTTCCTAAAAAGGAAAACATCAAAAAACCAGCTGTTGTTCCGGTCAAGAAAGACATAATTCCCGTTGCAGAAAAACCGAAAGTATCTAAAAATGCTAATGATGCTTTATCAAGTATTCTAGGCAATAAAGGCGGCGATGGCGACGATGGCAAAGCAGGAAACAAAGGAAGCGCTAACGGAAACCTAAATTCTAACGGATATTATGGTAACGGCAGCGGAACAGGTTCAGGAGGCGGAAACGGTTCGGGCAACGGAACAGGAAGCGGTTCAGGATCGGGTTCAGGAAATGGTAGCGGAAGTGGCGGTGGCACCGGAAGCGGTTCAGGCTATTCGTTAGGAAACAGAAAAGCATTAAGCAAACCAGCACCAGAAAACCCTTGCGGAAACGAATCGGGTAGAGTTGCCGTGCAAGTTAAAGTAGATCGAAACGGAAATACTATTAGTGTAACTGCCGGAGTTCAAGGAACAACAAATCCTAATTCTTGCTTAAAGGAGCAAGCACGAAAAGCCGCTATGATGACTAAATGGAGCGCAGATGCAGGCGCAGATGAAGTACAAGTCGGTAAAATCATTTACGTTTTTGGACTAAACTAAACATAAAAAAATCCCAATTTCACAATTGGGATTTTTTATTTCTATACGTTAAGAAGACTACCAGTTTTCGTCCTTCTTCTTTTTATCCATATACGTCGTTAAACTTTTGTTTATTCCGTTAAATAAGCCTTCGTAAGCCGCTGGAGCATCGCTTAGATATTTCTTGACATTACCGTCTTTATCATAATATTCTGAAAAGTCATCTAGATTTGGTCTTGAGATTTTACCATTTACATCTTTCAACACGATTTCAGTAACCGCCATTTTATATTTCCCGTCTTTAAACGTTAATTCAATAGTATAAGTCGCATTCGAACAAACCGTAGTTCCACCTGCTTTACTGCAAAGAAAATTATCTTTTACATTTTGGAACACTATTTTTTCGTTTTCAACAACACTTTTAATAGCTTCGGCACTTTTCACGTTCTCTTTCATCCAACCAATCGACCTTCTAAATAAATCCTTTGCCGGACTATCATAAGTAGTGACGATAAAATCGGTCAATCCGTCTTTTGAAAATTTAAACTCGGTGTCTTGTGCAAATGTTGATGCTGAAATGAATGCGATCAACACTATAATTTTTAGTTTCATAATAGTATAATTTAATTTTTTAAAATCTATCCCGGACTCGTTGCAATAACAAACTTTAGTTTATTTTTTACTCCTATTTGTAGAACGTCAACCAAATCTTGAACCTGAAGCGTAGCCGGAATTCGGATGATAACCGTTAAGTCTTTTTCCGGATTCATTTTAGAAAGCAGTAAAGCTTCTAAGCCGTCCAGACCAACTTCTTGTTTATCCACGTAAAACTTTTTATCTTCAGTTACGGATAAGGTGATGAGTTGCTTGTTTGTCTTCTCATTCGTTTTCGATTTTGGCAAGGTCATTCGAATAACATTCGGATTTGCCAAAGTGGAGATGATTAAGAAAAACAACAATAAGAAGAACATAATGTCGCTCAACGATGATGTGGCGACTTCTGCGTGAAATCGTTTATTTCGCTTTATTGCCATGATTCGGTCTTTGTATGATATTTACAAATTCTAATATTTGTTTCTGAATCGATAACGAGAACGCATCAATTTTTCCGTTGAACAAGTGATAAGCGCTATATGCAATAATACCAACTATAAGTCCGGCACCACTACTGATCATTTTCTCATATAAACCACCAGAAATATTTCCGATACTGATATCTTCCGTAACAGAAATACTGTAGAAAATTTTAATAACTCCCGAAATCGTTCCGATAAACCCTAATGTTGGTGCGATACCAGCAATTAAACCTAGTTGTCCCATTTTCTTTTCCATGTAACCAATTTCAATATTGGTAGCACGTTCCATATTCGATTCGATTTCTCCGATGTGTCTTCCGATGGTTAGAACACCTTCTTTAATAATTACCCCTTGTGAGTTTCCACTTCGTTCCGCAGCATGAACTGCCTGATCGATATGAGAAGCATCCAAATGGTTTCGGATGTCTTTCATCAGATGATGATCAATTTTTGCAGCTTTATGAATGTATAAATAGCGTTCAAAAATAAGATAAAACGTGTAGAATAGTAAAATGGCAATTGGAATTAGGAATAAACCACCTTTAAATATAAACTCCAAAACAGAAACTTCATTGGTCAAAGCAGCATTGGCTTGATCTACCACTGGAAGGGCTTGAGCTAAACTATCCGCTGGCAACTGTAAAAATGTACTCATCATATTTATCTAATTTTTTGCTATTAATTCTGAAAATAATTTCAATTTTGTACTACTTAAATACGCTTGACAATATAAACGAAAAAAAGCGGACAAAAGTATATAGGTTATCAAAATTTTTACCAAAATTATGAACTACAAAGAAACGCTAGATTGGATATTTAACAAATTGCCGATGTATCAAATACAAGGCGCGACAGCTTATCGAAAAGACATTACCAATACCGTTTTATTAGCCAAGCACTTAGGAAATCCTGAGCAGTATTTGAAGTGCATTCACGTTGCCGGAACCAATGGAAAAGGTTCTACTTCTCATCTACTCGCCTCCGTTTTGCAAGAAGCTGGTTATAAAGTAGGTTTGTATACTTCGCCACATTTAAAGGATTATCGGGAACGAATTGCCATCAACGGAAAACCAATTTCTGAAGAATATGTGACCGATTTCATGAATAAAAACAAAGCTTTTTTTGAAGCCAATGACTTGAGTTTTTTTGAAATGAGCGTGGGTTTAGCTTTCGAATACTTTGTCAACGAGAAAACAGATATCAACATTATTGAAGTTGGAATGGGCGGCCGTTTGGATTCGACTAATATTGTTACGCCGCTAGTTTCTGTTATCACTAATATCGGTTTGGATCATACGCAGTTTTTGGGCGACACTTTAGATGCAATTGCGTTTGAAAAAGCCGGAATTATAAAATCCAACATCCCAATTGTAATTGGCGAATACGTTGGTGAAACAAAGCCTGTTTTTTTGGCAAAAGCCGATGAAACAAAATCTGAAATTTTCTTTGCTTCCGATTTGATTCAGGAAACTTATCCTTCTGCCTTGCTTGGTGCTTATCAGATCCAGAACAAAAGAACGGTTTTGCAGACGATAAAAGTGCTGCAGGATAAAAAGATGCTTACTATAACAGAAGATGCAATCAAAAACGGTTTCCTAAATGTCATTACCAATACTAATTTACAAGGAAGATGGCAACAATTGGGAGAAAACCCGAAGATAATATGCGATACAGCACACAATGCACACGGACTCAAAATTGTCTTGAATCAATTGAAGAATGAAAATTATGATAAACTTCACATCGTTTTAGGAGTTGTGAATGATAAAAATCTGGACGATATTCTGCCTTTATTTCCCAAAAACGCTATTTATTATTTTTGTACACCAAATATTTCTCGAGGATTAGACGCTACTCTTCTAAAAGAAAAAGCTGCTAAATGGAATTTAAAAGGCGAAACATATTCTTCAGTTTCAAATGCTTATCAATCGGCAAAAGAAAATGCTAGTGCGAATGACTATATTTATGTTGGCGGAAGCAACTTTGTCGTTGCAGAAATTTTGTAATTTTTTTCAAAAAACCTTGCAGAAGTAAAAAACTCGTGTATCTTTGCACTCGCAATAAGGAAGTAATGACTTAGCGCAATTGGGGCGATTAGCTCAGTTGGTTCAGAGCATCTCGTTTACACCGAGAGGGTCGGGGGTTCGAATCCCTCATCGCCCACCAAAACTGCCTAAAAGCAGTACCGCACAAAGGTTTTAGTCAACATTTAGTCAACGAAAGTTGTAAAATGAAGATTAAAACCTTTT
The DNA here is from genome assembly GCF_029945805.1 of Flavobacterium sp. Lineage (GTDB taxonomy): Bacteria > Bacteroidota > Bacteroidia > Flavobacteriales > Flavobacteriaceae > Flavobacterium. The sequence continues at coordinate 94,421 of NZ_JAQSDH010000048.1, forward strand.
TTTATTCTATCAAAATCACACTCTTTTATTTCTATTACATTTAAAACGTAATCATTTTGGCTTTTTTAGACTTCTTCAAAGCAATTGTATAGTTTTCTAAATTGTATTGCTGACGATTTAGATAAGAAAAGAAGACGAAGTATAGCTTTATTCTAGTTATTGACAAAAAAAAAGAGCTTTTAGTAATTAATATTTTGCATAAAAAAGGGTTTCAATTCTGAAACCCTTCTATATCATCAATAAAAAACTTATTTAGTTGTTCTCGAATGTCTGTCTCACTGTCTCCAACCTGTTAATTCCGACAATGCTATGGTCGAAATTTTCTTAGAGTTTTTCAAGCAAGCCCGGACAATAGTCAAGAACATCCTGCATTGAAAGAGAAAGTCCATCGCTGTTTTTGCTTGGGTCTAATAACTTGATTTCCTCGTTCTCTCTCTGAATAGCTTGTATTTCAGAAAAACAGCAGGGTAGTCACTTAATATTTCCACTAATTTGTCCCCATCTCCTTTTGAGAGAACCGTGAGACCTTCTTCACTGCTTTCGTATAGGTAAAATTGTTGTCCATTAAAATCGTCGTTTGTCACTTTTGTTAGAACCGAATAATTCACAAATTTGATTTTTATATATAATTTTTGTTACGACTTCTTCTTTTTTCTTACTACAAGTAATAATTATTGTTTCAACGCTAGCATCGTCAAATACTGAACCAGTATTGTACAACTCTATAATATGGAATTTCTTTATAATAAAATCTCTTAAATTATTCGAGTATTCGTTTCCTAAAAAAGTATTAGGAATAATTAAAGAATTAAAACCTTTTTGAGTTAATATTTTTTCAGTTAATTCAATAAATAAAGGAAATGTGTTAATTTGTTGTTCACCAGTTTTATAATTACTTCTTATATAGGAAATAGCATCATTAGAGTAACCACCATTATTATATCTACCTCCATTAATAACCAAATAAGGTGGATTCCCAATAACAACATCAAAACCTACAAAATCGTCATTTTCATTCAACACTTCGGGAAACTCAAAACGCCATTCAAAGGCATTTTCATATATTTAGTTACTTTTTATTTCTTCTATTTCGGCATCCAATGATTTAATGTCAACAGCTAATGTGTTTGCTTTTTTGTTCCACTCGGTTTGTTCTTTTATGCTACGTTCAAACAAGCCTACTTGTTGCGTGTAGTGAAAAATTTCACCCTTTTTCTTTTCGAGTTTTAGCTTTTTTGGGTCATTACTGTTTATTTAACCTAATCTATTATAAAATATGACTGCTTTTATTTTCAAATTACTGTTTTACAATCAAAAATTCGGAGCGTCTGTTCTGCGCATCTTGCTCTGGAGTACAATTGGTTCCACATTTTACTTTTTGTTCATTGCTTCCGAAACCTTTCCCTGAAAGACGTCCGTTTGGAATTCCTTTAGAAATAAGATATTGAACTGTTGATTGCGCTCTTTTTTCAGATAACGTTAAATTGTATCCAGCCGAACCTTTCGAATCCGTATGCGATTTTACAAAAATCACCATCATTGGATAGTCCCTCATAACTTTCACCAATTTATCCAATTCGACTGCACCTTGAGCTGTGATATTATTTTTATCGTATTCAAAATAAATAGGATTCAGAATCACTTCGGTATCCGTAATGATAACAGATGTTGGATCTAAAGCAACCTCAACAAGTGTTTCACCACTTTTAGATGCTTTTACTGCTGCTGAATTACTTTCGAAATTTGAAGCCGAAACTTTCAATCCGTAACCCACGTTACATTCTACATCATAACTTACTTTTCCTTGTGCGTTGGTTAGTTTAGTTTCGATTATGTTTCCTTTTGCATCCAAAATTGCTACAGAAGCATTGGCTAAAACAGCTTTGGTTTTACTACTAATAACCACAACAATTGCTTCTGCTTTACAAACTGGTGTAGCAACATAAATCGCATCCGAACCATTTCTATTGGATGAAAAGTAGCCAACGTTAGCATTTTTATTGAAGCTAAAAGAGAAGTCATCTTTTTCAGTATTTACAGGTTTTCCAAGGTTTTGTGGTTGCTCATTAGTAGTAAGATTGATTTTGAACACATCATACCCACCTAATCCTTGACGCCCTGACGATGCAAAATACAATGTAGTATCATCGCTAATAAAAGGGAAGTTTTCTCTATCAGCCGTGTTTACATTGGCTCCTAAATTTTCAGGTTTTCCATAATTAGTGCCATCAACAGTAATTTTCCAAATATCAGATTCTCCTATACCTCCAGGCATATTGGAAGCAAAATAGAGCGTTTTTCCATCTTTACTCAAACTCGGATTGGTAACAGAATAGCTAGTACTATTTATTGGCAGTGCTTCAACATTTGCCCATTTACCATCAACTTTTGTGGCTTTGTAAATTCCTTGTTGCCCAACTTTAATATTGGATTTTTTATTTTTTTCGTATTGCCCTTCGCTATGACCATCACGAGCAAAGAACATCGTATTTCCATCAGCACTTAGCGTTAGCGGTCCATCGTGAAAAGGGGTGTTCAATTCTTTAACCGCAATTGGTTCCGAAAAATTTCCGTTAGCTTCACGAGTTGCTTTGTAAATATCCAAATACGGTTGGTCATTCCACTTGTCTGTTTTGTTGGAAGTATTTCGAGTACTCGCAAAATAAAGTGTGTTCTCATTTGTTAAAACAGCACCAAAATCACTTTGCTGCCCTTTGCTTTTGATATTAGTTTGGACAACATCAAATAATTTGGTATTGCTTGACAAACTCGGAATGTAATTTGGGTTTGCCAAATGCCCTTTTGCTCTTTCATCTTTAGGCATCATTTTGGCAAAAACATCCATTTGCTTGTTGGCTTCCTGATATTTACCAAGTGTTTTCAAAGTTTGTGCATAACGATAATACGTTTCAGCATCTGCTTTCTCTTTTACGGCTTTGGCATACCATTTTGAAGCATTTTCCGAATCAAAAACATTATAATAACTTTCCGCTAATTGATTAAAAATATACTGGTTTGCATTTTTACTTTCGGCTAATTTCTGATATTCTTCAATGGCGGCAACATACTGATAGCTTTCAAAAAGCTTATCTGCTTTGGCTGTAGCGCTATTTTGGGCATAACTAAATGCCAAAAACAACATCATACTAAGGGTAATAACCGTTTTTTTAGTCTTTAGACAATTATTGTTTTTTTGGAGTTTGTGAATCTTAAATTTCATGGGTTGGTTTTTTTAGAAAAATCTTGGTGAAACTGAAACTTTTTTAAGCAAATTTAAGTCAAATAACAACATAAACTCATGTGATGCAGGAGCAGTTCCTTTAATTTGTTAAGTAACATGGTCGTATGCATAACCAACTCTAATGGATGGCGTCACTACAAAGTTAACCATAGCTCCAAAAGAGTCTTGCAATCTATAGGTTGCGCCGATTTCATATTTGTCAAAAATTAAGAAATTAGCGGAGCAATCTAATAAGTTTGGCGCACTAAATGCCGACTTCAACATAAATGAAGGTTAAAATTTTGTATTCGCTGATACATCAAACACATAACCACTAGTTAAATAGTAACGTTCTGTTTCGCTTCCGAATTTTAATTCTTGTCCGTTTCTAGTCATATCCAAATGCCTGCTTTTTAGCATGTTTGGCACTGAAAAAGCAGCATAAAATTTACTCGTATAATAAAATAAACCAGTTGCAATGTTTAATTTGATGTTGTTCGAGTTTTCGCTAAACGCATTATCATTGGGTTGTTGCGTATAGACGTTGCCAACATCATCAAATAGCCCTGCCTTATGGAAAGTAGGACCCGTTTTTAAACCGAATGCTAATTTACTTTCATTCCCTAAATGACTCGTATACGAAAAATCGTCATACCCATTTGTTTCGTCTACTGGTCAATTTTTTTCTGCTCTAAATACAATTGACCTAAAGTAAGATAATAATTTAGACCAATGTCTTTCTATTCATCAGCTATTTTGTTCACTGAAGATTCGTGCATTTTAATAAGATTAATAGCCTCTTGGGGTTTTCTTACTTTAAATAAGAATTGGCGTTTTCAATGGCAATAGCGATTTCTAAATATTTTTTTAATTTAGCTTCTGCAATTGTTGATAGACTATTCTCTAGTTTTTCAATTACTATTTATGATTGTTTATCAAGGCTTAATTCTCACAAAATTTTTATTTTTGCAACACTAATTTTCATTTGTTCTTCGTCAGATAAATACTCTTTCTAATTTTTCTCTTCGTAAAGAAAATTTAAAGCACTACTGAAATCTCCTTTCACTATATATGCTTTAGAAATCAAAAAGTTAATTCGAGCTTTTTAAGTAGTAGAAGTATCAGTCTTACTAAATAAATTTTGCGCAGTTTTTAATGTCTGATCGGGATTAGAATTGATAAGAGTTAAAGTATCATCTGATAAGTAATGTTTACTTGGAAAATTCCAAAAAGTAAAATAAGATGAAAACACCTCATAAAGGAACCTAGACACTTCATTGCCCATGCTATTTAATACAAAGAATTAAACTATGAATAAACAAATATATAGAATAATGAACGACATCATTAAATTTTTAAAAAGCTTAGACTAACATTAAAAACCTTAAAAAATAATAGGTAAAATTTTAGTTAGATGGCGCAAACACTAAGATTAAAATAAATTTACCTTGTCAACCATTTAGGAAAATATGTAAAAATATATGGACCACTTTTTTATGTTTTACATTAAATATACAAACTGAAAAAACTTGATTCTTAAATTCTCACAAATGTAAGATTTTGATTTTGTAGTTTTTTTATAAATAATCTAAAACACGCTCCAATGCCATTCCCCGTGAACCCTTAATCAGAAGCGTTTTATTTTCAAATTTTATTGAGGACAACTTTTTAACGTAATCTTCAAAGGTTTGGTAAAAATAGAAATTCTCTTTTTCAACAGTATTTGCAAAAAAATCTTTACCTACAAAATGGCATTCGAAATTAGAATTTTGATTCAGAAATTCAACAATTGCTTTATGCTCTGATAAACTTTCGTTTCCAAGTTCATACATGTCGCCAATAATAACAATTTTATTGTCTTTATCAAGTTGTATAAAGTTTTCCAACACAACCAACATGCTGCTCGGATTCGCATTATAAGCATCTAAAATAATTTCGTTAGAGCCTTTTGTCAAAAGTTGCGACCGGTTATTCTCTGGAATATAACTTTCAATAGCGGCTTTTATATCGTTATTAGGAACTTCAAAATGATTTCCAATAGTAATTGCGGCATTTATATTGTTCGCGTTGTACAATCCAATTAAGTGAGAATTGATTTCAATACCTAAAGTTTTTATTGTTACAAATGGATTTGCGGTAACTTCATCAACAAAGACATTGACATTTTTATTCTTTTGGCTGAATGTAATTCGGTGTAGCTGTTCTGTTTTCTGTATTTGAAGTTCATCATCCAGATTTACAAAAACCGATTTATCATTTGCCATTAAAAAAGCATACATTTCGCTTTTGCCTTTTATTACTCCTTCTACTCCACCAAAACCTTCTAGATGTGCTTTCCCAAAATTAGTTATATAACCATAATCGGGTTGCGCAATATCACATAAAAATTCTATTTCTTTTTGGTGATTGGCACCCATTTCAACTATTCCGATTTGCGTTTCCTTAGTGAATGACAACAAGGTTAGTGGAACTCCAATGTGATTATTCAGATTGCCAATTGTTGCTTTAGTATTGTATTTTTTAGACAACACCACATTAATTAATTCCTTGGTAGTTGTTTTTCCGTTGCTTCCAGTCAATGCAATAATAGGCAGTTGAAGGAACTGTCGGTGAAACTTAGCCAAACCTTGAAGTGTCTTCAAACTATCGTTTACCAAAATTGTTCTCTCATCAATAAAATAATCAGCATTATCAATTACAACATAACGCGCTCCTTTTTCCAATGCTTCATTGGCAAAAGTGTTGGCGTCAAATTTCTCACCTTTAATGGCAACAAAAAAGGAATTGGGTCCAATTTTTCTTGTGTCTATTGAAACCGTACTGCACTTTACAAATAAATCGTGAATATTCTGAATGTTCATTGGGCAAATTAATTAAAATAAAAAAGCCCTTAAAATTAGGGCTTTTTTGGTATTTATCGTAAAACTTAAAATTAGTTTCGTGCTCTTTTCTTTTTGTCAGCTTTTGGACCAACTCTAGACATGGCACATCTAAATCCGATGAAATCTGTCGCGATATCTTGCGGAAAGTATCTTCTTTGTGCTGGATCTAACCAATATGCTCTATCTCTCCATGAACCTCCTTTGTAAACTCTAACGTCGTCATTTACTAAAGTCGTTCTTTTATTAGATTTATCATATTTCTTCACCATATTCCCTAAGCTATCTGTAGAAACATTATGAGTTGGTGAATCATACATTCTTTGATCATCTCTTAATTTTCCTTTTTCGTCACCTTCTTCAGAAGCTCCAAATTTGAAATAACGTGTTGATTGTTTATCTCCATCTCTGTAATTTCTGTTGTCAGATTTGTCGAAATTTTGTCTTAAGTAAGTTTCTTTGTCATCAACTGGTACCTGAGCAATTTGACCTGGTAAGTTTCTTGAAACAATTCTACCGTTTGATAAAGTATCGAATTTTTGAGTTTCAGCCGTAACCAATTCTACTTTTCCGTCTTCACCAATTTTATCTTTCATATAAACATTACCTCTATAGTAATTGAAGTCATTTGCTTCATCATCAACAATAGGTCTGTAAACATCAGCAACCCATTCCGCAACGTTTCCTGCCATATCATACAATCCGAAATCATTTGGCGGATACGATTTTACTTTGTTAGTGATATCAGCGCCATCATCAGACCATCCAGCAATACCACCGTAATCTCCTTTACCTTGTTTAAAGTTAGCCAATTGATCACCTCTAACTTGTCTTTTTCCAGAACGAGTATAGCTTCCAGACCATGGATATTTCTTTTGACCTTTGTATTGATTGTACTCTCTTTGACCTATATCAGCCGCAGCTGCATATTCCCACTCCGCTTCTGTTGGCAATCTGTATTCAGGTAAAATCAAACCTGAAGTTCTTTGGGCATAAACATTCTTAGCACTATTCCCAGCAGTATTATTAGCTCCAGCAGCAGCTCCTTTTGCAGGTTTAGCAGCTCCTCTTCCTTGTCCTTTTTTCAAAACAAGTTTTTCATCACCGCCTTTTGCAGTAGAAGGAGATGCAAGATAAGCATTCGTACTGAAAACTTTATCAGCAGTCATATCCGTTACTTTTCCGTCTTTTTTCAAATAACGTTGTTGTTCCAAAATATTCTCGTTCACACGGTCTGTTCTCCAAATAGCAAATTCAGTCGCTTGAATCCAGTTCACTCCAACTACAGGATATTCAGCATAAGCTGGATGTCTCAAATAGTTTTCAGTCATAGTTTCATTATAACCTAATCTATTTCTCCATACTAAGGTATCAGGAGATGCGCCTTCATAAATGTTTTTGTAATTATCTTGATCTGGTGGATAAACTGTTTTTAGCCAGCTTAAGTATTCCATATACATCATGTTCGTAACTTCAGTTTCGTCCATATAGAAAGACATAACGTGTTGTTGATTAGGCGTATTGTTCCAATCATGCATCACGTCATCCTGAACTTTACCCATAGTAAATGTTCCACCTTCAACCATTACCAAACCTGGCCCTGTTGCTTGTTTTTTAAATTTGGAAGCATATTGAAAACCTCCTTTTTTATCATTGATTTTCCATCCCGTAGCTTTAGACCCTCCTTTGGAGTCGCCTTTTTTACTACAACTTGCAAAACCAAGCATCATCACTAATGATAGCAATAATTTAACAGCAATAATTTTGTTTACTTTCATATTCATAGTAGGTATAAATTTCGAGCTGCAATATAAGTATTTACCATTAAATTGCAACAACTTTTTTAAATTAATACTAAATTCGCAATCTAGAGCGAATTTTATATAAAACGCGAAAATACTATTTTTATTGTATTTCGTTGGAAAAAATATTTTTTTTTACTTTAGATACTATTTTTAAAGAAATTGCGTTTACTATACTATTATGAAAAAGATTATTACAATTTGCATCCTTATTATGAATTTTTTTCTTGCTTTTTCTCAGCAGCAAGGGAATATTTCGTTAAAATGGACGGATAAAAAACAATATTCAAACGGTAAAAATTCCTATATAATTCCGCAGTTTGATATTGAAAATTTTCAATTTGATACTTATTCAAAAACAATAAATTATTCGTTAACAATACAACTTAACAATTCTGTAAACGAAAATGCCATTCAAATCACCAACCTTATATTTGAGACCATTTCCGAAAGTCAATTAGGTGATATTTCAATAAAAAATATACCTTCTACCTTTACGTACACCTTTAAAAGTAGTATTGCTCGTGATTTATATTATGGCAGAATTATAATCAATCCTATTATTAAGGAAGGAAATTCATTTAAAAAACTGGTTTCTTTCAGTTATTCAATTCAACAAAACTCATTAAGAAACGAACAACCTAAAAATGTTATAAACTCAGTTGAAAATTCAGTTTTAAGTTCTGGAAATTGGTATCGGTTTTATGTCCAAAAATCTGGTATTTTCAAAATATCGAAAAGTTTTCTTAGCAGTTTAGGATTAGATACGAATGTTGATCCACGAAAAATAAAAATATACGGAAATGGTGGCCGAATGCTACCACTGCTCAATTCCGTTGATTATCCGATGGATTTGACCGAAAATGCAATTCAATTTATCGGAGAAAATGATGGCGTTTTTGACAGTCAGGATTATATTCTATTTTATGCTGAAGGAATGGATAAATGGAACAACGACTATAAAAGCACGCTGAATATATATGCAGACAGAGCTTATTATTATGTAACAACGCAAGGTGGTGACGGTAAAAGAATTACCGATATGGCACAACCGTCAGGAACCGCAACTACTCCAATTACCGATTTTGATGATTCTCAATACCATGAAATTGACGAAGTGAATATCGAAAGGCTTGGCCGAATCTGGTTCGGTGAGAATTTTAGTGTTGACAATGAGCAGGAATTTAAATTCAAGTTTCCCAATCTTGTAAGTTCGCAACCTATTACTGTTCAAACGCATGTTGCCACTGTTACTTCAGCCTCAAATAATTTTAAAATTGAAGCCAACGCTCAATTAGTTGGAAATATTGCTTTGGTGCCCGGTGCCAATGCTGAAGTGTTAATTTTAGAAAGAACTTTGACCAATTCCGTCTCAGTAACTTCTGATGATGTTACTGTTAAAATCACTTACGATAATGGAGGTGTTCCAAACTCTAAAGGTTATTTAGATTACATCAACATCAAAGCCAAACGAACCCTTAAAGGATATGGAAAACAATTTCCTTTCCAGTTCAATCAAGCAAGTTCATTAATTGGAATTGGAGAATATCAAATATCAAATGCTTCTTCAATTTCACAGGTGTGGGATGTAACCGATATTTATAATGCAACCAAGGCGGACAACACAACCCAAACTTCTTTTTCTTTTAAATCTAATTTTGGAGACGTTAGAAAATATATTGCCGTTGACATTTCAGATTATTATTTGCCTTCTAAAGAATCCAAATCTAAAGTTGACAATCAAAATTTAAAAGGCACAATTTTTAACAATGCTCAAGGCCAGTTTCAGGATGTAGATTATTTGATAATTACGCCAAAACTCTTAAATTCTCAAGCAGAGAAACTAGCTGCCTTTCATAGAAATTATTCCGGTTTAAATGTAAAAGTTGTTAATCTTGAAAATATATATCCTGAGTTTTCATCGGGTAAACAAGATATTGGAGCCATTAGAAATTTTGTGAAGTACGTTTATTCTAATGCTTCCTCTGTCGACAAAAAAGTAAAATATCTTAATATTTTCGGAGATGCATCTTTTGATTTTAAAGATCGAATTCCAAACAACACTAATCTTGTCCCAATTTATCAAGCACTAAATAGTTATACCGAAGGGGAAGCGTCATTTGCCTCTGATGATTTTTTCGGAATGATGGATCCAGATGAAGGAAGATTGGATTTTGGAAGTTCACCTACAAATGGAAGTATGAGTTTTTCCTATGACTTTGGCGGCATCGATATTGCCGTTGGTAGAATGATTGTAAGCTCAACACAACAGGCAGAGGAAATGGTAAATAAGGTTGTCGAGTACCACGACTTAAAGTCTTACGGTAGTTGGAGAAATAATTATGTTGCTATTTCCGACGACCCTTCACCGCCCGACGATCCGTTCCATGGTGCCGACAGGTATCTGCAGTATTACCAAAACCGATTAGCCGATAGGATTTGGAGCGAAAAGCCGTTTATGAATATTAAAAAAGTTCTGATGGACTCGTACCAACAAGAAACTTCATCAGGAGGAAAACGATATCCGAAAGCAAGACAAGAAATTTTTGCCGCTTTTGAAAAAGGAGCTTTAGTATTCAATTATTTAGGTCATGGTGGCGAAGATGGCTTATCCGAAGAACGCATTTGGGAAAAAGCAGACGGTCAAAATTTAAGCAACCGTTATAAATATCCGTTATTTATCACTATTACCTGCGATTTCTCAAGATTTGATAATCCGTACCGCCCAACTGCGGGGGAATATACCTATTGGAATCCTAAAGGTGGAGCCATTTCAATGATAACAACGATTCGTTCTATCGGCCAAGGTCCTGCCCAAATCTTTAATGATCGGCTTGCACAATATTTATTTTCTTACGGAAGCAATACCTATACTACAATAGCTGAAGCACTACGTGTGGCTAAAAACTCGTACCCAAATTCATCAACAAATGTCGTTTTTTATCTCGGTGATCCCGCTTTAATGCTAGCCCTCCCAAAACCAAAAATAGTTTTAACGAAAGTTAATAATTTGCCCGTCACCGGGCCAATTGATGATTTTAAATCATTAGATTATATAACCTTGACAGGCGAAGTTCGTGACGAAAATGACAATCCATTACCAAATTACAATGGCGATTTATCGATAAATATTTTTGATAAGAATATAAATCGGGAAACATTAAGAAATGATAATGATGATGCTGTTATAAACGACTCACCGCTTCAAATAGCACCAAGATTGCCTTTTGTAACATTAGGAGAAACTATTTTTAGAGGAAATGCTTCGGTAACCAATGGGAATTTTGAATTCGGATTTGTAGTACCACGAGATATCCGAATTCCTATTGGCAACGGAAGAATAAGTTTTTACGCCAAAAGAAATCAATTATTATTTGACAAAACAGGGTATAATACGGATATCAAAATTGGCGGAATTAATACAAATGCCGTGGCTGATAATATAGGGCCAACTGTGAAATTATATATGAATGACGAGACGTTTGTAAATGGTGGGATTACCAACGAATCTCCTTTTTTCCTAGCTGTATTAGAAGACGAACACGGAATAAACACCGCAAGTGGAATCGGTCACGACATCATCGGAATTCTTGATGGAGACGAAACAAAACCATTCATCATGAACGATTATTACCAAACCGAGTTGAATGATTACACAAAAGGAAGAGTCTATTTTCCTTTCCGGAATTTAGCCCCTGGTTTGCACACGATTACTTTCAAAGCCTACGATGTTTACAACAATTCTATAACTGCCGAAATACAATTTGTAGTTGTTGGAGACGAAAGTGTTACGCTAAACAATGTGCTAAATTATCCAAATCCTTTTGTGTCGTATACCGAGTTCTGGTTTTCTCACAACAGACCTTTTGAACCTTTAGAAGTTCAGGTCCAAGTAATGACAATCACTGGCAAAATTGTCTGGACAAAAAACCAAACCGTTACAACAGATGGCTTCCTTTCAAGAGAAATTACTTGGGACGGAAAAGACGACTTTGGAGACCGAATTGGGAAAGGTGTTTATGTCTACAAATTGACGGTAAAGTCCACTTTATCGAATAAAAAGGCAGAAAAAATAGAAAAACTTGTTATCCTTTAGGAAAATACTATATTTGTTAACTTTATTAAAATGACGATGAAAAAAATTGCAATCTTATTCATACTACTATCCACACAATTCATAAATGCCCAACAAGACAGTAGAGTAATCACTACTGGAGTTCCTTTTCTTTTAGTTGCTGCCGATGCTCGTGCCGCAGGTTTAGGTGATCAAGGAGTTGCAACTAGCACCGATGCTTTTTCGCAACAATGGAATCCTGCAAAATATGCTTTCGCGATAGACAAACAAGGTTTCACTGCCAGTTATACCCCTTATTTAACCGACTTAGTTAACGATATTTCATTAGGGCAAGCTACTTATTATAACAGATTTGGAGCCGAAGGAAGAAGTGCTTTTGCTGTGAGTTTACGTTATTTCGGTTTAGGTGAGATTGAATTACGACAAAATGCTGACGATCCCGCTCAAATCGTAAAACCAAATGAATTAGCGTTAGATGGATCGTATGCCTTGCAACTAAGTGAAAAATTCTCGATGGCTGTTGCCGGAAGATACATTCGCTCTGCATTAAGAATTCCTTCGGGAGATTCGGGAGATTCAAAACCGGCAAGTTCATTTGCAGTCGATGTAGCTGGATATTATGTAGGTGAAGAAACTGCATTCTCAGATTTTAACGGACGCTTACGCCTTGGATTTAATTTCCAAAATATGGGGCCAAAAATCAATTACGACGCTGGAGCTTCTGATGACAATAGCGCCAACTTCCTTCCTGCTAATATGAGAATTGGCGGTAGCTATGATTTTATCCTTGATGATTTCAATAAGGTTTCTATAAATGTGGAATTTGCTAAACTTTTAGTTCCAACACCACAAAGCTCAGATTTAAATGGTGACGGATTGGTTACTACTCCTGAAGAAGAAGCTTTAAGAGCACAAAACATAGCAGATTATAACAAAATCAACTGGGTTTCCGGAATTTTCTCTTCTTTTGGAGATGCGCCTGGTGGATTTAGCGAAGAACTTAAAGAGTTTACCTATTCTGTTGGAACAGAATATTTATATCAAGATTCATTTGCTTTCCGTTTAGGCTATTTCCACGAAAGCCCAATTAAAGGAGCGAGAAAATTTTTCTCTCTTGGAGCTGGATTCAAATATAACATTGTTAAAGTAGATGTTTCGTATTTGTTCTCGGCATCAAAAGTGAAAAACCCATTAGAAAATACACTGAGATTCTCGTTATCGTTTAACTTTGGTGATAAATATGACGAATATTAGTAGACCCTAAATAATAAAATCAAATCCAAATTTCTAAAAAGAGATTTGGATTTTTTTTCCGCGATAAGTAATTGAAAACATAGTCAACACGAATGAATAAAATAGAAATCAAAACATCGTTTACCGCATTTCAATCGATGGAAGAACTTCCAAAAGACGTTCAATCATTAATGGAAAAAGCTATAGAAATCAGAAAAAATGCTTACGCCCCTTATTCTAAATTTCGAGTTGGAGCCGCTTTGCTTTTAGATAATGGAAAAATTGTATTAGGATCTAATCAAGAAAATGCTGCCTACCCCTCTGGACTTTGTGCAGAACGAGTAGCAATTTTTCAATCGGGAGCTATTTATCCCGATGCAAAAATCATCAAAATGGCCATAACTGCTGCTTCAGATACTAATAAAACCATTACTCCTATTCCACCATGTGGCGGTTGCAGACAATCAATTTCTGAATACGAATTCAAACAAAATGCACCAATAGAAATCTATTTTATGGGTGAAATTGGCGAAGTTTACTTGTCCGATTCAATCAAAAATTTATTACCGCTAAGTTTCGATAAAAACTTCCTTTAGCAACAAAAAATTACCATTTTAAATTTTAGTTCTTACTTAGAATGTTTTACTTTTGCTTTTCGCAAATTTGTGAGTGAGTGAACTATTTTGCGTTGAAATATAATTACAACTTAAGAACGCTTTAGCAAAAAGTAAAAAATGAAAGAAGTAACAAAAGAAGTATATTTAAAGTGGTACGAAGACATGCTACTTTGGAGAAAGTTTGAAGACAAACTTGCAGCGCTTTATATTCAACAAAAAGTTAGAGGTTTTCTACACTTATATAATGGCCAGGAAGCCGTTTTAGCGGGCGCTTTGCACGTTATGAATTTGGGAGGAAAAGACAAAATGATTACAGCCTATCGTAATCACGTTCAGCCAATCGGAATGGGTGTTGATCCAAAAAGAGTAATGGCGGAACTTTTAGGGAAAGTAACAGGAACATCCAAAGGAATGGGTGGATCGATGCATATCTTTTCAAAAGAACACGGGTTTTATGGAGGTCATGGTATCGTTGGGGCGCAAATTCCTGTTGGTGCTGGTATGGCTTTCGCCGATAAATATTTCGAAACTGGTGGAGTAACACTTACCTACTTTGGTGATGGTGCTGCGCGTCAAGGTTCACTTCATGAAGCTTTCAATATGGCGATGTTATGGAAATTACCTGTAGTATTTATTTGTGAAAACAATGGATATGCAATGGGAACTTCTGTAGAACGAACTGCAAATCACACCGACATCTGGAAATTAGGTTTAGGCTATGAAATGCCATGTGGACCAGTTGACGGAATGAATCCTGTAAAAGTAGCTGAAGCGATGCACGAAGCTATGGAAAGAGCTCGTCGTGGTGACGGACCAACTTTCTTAGAAATGAAAACATACCGATACAGAGGACACTCTATGTCTGACGCTCAATTATACCGTTCGAAAGAAGAAGTAGAAGAATACAGAAAAATTGATCCAATCACACAAGTGCTTGACATCATCAAAGAAAACAACTATGCTACTGAAGCCGAAATTGAAACTATTGATGAAAGAGTTAAAGATTTAGTAGAAGAATGCGTAACATTCGCCGAAGAATCTGAATTCCCAACTGCACAACAATTATACGATGTAGTTTACGAACAAGAAAATTATCCTTTTATTCCACACAGACTATAATATTATGGCAACTAAAATAACAATGCCTCGCTTAAGCGATACAATGACAGAAGGAACTGTTGCCACATGGTTGAAAAAAGTGGGTGATACAATAAAGGAAGGTGATATCCTTGCTGAAATTGAAACCGATAAAGCTACAATGGAATTCGAATCTTTCAATTCTGGCACTTTATTATACATCGGAATTAATGAAGGTGAAACGGCGCCAGTTGATTCATTATTAGCAATCATTGGCAAAGAAGGTGAAGATATTTCAGGAATGACTTCAAGTGATGCAACAGCTGCAACTGAAGCTAAATCTGAAGAAAAAGTAGATTCAAAATCTGAAGAAAAGAAAGAAGAAGTTTTGGCAGACTCTAGCACGAAAGAAGAAGCTAACGTTGCACCAGCTTCAACCTCGATACCAAAAGGAGTTATAGTAGTGACAATGCCTCGTTTGAGCGATACCATGACAGAAGGAACTGTGGCAACATGGTTAAAAAAAGTGGGTGACGACGTAAAAGAAGGCGATATTCTTGCTGAAATCGAAACCGATAAAGCGACAATGGAATTCGAATCTTTTAATGCTGGAACTTTATTGTTTATCGGAATTAACGAAGGCGAATCTGCGCCAGTTGATAGCGTTTTAGCTATCATCGGACCTGCAGGAACGGATATTACCGGAATTGCTGAAAACTACAAAAAAGGCGGTTCTCCAATGGCAACAACGGAAACACCAAAAGCGGAAGAAGCGAAACCTGAAACGAAAAGTGAAGAAGCTCCAGTAGCAACTTCATTGGAAAGAATATTTGCATCGCCATTAGCCAAACAAATTGCTAAAGACAAAGGAATCAACTTATCTCAAGTTAAAGGTTCTGGCGAAAATGGTCGTATCACAAAAAGTGACGTTGAAAACTTTACTCCACAAGCTGTTGCTTCTGCACCAGCAAGTGATTCACCAAAATCGGATACGGCAGCTGCTCCAAAACCTTATGTTCCGGCTGGACAAGTTGCAACAGAAGAAATTAAGAATTCGCAAATGCGTAAAATCATTGCGAAACGTTTGGCAGAATCATTGTTTACCGCACCGCATTACAACCTAGTAATCGAAGTAACAATGGATGAAGCAATGAAATCAAGAGCAATCATCAACAGCGTTCCGGATACCAAAGTATCTTTCAACGACATGGTGATTAAAGCTTGTGCGATGGCTTTGAAAAAACATCCAAAAATCAATTCGCAATGGTCAGCAGATGCTATTACTATCAATTATCACGTGAATATTGGCGTAGCTGTAGCGGTTGAAGACGGATTAGTGGTTCCAGTTTTACCATTTACTGACGGTATGAGTTTATCTCAAATTGGCGCAAGCGTAAGAGATCTTGCAGGAAGAGCAAAAAGTAAAAAGTTAGCACCTTCTGAAATGGAAGGAAGCACGTTTACAATTTCTAACCTTGGAATGTTTGGTATAACTGAATTCAATTCGATTATCAATCAACCCAACTCTGCTATCCTTTCTGTTGGAGCAATTGTAGAAAAACCAGTTGTAAAAGACGGGCAGATTGTAGTAGGAAACACCATGATGCTATCTTTAGCATGCGATCACAGAACAATCGACGGAGCAACAGGAGCGCAATTCCTTCAAACTTTGAAAATATTTTTAGAAAATCCAGTTACGATGCTGGCATAATTATTTGTCTCCCTGAGCGCAGTCAAAGCGTCTAAATAGAATTAAACAAACTAATAAAACCCGTTCTTGGATTTCGAGAACGGGTTTTTCTTTTTATCTTAGACGCAAATAAAATTATAATGAAATCAAAGATTCACGAACACAAAAAAAACAATTATAAACTTGTGCTTAAAACAATAAGTTTATTGCTATTAATCTCAATTTTTGGTGCTTGCCAAAAAAAAGAAGTACCATCTAAAAAAGAAATCGTAAAAGACGCCCATTCCTTTTCAAATCCAGCAGAAGCGGTTGCGAAACATCTAGATTTGGACATTAAAGTCGATTTTGACACGCAAACCATTTCCGGAAAAGCTTCTTGGCAGATTGATAATATATTAAAAGGAAACGAAATTATATTCGATGAAAATACCTTAAACATTACAAAAGTTACTTTAGGCGATGACGAAAAAGAAACCAAATTCGAATTAGGAGCTGCAGTTGAATTCCACGGAAAACCACTTCGCATTACGATTGAACCCAATACTACTAAAGTCAACATTTACTACAGTACAACCAAAGAAAGTATTGCACTACAATGGCTAAAATCAGAACAAACAGCTGACAAAAAACAGCCCTTTGTATTTTCACAAGGACAAAGCATTTGGTCACGCACCTGGATTCCGTGTCAAGATTCTCCATCAGTTCGGTTTACGTATAACGCCAAAGTTACGGTTCCAAAAGAATTGATGGCTTTAATGAGCGCTGTAAATCCACAGCAAAAAAACGATACTGGAATCTACACTTTCAAACAAGATAAAGCGATCCCATCTTATTTAATGGCAATAGCTGTTGGCGATGTCGAATTCAAATCTATTGATAAAAGAACTGGAGTGTATGCTGAACATTCTGTAATTGACAGCGCAAAATGGGAATTTGCACAACTTGGAGATATGGTTGTGGCAGCCGAAAAACTATTCGGACCTTACCGTTGGGGAAGATATGATGTAATCGTTTTGCCGCCAAGTTTTCCTTTTGGTGGAATGGAAAATCCAAACTTAACGTTCCTTACACCTACTGTTTTAGCGGGAGATCGTTCATTGACCAGTTTATTGGCCCACGAATTAGGACACAGTTGGAGTGGAAACTTGGTTACCAACGCTACTTGGGATGATATTTGGATGAATGAAGGTTTTACAACTTATGTAGAACACCGAATTGGCGAAGAAGTATTTGGAGTCAAAGAAGCCAAAATGCAGGATGTTTTAAGCCGAAAAGTACTAGAAGGAAGTATAGCAGATTTAGGAAAAGACAGCCCGGACACTAAACTAAAAGCAAACACAACCGGAAAAAATCCTGACGATGCACTAAGTGATATTCCTTATGAAAAAGGATATGCTTTCCTGCAAACCATCGAAGCAGCAGTGGGACGCAAAAAATTTGATGCTTTCATTACAGAATACTTCAAAGCGCACTCTTTCCAATCCATTACAACAGAAGATTTCGTTACCTATTTCAATAAAAATCTTATCAAAGGCGACAAAGCTTTAGCTGATAAAATAAAATTAGACGAATGGATTTACAAACCCGGAGTTCCATCCAATGTGACAAATCCCGTTTCAGAAGAATTTAGTACTATTGATAACATCCAAAAAACGTGGAGAAAAACCGGAGTTAAAGGCCTAAGTCAAAAGATAAAATCAACCAACGAAAAACAACATTTCATTGATTACCTACCAAAGGATTTAACGGTTGAAGAAATGACTGCACTCGATAAAGAATTCAACTTTACCAATGGCGGAAACTTTGTAATTCGGCGCCAATGGTTCATTATGGCAATTCAACATCAATATAAATTTGCCTATCCGGCAATTGAAACATTCCTGACATCCTATAGCCGCACCTACTCCCTAACACCATTATATAAGGAAATGGTAAAAACTCCCGAAGGAAAAGCCTGGGCAAAACAAATCTATGCCAAAGCAAAATCGGGTTATCACGCAACAACTGTTGTTGAAGTTGAGAAACTAGTAAAATAAAAATACAACTCCTCAATTAGAGGAGTTTTTTTATGGCGTGTCCCCTTGGCCTGCCTTGAGCCTGTCGAAAGGGGCAGGGCTGTCCGTTATATCTTTTTACTGTTTAGAACTTATGCTTTAATCTACACAATCTGAGTAAACAGTAAAAAGGATGCCACTTCCATCCCTCACGCAATGCCTAAGTAAACAAGAAAAAAAGTTCTAATAATACGCGCAAATTCGTATATTCCGTAACATTCGTGCGCCAAAATTTAAAACGGGACGTATCTTTTTTATCGGGTAGACAATTATCGCTTTACAATCTTAATCGTTTTTTGAGCTGTATCTCCCTGAACTATTCCGATATAATTTCCAGCTTGTAAACTTGACAAATCAACAGCAATAGTAGTTCCGTTAAAAGTATGCTCATAAACCTTTTGTCCCAATAAATTATAAACCAAAATCGATTTTACAACAGTATTCGATTCAATACTAAGAACATCCTTGACAGGGTTAGGCGAATAGCTTAATGTTAGAATTTCATTATCGGTTACACCTAAAGTAACTTGAATTGTAACTGCAAATCTTGCCGTGCTCTGAATACCACCAACAGTTTGTGTAGCGTAATAAGTAACTCCATTCACCAAAACAGTGTTCAAAGGCAATGGTGTTGCATTACTATATGGAGTTGCGTACCACTGAATATTTTCACCAACAACAACTATATTTGCTAATGTAGATCCTGCCGGAAAGCTTTGCGAAGTTAATCCTGTTGGCGCCGGAATGGATGAAGTCGCTATTTCAACACCAGTGATAATGTACGGATCACAACTATAATTTATTCCACCTTCTGTATCCCATATAGTGATACTATGCTGCCCAAAAGAAACATTGTTAAAAATAGTGCTTGTTTGTCTCGTTCCATTATCCAAACTGTATTCATAAGTGCCATAACCGTTAATCGAATCAACAATAACACTATGTACTCCTGACAAATCAATTGTCTGATATCCACTTGTATTTTGAATTGGTAATGCCTGTCCGGATTGAATAACATCAAAACTTGCTGAAGTAGTAGCACATGCCAGCGTACTATTACTTGTTACACGAACGGTATAACTTCTTGTGGATCCTGAAGGTGAAGCAGTATTAACAGTATACGTTGAACCTATTGCTCCAGGAATTGGAGTCGTTGAACCATCCTCAAACCATTGGAAAGTATAAGCAGAAGGATTCACAATGCCACTATTTAATGTTAAATCTCTAACTACAGCATTAGTTACAAAGTCCACACAAATCGTATTCACTCCATTTGGTGTAGTGATTATCGGACTCGGATAAGACTCTACAGTAATATTGATCGTCGTAATGGCATAACAGAATGGTGTAATGGTGTTACTGCTGTTCTCAACTTTCACCCAAACCGTATCTGTAAAAGGATCGTTTTCATACGCCTGTGCTTCTGCTGCTGTAAGTGCATTGGTACCTGCTACTGCATTGGCTAAACTGGTATAATAACTTAGTAAAAATACCGCTGGATTTTGTCCGTTTAATATTGATGAAGCGTATTGTGTTAAATCTATTCGAGATACTCCATCATAGGGATCATTATAATTATCACAGTCTGAAAAACTCTGTGGTCCTGTGGAAAAAGCTTGCTGTTGTACTACTAAATTTAATACGCCTGCAGCATTTACGCAGCCTGTAGCGTTGTTTACAACTCTTATGTAAATAGTTTGTGAGTTTGGTGTTACATTGGAATAACTAGACGGCAATGGAGTTTGACCCACGTTAGTCAAAGGATTAGCTCCAGAAGCAGTCAAATAATAACTAATCGTAAAATTTGCTGGCAATTGGGCTGGACCTAAAATGACTTGCGCCAGTGCAGGGTAGGTCAGATCAAAAACAGCTATTCCATCGCCATTATTATCGCAAACTCTGTAGGGAGCAAGTGGCTGAACTACCGTTGGCAAAGGGTTCACCCTTAAGGCTTGTTCTACGATTACATAACAATTGTTTCCTTGATAATCTACTCTGTTGTTCTCCACACGAATAAAGACATTATCGCCAGCTAAAGCATTTGTTGGATCTAGTATTTCATTTTGTGGTACTAATGCATCCGCAAGGCTATAATAATAATGGAACGTTAAACTCGGATCACCGTTTCCAATGTATGCTTCATTAACGGTTAAATCAAATACTTCCATCATATCTCCCGGATTGTTGTCATCACACTTAGGTGCCAATGCCGGTGGATTGGTATTTGGTGTTGGAATCGGTAAAACCCGAATATCAAGTGTTGTACTACTTCTGCAGCCGTTAGGCGATGTAACTACAACTCCAATGGTCTGAACCGCCGGAATAAGATTTACATAATTTGTCGGATTTACTATTGCATTGATATTATTTAAAGCATTCTGAAAAGTTGGATAGTAAGTAACTATGTAACCAGCTATTCCCTGACTTATTTCATTATCTTTTACTGTTAAATCAAAAACATGCATTTGATTATTTGGACTCGCATCATCATCACATACCTGTAATGATGTTGGAGTTGTCAAACCAAGAGGAGTGTTAATTGTAATTCCAAAACTACCTAGTTTATAACAACCCGTTGCATTATTTTCAATTCTTGCCCAAATAGTCTGCCCATTTGTTGCAGAATAACTTGTATCTGGTATTATAGTGCCAATTCCAACATCTGCACTAGCTTGACTTGCATAATAACTAACAGTATAATTATCAGGAGGTAAAGATTGTTGATTCAGTATAGAAGGCGTTTCAATTGTTAAATCAACCAAAGTGCTCCCATCCTGAGGATTGTTGTCGGCATCACACAATACAATATTGGTCAACTGCACAGCAATTGGGCTTGGATTAACATTTAATTCAAATGACCCAACCGCAAAAATAGTAGTATTTACATCTCTAATTCTAACATAAACTATCTGAAAAAATGCATTTAAATTAAAATAAGAAGTCGCATTACTTATACCACCGCCATCAGCATTTGCGTCAGTCAAAGTCTCATGATAAGAAATAACATAGTCGGAAGAAGAACCCGTTTGAGCAGCTAAGATAACTGCATCTTGAACTGTTAAATCAAAAACGGTAAACCCATCCTGATTAGCATCGCAAACTGAAACAGTCGGTAAAGTTGGCACCGTTGGATCAACAAAGCTTAAAGAAGCAGCATTTGCTACAGAAACCTGGCATGTAAATAACAGCAGAGCAAAAAGGTAAATAGTCTTCATGAAAATAAATTTTCTCAAATGTAAAGAATAATTGACAAGAAAAACAATATAAAATTACTTGTCAAATAAATTTGGGCGTGTCCCTCCGGGTCGGGCTGTCCGTTATATCTTTTTACTGTTTAGAACTTATGCTTTACCATTCATAATCTGACAAAACAGTAAAAAGGATGCCACTTCCATCCCTCACGCAATTAAATACTTATTGCATCACAAGAATATACCTTACACCAAAAGAATATTGTCTAGCAACAGAAGGATATTGAGTTACATCAGATAGATATTGACTTATTCCAGATAAATATTCAGTTACATCAGATAGATATTCACTTACATCAAATAAATATTGGTGTACATTGTATAGTATAGATATTAAGTTACACCAAAAGATATGGACAACCATCAGCATAAAGTAACCTGTTCAAATAAAAAGAACCTCTATCTAAGAAGTCTAAAGATCTAAGCCAATCTAAAATATCAACATAACAAAAAACCCTATCCAAATAAATGAATAGGGTTTCTAAAAAAAGATTTGACCCGAGGCCAGAGGCCG
>NZ_JAQSDH010000049.1 GCF_029945805.1 Flavobacterium sp.
TCATGTTTTTCCATAAGGATACTTTTTTGTGTATCGCTATTTCAGGACAAGACATTATTACAAAAAAAAACAGCCATCTTATCGACAGCTGCTTCTTTATTATTAATTCTTAATTTTTATTTCTTTATGATCCACACATTTCGCAATCATCCGGACCCGCGTTTCGCGCTAGTTCTACCATTGCGGCAAAATCTTCGGCAGTCATTTCACCGTTTTCTGTTGGTGCTACGACTTCTACTGCTACGGGTTCTGGAACTTGTACTGCTGGTTCGGCTTTTTTATCGTTGTTCAATGTGAATTTGATGGCGTCAACTGCAGCTTTAGTTCTCAGATAATACATTCCGGTTTTCAATCCACTTTGCCATGCGTAGAAGTGCATTGATGTTAATTTCGCATAATTGGCATCTTGCATAAACAAGTTCAACGATTGCGATTGGTCGATAAAATACCCTCTGTGACGCGACATGTCAATGATGTCTTTCATAGACATTTCCCAAACGGTTTTGTACAATTCTTTCAAATCTTCTGGAATATCCAAATTCTGAACAGAACCATTATTACGCATTAATTGTTGTTTCAAATCTTCGGTCCAAAGTCCACGTTTTACTAAGTCTTCTAGTAAATGTTTGTTTACAACTATGAATTCTCCAGACAATACACGACGCGTGTAAATGTTAGATGTATATGGTTCGAATGCTTCGTTGTTCCCTAAAATTTGCGAGGTAGAAGCGGTTGGCATTGGCGCTACCAATAACGAGTTTCTCACACCATGCTGCATCACTTCTTTTCTCAACGCTGCCCAATCCCAACGTCCAGACAATTCTTCGTCTTTAATGTTCCACAAATTGTGTTGGAATTCTCCTTGTGAAATTGGCGATCCTTTGAAAGAAGAATACGGCCCTTCCACTTTGGCTTCTTCCATCGATGCGGTTACGGCTGCGAAGTATAAGGTTTCGAAAATTTCTTGATTTAATTTCTTTGCTTCATCACTTGTAAAAGGCATTCTCAACATGATGAAAGCATCAGCCAAACCTTGTACACCAAGCCCAACGGGACGGTGACGCAAGTTAGAATTTTCCGCTTCTTTTACAGGATAATAATTTCTGTCGATTACTTTATTCAAGTTTCTCGTTACACGTTTGGTTACGTTGTATAACAATTGGTGGTTGAATTCGCCGTTGTCAACAAACATTGGTAACGAAATCGAAGCCAAGTTACATACTGCAACTTCATCAGGAGAAGTGTACTCCATGATTTCAGTACACAAATTCGAAGAACGAATGGTTCCCAAATTCTTTTGGTTCGATTTTCTGTTTGCTGCATCTTTATACAACATATACGGCGTTCCGGTTTCTATTTGTGATTCTAGGATTTTCTCCCAAAGTTCACGGGCTTTGATCGTTTTTCTTCCTTTTCCTTGTTCTTCGTATGCAGTATACATGGCTTCAAATTCGTCTCCATAAACGTCACATAATCCCGGACATTCATTTGGACACATTAAGGTCCAATGTATATCTGCTTGAACACGTTTCATGAATAAATCGGAAGTCCACATCGCGAAAAATAAATCACGTGCACGCATTTCTTCTTTCCCTGTATTTTTTTTCAAATCCAAAAATTCAAAGATATCCGCATGCCAAGTTTCTAAATAAATAGCAAAACTTCCTTTGCGTTTTCCACCACCTTGATCTACGTATCGCGCCGTATCATTGAACACTCTCAACATCGGAACAATTCCGTTCGAAGTTCCGTTAGTCCCACGAATGTAAGAACCTGTTGCACGTACGTTGTGAATAGATAATCCAACGCCACCGGCAGATTGCGAAATTTTGGCTGTTTGTTTTAAGGTATCATAAATTCCGTCAATGCTATCGTCTTTCATCGTTAGTAAGAAACAAGACGACATTTGAGGTTTTGGTGTCCCTGCGTTAAACAAGGTCGGAGTCGCATGCGTAAAGAACTTTTTCGACATTAAGTCGTAGGTTTCAATAACCGATTCCATATCGTTTAAGTGAATTCCAACCGAAACACGCATCAACATATGTTGTGGACGCTCTACGATTTTTCCGTTGATTTTTAGCAAGTAGGAACGCTCTAAGGTTTTAAAACCAAAGTAATCGTAGTTAAAATCACGGTTGTAAATGATGTGTGAATTCAAAAATTCAGCGTTTGCTTGAATCGCTTCGTGCACCTCATCTGATAATAAAGGTGCCTTTTGGTTCGTTCTTGGATTTACATAAAAGTACATTTCTTTCATGGTTTCCGAGAAGGACTTATTGGTGTTTTTATGCAAGTTTGAAATAGCAATACGGGCGGCTAATTGTGCATAATCTGGGTGTGCAATGGTCATTGAAGCCGCAGTTTCTGCCGCTAAGTTGTCAAGTTCAGAAGTAGTTACTCCGTCATACAATCCTTCGATAACACGCATGGTGACTTTTACAGCGTCTACCAAATCGTTCAATCCGTAACATAATTTTTTAATTCTGTCCGTGATTTTGTCGAACATTACGGGCTCTTTGTGACCGTCTCTTTTAACTACATACATATTCTTGTGGGTTTTTAAAAACAGAAAATCCCTTCGCTGCTTTTGGTTATTTGTTTGTGCTGAACTCGTTTCAACATCTTTATTTTTACTGATTTTATTTAAAAAAGTTCAGTTTCTTTTTTTGATTTATTTCAGGAGCTATTTCCAGCTTTCCGTTCTATCTTTTCTAGCTGTCCGGTTTTTAAAACCGGACAGCTAGAAAAGTATGCCACTGCAAACACTTTGTGTTCACCGAACTCCTATTAAAAATAGACGAAAGGCGAGGTAATCTGGGCTAGGATACTAGTTTTTCAAAGAACTATTTGTTTTTTAATTCACTAAGAGAAAAAAATCAAGCTAAAACTTAATCTCTTAATGGTTGATTTTTTTTCTAGAAATCCGCGTCGAAACTAATTTTTCCTGATTCTGCATCAGCATTCATCACACCAGCTTTTTGGTATTCAGCAACACGTTTTTCGAAGAAATTGGTTTTTCCTTGTAACGAAATCATATCCATAAAATCAAAAGGATTGGTTGAATTATAAACACGTTTACATCCCAATTCCACTAGCAATCTGTCGGCAACGAATTCTAAATAGTTCGTCATTAATGTAGCATTCATCCCAATCAAACTCACAGGAAGTGATTCGGTAATAAATTCCCGTTCGATGTCTAAAGCATCCGTAATTATTTCTGTAATTCTAGCTTTCGAAACTTTGTTCACCAAATGGTGGTTGTGTAAATGCACAGCAAAATCACAGTGAACGCCTTCGTCACGAGAAATTAATTCGTTTGAAAAAGTTAATCCTGGCATTAATCCACGTTTTTTCAACCAGTAAATTGAGCAAAATGCACCTGAGAAAAAGATTCCTTCCACCGCGGCGAAAGCAATTAACCGTTCTGCGAACGAATCGGAATCAATCCATTTTAAAGCCCAATCTGCTTTTTTCTTAATCGCTGGAAAAACTTCTAAGGCATTGAAAAGTTGTGCTTTTTCGGCTTCATCTTTCACGTAAGTATCAATTAATAGCGAATAAGTTTCGCTATGAATATTTTCCATCATGATTTGAAAACCGTAGAAAAACTTCGCTTCAGGATATTGTACTTCGTTTACAAAGTTCTCAGCTAAATTCTCGTTGACAATTCCATCTGAAGCGGCAAAAAAAGCTAAAATATGTTTGATAAAATACTTCTCATCATCATTCAGCTTATTGTTCCAATCGGTCAAATCTTGATGCAAATCGATTTCTTCTGCAGTCCAAAAACTAGCTTCCATTTTTTTGTACCAATCCCAAATATCATTATGCTTTATTGGAAAAATCACGAAACGATTTTTATTTTCTTGTAAAATTGGTTCTGCGTTGGCCATTTTGAAATTATATTTAGGGTGAAATTTTCTAATTCTGTATGTTACAAAGATTGTCAAACGAAACGTAAAATGAAAGCCAAACTTATTCACAATACGCTGTAGTTTTTAACATTTTCGGTGCTTTTGCCTGATTTGTGGAATTTACACAAATTGTTGATTTACAGAATTTTGAAAATGTAAAATTATTCAAAAAGCCCTAAAACAAAGGGTGTTAAGAATTTTCTGTCGCTAAAATTTTAACATTTAAAACAATCTAAAAATGATTTTTAAAACCATAAAAAAACGCAGTTTTCAATGTAGAAAACCGCGTTTTGAATTGTAGGTAAGAAATCGTTTATTCGTCTCTATCAACATAGGTTTTGTTTCCGTTTTTGTTGATGTAATATTTACCGCCTCTTGGACCAGTGAATATTTTTTTACCTTTATAAGAACCTGTTGCTTTGTCAGCTACTTTCTTTTCTGCCGCTTTTGAAACCGGAGTTTCTTTCATGTCTTCTTTTTCTTCAGCAGCTGTTTTTTTAACTTTGGCTTTAACTTTAGTTGTAGTTGTTTTAACCTCTTTTTCTGTTTCTTTGTACCGTTTATCTACCGTTCCGTCTTTTTTAAGTTTCGGTGCATCCTTTGCCGTTTCTTTAAATCGTTTGTCTGGCGTTCCGTCTTTTTTAGTTTTTGGCGCTTCTTTTGCAACTTTTTCAGCTTTAACGGCTGTCTCCTTAGCTTTCTTTTCTGTTTTTGTTGCTTTCTCTTGTACTTCTTTTTTTGTTTTTTCTGTTTTAACCTTAGCCTTTTTCTCTGTTGCCGTTTGGGCGTAGAACGTAGCTGAGAAAACAAAGAACATGCATAATAACAATACTTTTTTACTCACACTAAGTAGTTTGTTTAGTTGGAGTTCGTGAATCGGTGATTTCATGGTTTCTAGTGGTTTTTTAATTCAAATTAAAATTAGTGAATTTTTTGTTTCCAAATACTATTCCAATTAAAAATAGGCTCGTAATTGTACATTGCCGGTGTGAATCGTTTGGCTGGTTTCTGTTTTTCGGCCCTGATAATTGATATTGATATCTAAAAACTGTGTTAGATTCTTCTGTAAAAGCAAGCGCCAAGTCATGTTTTTTCCGGGTTGCAAGCCTTCCAACATTTGAAAAGCCACGGGCGATTGTGGATCGCCCGTAAAAGTATTTTGATACAATGAAAATTCACCATTCATCGTAATCTTCTTGTCGCTGGCGTATGAAAATGAAGTTCCAAAACGATTTTGCAGTAATTTTTCAGCATTTCCTATTTGGTTTAACTTGTTCTGATATTCATAAAAAACATCCCAGCTCGCATTTTTATTGAACAAATATGAAATCTTCGGATTGATTTGATACGAATCGACTTCGTAATTTTTACTGGTGTAATTTTCAGAAATCAAATCGGTTGCCGTTGCGTCTGTTGATACTGAAAAGAGCCACGATTTTTTAAGCAGATGAAGATATTGGAGTTGATAAGTAGTATTTTTACTTTCCTGCGAACCCACTGAAAGCAAGCTTTTCAATTGATTACTAATGTATGTTGCTGTTAGCGAATGGTTCTGCTTTCCTCTGTTATAAAACAAGCTATTCCTAATGCTGGTGTTTAATCCCAGTAGGTTTTCATCAGTAGTTGAGAACGGATTCAAATCAAAATTATCTCCATTTCGCCTTATTTTACGCTCTATTAAAAAAGAACTTTGGTTGTAGAAATGAGACAGTAATTTTCTAAAACCAGTCGCGTTTTGCCACTGACTCATATTTAACGTGAGCGACTGAGAGAACTTATTTTGATGCGTTTTAACAAAAACCTGATTGGGCAAAAACACGCGAACATACTTCGCCTGATCGGGAAATGGCGCGATTTCAAACTCTTGCAATTCCTGAATGCCGTTGCCGTTATAATCAATCCAAGTGTAAACGCCTTGCCCAGCTTCAACTTCAAGATAGGTGAATTCCTGTTGCGCTATCGAACCTGAAGTAGATTCATAAGCTGTTGTAACCTGCAACAATTGCTTAAAATACTGGTCATTATACAACAATCTCGAATTCAGGGAAGGTTCATTTTGTCTAGTCGCATCACTAAATTTCAGGTTTCGGTAATTGATAAATACTGACAAATCACTTTTTTTGGTCTGTATCAATTTTGATTTCAAATAATACGACTGTGATGTATTAACTCTTTGTAGAAAACCATTCAGCAAACTGTCATTAACCCGTTGCAAATAACCCAATTCAACAAAAACTTTGGTGCTATCACCACGTCCTATAAAAGCACCGTATTCGGTAAATTTCTGACTTAAAGCCGTTAATTGTTGTGTCGCAACCAATTTTTCTTTGTTGTTTTCCAATCGTAACGAACTTCCTATCCAATTGTTTTTGAAGTTGTACCGAACTTGTGATTGGTTTCGGATAAAGGTTGAATTGGCGTATGTTCCGTCACTTTTAAGGTAACTACTATTTTGTAGAATGTTCCAATTTTTGAGTTTCAATATTCCGTTTACAATATGGCGACTTCCAGAAAAACTTTTGGAAAAATCCAATTTTTCAAACTGATAACTAAGTTTTCCTTTTTCGGGCAGAATGAAATCCACGCCATTAATTAACAGACTTTGATTTCCTTCAAAAGTTGTCAAATTCCAATCACGATTGAATTCAATATTAAACAAACGCTCAATAGTTTTGAAATTTTCCTGAACATACTGATAGTTTCCAAAAGCATCAATTTGCCATTTCTTAGTCAACAATCTTTGCTTGAAATTCAACTTACCGGCAATGCCTTTATTATTTCCATCGTCAAGCGAAGAAAATAAATTTAGATCGTTATTGCTGACGCCAATTTCAAAATCAACCGTAGTCCTTTCACTCGGATTGAATTTTCCAAGAACCGTAGCAAGCTGTATTTTTGTAGGCGCTATCAATCGGGTTATCGGCTCATAATTTCCTTGGGATATTCCACCTATTGGATCTACATATTGATAAATCTTTCCTATCGCAGCGGAATTCGTTAAGATATAATTTCCGAGAAAATTGCCCACCAAAGTAAACCGCACGTTGAACAATTCGTCATCGGGATTATTTGAATACTGAAACGCTTCTCCGGTTGCGACCGTAATTTTTTTATACAAAACCTTATTCTCCGAAAACGAATCCGGAAACGCTGACGGAGCATTCATCAAGTTGGGATTGTCGCCGGCCCCAGCTAATACTGCAACTTGTTCACCTGTTAAATTTTGTTGCAACGGCTGATTTTTTACATCATTTTCCGAATACAAATAACCGCCCAAACTCCATGTTTTGGCTTCGTGATTGGCTCCAGCATACGTCACAAAACGCGTGTAATTTCTATCGGAATACTGATATTCAATCACAATACGCATTTCAGAAGTTATGGGGAATAATGACGTAAACGTAATTTCTCCCGCATTATAATCGATAACATAGTCGTTGTTTTCGCCGCGCTTTTCCAGGATTCCATTCACATAAACGCGTTCCGAACCCGAAATCACCAAAACATACAATTCGCCATTATTGCCTCGCAGTTTATACGGCCCTTGATTTCCTTCTTGTCCGGTGAACGCACTTTTAGCATATTGGCCGCGAACCAAAGCTGCCGAAGCAAATATATCGGTCTTATTTTCTTCTCCGCCAAAAGTAAAATGTGTCGACAATCCTTGCACTTTTTTATTGAAATTCAGAAAACGGGATTGTCGGTTTTCAAGAAATAAATCTCCAGCTCGAATGTTCCATTTATCCGTAAATAATTCGATAAAAATCTGATCAAATTCATCCAATTTCTGTGAATAACCGCCATCTTGTAGCGGAATATTCGAATCTTGAATCGAAGCACGAAGCGACACTTTATCCGAAATTTTTCCGGTGATTTGAAGATCTAAATTGGAACTTACCGAAGCGTTTTGATTGTTCCCAATGGTTACGCCACGCGTTATGCTTCCCGAAGTGTTCAATCCGTCAAACGGAACAAACTTTTTAACAGAGCGATTGACTTTATACAGATTTCCATCATTCGCAACCACTCGATCTTGGTCGTAAATGCTATAGGTTTTAGTTAGTTGTTCCGGATATTTAAAGTAGCGCACCGTCAAACTATCTTGTGAAGTAAAGCCGTTTTTGAAAACCAATTTTCCCTTTTTGAAATCGATTATATAGAAACTTGTATCGATTTCTGTTCCGTTTGCAGTTTGTACTTTAAAGAAACTTGGGCTAATACTTACTTTTTCAAGCGAAATACTATCCTTTGAAACGGCAACTTTTTTATTTTGATACAACGACTTGATTTCCTGAGCCGAAAGCTTGGAACAACCAAAAACGAACAACAATAAAAAAAGTTTTTTCAACATACATAATAGTAACGTAAAAAAGGGAATTTGAGTATAAAACAGTTACTCTTTAGCGACAATCTGCATGGTTTCTCTTGAGACTTGTTTTAGCAAGACCCTTTTGTCTTTTTCAACCATTTTTGCCGCATGGTCATCAAAGTGTCTGATGGTAAACAACGATACATTTTCGTTATAAGAAACTTTGAATTTTTTAGACAATATCTTTTTTACTTCATTAAAGTTTCCAAATTTATCTTCGATACAAACTGAAAAACTAATGGCTGAATTCTGAATTAAGCTTGTTTTCAATTTGTATTGATGTAATAAAGCAAATATTTCGCTGATATTTTCTTCCATGATGAAAGAGAAATCAATAGAGGACAACGAAAGTAATAATTGATTTTTCTTAACAATAAAGCAAGCTATTTTTGGCTCTAAATCGGTGCCTTTTGAAACGCTTGTTCCTGGCAAAAGCGGATTTACAAATGATTTTACAAACAACGGAATTTCCTTTTTCTGCAATGGTTGCAATGTTTTTGGATGAATAACTGAAGCGCCGTAAAACGCAAGTTCAATCGCTTCCCGATAAGAAATCTGGTTCAGCAAAACGGCATTTTCGAAATATCTTGGATCCGCATTCATGACTCCCGGAACGTCTTTCCAAATTGTTACGCTTTCCGCATTCAGACAGTAGGCAAAAATCGCAGCAGTATAATCGGAACCTTCTCTGCCTAATGTTGTAGTGAAATTATTTTCATCAGAGCCCAAAAATCCTTGCGTAATATGGAGTGCTCTTTTCTTTATCCCTTTTGAAATTAATTGCTGTGTTTTTTCCCAATTCACATCAGCATCACGATAATTATTGTCTGTCTTGATAAAATTTCTAACATCTATCCAGTTGTTTTTCAATCCGGCATAATTAAAATAGTGGCTCAAAATTGTTGTGGAAAGAAGTTCTCCATATCCCACAACTTGATCGTAAACAAAGTTATAATTTGGCGATTTGTTGCTTCGTAAAAAGTATTCTAAATCGGCGAAATGACTGTTAACTGCAAAAAAAACTTCATGTTCTTGCTCTTCATCTTCAAATAAATCCAATAAAATTTGGTTGTGGTATTTTCTAACATCTTGCAAAGAAGAATTGAGTTCACCCGATTTGTCAAAGTAATTCTTAATTACTATTTCCAAGGCATTGGTAGTTTTTCCCATGGCGGAAATAACCAAAAGCGTGTCTTCGTGACCCACTTTTTCCAATACGCTGAATACATTTTTTATACCGTTGGCATCTTTAACTGACGCTCCACCAAATTTGAATATTCTCATTACAAATTACTTAAAAATTCATTTATTCCGTTTTCATCCATTTGAGCTACTCGCCAAGTATCCAACACTTTTGCTCCCGATTTTACATAAAAATCAATGGCTGGCGTATTCCAATCCAATACATTCCATTCAATTCTGCGCACTTTATCGTGTTTTCCTTGTTCGATTATTTTGGAATATAAAGCAAAACCCAAACCGGAACCGCGCATTTTTTCCTTTACAATTAAGTCCTCCAAGTGAATTGTTTTGCCTTTCCACGTAGAATAGCGGTAATAATACAATGCGGTTCCAACAATCTCGTTATCAACCTCAGCCACAAAGGTGTAAAACAAAGGATAATCACCAAAACCATCGCGTTCTAAATCGGCTACAGTTACCACAACAGCATCGGGTTCTTTTTCGAAAGTAGCTAACTCCTGAATCAAATCAAGAACGGCTTCCATGTCCTTTTTCTCTCCTTTTCGAATGTTCATTAGAATCAAATTTTTAACAAAAATACAATTATTAATTTCTTGATGAAATAGATTTTTTCTTAGCCAAATTTATCGATATTTGCACAAACAACTACAACGATTTCGCAATGGAAGAACGCAATAAAACGCTTGGTGAGTTCATCATCGAAAAACAAGAAGAATTTAAATATTCTTCAGGAGAACTCTCCCGAATTATAAATTCCATCCGATTAGCCGCCAAAGTGGTAAGCTATAAAGTAAACAAAGCGGGTTTGGTTGATATTGTCGGTGCTGCCGGAGAGCAAAACATTCAAGGGGAAGACCAACAAAAATTGGATGTTTATGCTAATAACATTTTTATCCAAACGTTAATCAATAGAGAAATTGTGTGCGGAATTGCCTCCGAAGAAAATGATGATTTTATCACCGTAGCCGGTTCTGACAAAAGCCATAGCAATAAATATGTTGTGTTAATGGATCCGCTTGATGGTTCGTCGAATATTGATGTTAATGTTTCTGTTGGAACGATTTTTTCTGTTTACAGACGGGTTACACCCATCGGAACTCCAGTTTCGACAAAAGATTTTTTACAACCCGGAACCCAACAAGTGGCCGCAGGTTATGTGATTTATGGAACATCAACGATGTTGATTTATACAACGGGTCACGGCGTGAATGGTTTTACTTTGAATCCGGCAATTGGAACCTTTTATCTATCGCATCCGAACATGCAGTTTTCAAAAGATGGAACAATCTATTCAATCAATGAGGGAAATTATGTTCATTTTCCACAAGGGGTGAAAGATTACCTTAAATATTGTCAACTAGAAGAAGGCGATCGCCCTTATACTTCGCGTTATATTGGCAGTTTAGTGTCCGACATTCACAGAAATATGATTAAAGGCGGGATTTATATTTACCCAACGAGTTCGAAAGCACCAAATGGAAAACTGCGTTTATTGTACGAATGCAATCCGATGGCATTTATTGTAGAACAAGCCGGTGGAAAAGCGTCAAATGGTTTTTCAAGAATAATGGAAATAGAACCCACCGAATTACACGAACGCGTTCCGTTTTTCTGCGGAAGTTACAATATGGTAGAAAAAGCCGAAGAATATATGGCAAAAAACAAGTAACAAGTTTACAGAATTATAAATCAAAAAAGCGAACATTAGAGGTTCGCTTTTTTGATTTTAACTAGTTTACAACTATTTATTCATGTGAGTCATTTCGTAAACGAAGGCATCTAAATCTACGCCCATCACTAACAACGACATCGCTTTATCTACAATAAAAGGAACGTTCCCTGGAGTAAAACCAAGTGCTAAAGCAAACTTAGTCAAGATTTGTTTTTGCTTTGGCCCCAAAACATGATCCACATAAACCATTCTCGACAAATCATACAAACGCTCTAAACGTTGCGAATGTAAATAGGGAGGATTGATTGGATATTTTAAAGGATTTTCTAAAATTTCATCATATTCGGAGGGTGAAATCTCCAAGCGAACTGCCAGCTTATCAAGGAATTCCTTTTCCTCTATACTCATCGCTCCATCAGCAATCGCTACACGAACAATGGCAGAAAAATGACCTTTATTTCTACTTTTAAATTCACTATCAAATAAATCCGAAATCGACATATTATTTTGTTTTAGTACTACAAATATAAATCAAATTAGCATTTTTAAAAAATGTAAATCGAAAATGTTTTTCATCGATTTTAAAGCATTTTTTTAGTGCGAAAAGAAATAAATTGTACGTTTACATACCTAAATAACCTAATGCTATGTCAGATTTCTGGACCCACTTCACATTCGGATTAAAACATTTGTGGAACTTCAACGCTTACACTGATATCTTATTTCTTTTGGCACTCACCGTTCCGTATGAATTTAAAGCGTGGAAAAAGATTTTAATTCTCGTTTCTTTATTCTTGGCGGGACATATTTTAGCACTGCTGCTTTCTGTTTTCAATATTGTTACAATCAAAACCAATATTCTGTCATTCATCATTTCGATTATTCTTCTCATAATTGCGCTGTTCAATATAATTTCTGCGGGTAAATCAGGCAAAAAAGACAACATTACTTTCATTGCTATTGTGTCATCGGTGTTCGGAATGCTACACGGATTGGGATTTGCGCATTATTTCAACACTATTACTCCTCAAAAACCAACCGATAAATTAGTGCCTCTTTTCGAATCGGCTTTAGGATTTGGAATCGGAATTCTTATAGCCGTTACAGCAGCTTTACTTCTAGCTTACGTGGTGCAAACACTGCTGAAATTCTCCAAGCGCGATTGGATTTTAATTGTTTCCGCTTTTGTGTGTGGCGTTGTGCTTCCGATGATTGTTCATAGTAAATTTTTGAATTTCTAGCACCAATTTGAGGAGCAGAACCTTACTATTTTTAAGAACCATCGCTCCCGCTGTCCGCGCTACAAGGTAGCTCGCTCCCATCGGGGCTAGTGAGAACCATTCTGCATTTAACAACCTGAAAACAAAAAAATCGACGAAAAAGTCCATGCTAAATCTTTCCTAAATACAAAGTACACAATACAAATTTCGGTATATTTGCTGACCTTATACTTAGAATCTTAACGGTAGATTCTGAAACATTAGAATAGATTTTGCACAAAAAATTCCGAAAAATCGGAACAAAATAAATGAAAGAAAGTAAACAACTCAAATACGATACTGCCTATTTAAGAATTGCTTCCGAATGGAGCAAACTTTCGTATTGCAAACGCAAGCAGGTTGGTGCCATAATTGTGCGCGACCGAATGATTATTTCCGATGGTTACAACGGCACGCCATCTGGTTTTGAAAACTGCTGCGAAGACACCGAAGGCCTAACGAAATGGTATGTACTTCATGCCGAAGCGAATGCTATTTCAAAAGTAGCGCGTTCTACTCAAACTTGTGAAAATGCTACTTTATACATCACACTTTCTCCTTGCAAGGAATGCAGCAAACTGATTCACCAATCAGGAATAAAAAGGGTAGTTTACCAAAATGGGTATCACGATGATGCAGGCTTAGCTTTTTTAGAAAAAGCCGGTGTAATCGTAAATCAAATTCAGGATTTAGGATAATATTACATACTGAAACAAGCTCAGCATAAATGAAATCAAAGGAAAAATATCTACCAATATTATTATTCGCCTGCGTTGCGCTAGGTGTTATTATTGGTGGAATGATAAATTTTCCCAAAAGAACTTTATCCAAACAAAATGCTCGAAAAGTCAAAATAGAAAAACTCATCGATTTTATTAACGATGAATATGTTGACAATGTAAATTCAGATTCTATTGTTGACATTACGGTCAATAGCATTCTGGCAAATCTTGATCCACATTCGGTTTATCTTCCGCCAAGCGAACAATCTTCGGAAGCCGAAATCATGAAAGGTGATTTTGTGGGAATCGGCGTCAATTTTTACATGTATAAAGATACGGTTACGGTGGTAAAACCATTGTCAAATGGTCCGGCCGAGAAAGCCGGAATTCTTTCTGGAGATAGAATCCTATATGCCGGAAAATCAAAATTATTTGGCAGAAAACTACCAACAGATAGTTTGTTTACCAAATTAAAAGGCGAAGAAGGATCCAAAGTAAATTTGGTTATTTACAGAAAAAGCAGTAACAAAAAACTGAACATCACGGTGGAACGGGAAGTGGTTCCAATTAAAAGTGTCGATACTTATCTGATGCTGAACACTACTACTGGGTATATCAAAATTAATCGTTTTGCTGAGAATACGTATGATGAATTTCGCTTGGGATTAGAACAACTCAAAAAACGAGGCATGAAAACGTTACTAATTGACCTTCGTGATAATGGCGGCGGTTATTTGGAACGAGCTGTTTCTATTGCAGATGAATTTTTGAAAGATAAAGAACTTGTTGTATTTACCAAAAACAGAAAAGGAATAGTAGACAAAACGTATGCAACGGAAGGTGGAATCTTTGAAACTGGGAGACTATACATTTTAATTGATGAAAACTCAGCTTCGGCAAGTGAAATTTTAGCGGGAGCCATTCAGGATAACGATAGGGGAACAATTGTTGGACGACGTTCATTCGGGAAAGGATTAGTACAACGCGAAATGGATTTTGATGATGGCTCCGCTGTTCGATTAACGATTTCACGTTATTACACGCCAAGCGGACGTTCGATTCAAAAACCATATACCAAAGGCGAAGGCGAAATATATAGTCATGATTTTGAAACCCGTTTTGAAAGCGGCGAACTCTACAAAAAAGACAAAATTAAAATTGCAGATTCGTTGAAATTCAAGACGAAAAAAGGCAGAATTGTTTATGGCGGTGGCGGAATTGTTCCCGATATTTTTGTTTCACTTGAGGTTAGAAAAGGTGAAGAAAGTCTAGCTTACATTCTTAACTCTGGTGTTGTTGGTCATTTTGTTTTTGAACAATTAGACAAAAACAGAGCGACCTACAAAGGATTGAAATTTCCGGAATTTTTGACCAAAATGCAAAATGACAACAGCTACATTGCAAAATTTGACACCTATCTGCAAGATGCGGGAGTTGAAATGAAATTAGACAACAATAAAGCTTTGGTTAAAAAATACATTACTGCAGAACTTGCCCGTCAGTTATTTGGCGAAAGTCAATATTTCTCTGTCATTTTAAAGGATGACGCGATGATAAAAGCAATTTTGAAATAAAAATTATTTCTTATTTAGAATGGGCAACAAAAGGTAGGATAATAATCCGAGGCAAATGGACAAAGTAGTTTGAGAGGTCCAAACCAACCATCCGAAAGCAGTACCAACATCCTTAGTAATTCCGTAAAGCGAAAATATCAGTGCAATTGAAAACGGATATGCTCCCAATCCACCGTTGGTAAATCCAACCGCAAGACTGCCAAAAATAAAGCCCATGATTACAATGTCAAACGTGATCTCTTTAGTTTCGGGTAGCGCAAAAATCGCCACATAAAACATCATCAGGTAGGAAAACCAGATAAAAAAGGAATGAAAAATATACTTCCACTTGTCTTTCATTTTATAAACCGTTGTTATTCCTTCTGTCAAACCCGCAAGTTTTTTCTTCAACTTTAGAATGAGATCCCATTCGGCATAAATCCAAATTAAAATAAAAATTAAGAACAGTACAGAACCGATAATTCCAAAAACAATTAAGTTTTCTAACGAAACATTTTGGCTTAAAAGGAACTTATAAATAGTATCAAACTGCAATAAAAATCCAATAAAAACAAACAAGAAGAAGATGAGCAAATCCACAATTCTTTCGGCGACAATCGTTCCGAACGCTTTGTCAAAAGGCACATTTTCATATTTTTTTAGTAAAGCAGCACGAGTGATTTCTCCTGATCGCGGTACGGTAAAGTTCACCAGGTACGAAACGCAAACGGTAAAAAAATTGGTTGAAAATTTGGTTTGGTATCCCAGATGATTTAGCGAATATTTCCAACGGTACGCTCTAGACCAATAGCCAGTGCAGGCAATTACTAACGACAGTAGGATATAATAGTAATTTGCCTTTTGAAAGCTGACTTTTATCTTCGCGATTTCGTCTGCAGTTAATGTAGTAAATTGATAGTATATAATTCCGACTCCTATTACTAGCGGAATAAGAATGGTCAATAATTTACCTATTAGTTTTTTCAAAATCTAGGTTAAGGAATTATTAGTTTCGTTCGGAAAAATCAACCAAGGTTTGAACACTTTGGCCTCTTCAAAATCCATCAAGGCATACGACATTATAATAATGAGATCTCCTTTTTGCACCCTTCTTGCAGCTGGACCATTTAGCGTAATTTCGCCTGAATTTTTTTGACCTTTAATTGCATACGTTTCAAAACGCTCACCATTATTGATGTTGACGATAGCTACTTTCTCGCCTTCAATTAGATTAGAAGCTTCCATTAAAGCTTCGTCAATGGTAATACTGCCGACATAATTTAAGTCGGCTCCCGTAACTTTAACACGGTGAATTTTAGATTTTATTACTTCAATTTGCATGGGGTAAAAGTAAATTAATTTAATGAAATCGTATCAATCAATCTGATTTTGTTAACAAAAACAGCAATGAAAGCACGATATTTTTTGTTTTTATTTTTTCGAATACAAGGTAATAGCGTTGCTTCATCCGCAATTTGAAAGTATTCTAATTCAAAATCGGGGTGATTTTTGAAAGCAGTGGTTACAAATTTTGAAATTTCTGCAGCAGATTTTGTTGCAAATAATTCCTTGGTTTGTGAAATTATTTTGTAAATAATGTTTGATTCAGTTCGTTCAACATCGGTTAGTCTTTCGTTGCGTGAACTCATGGCCAAACCGTTTGATTCTCTAAAAATTGGACAACCAATCACGTTAACCGAAATTTTGTTTTTCTCTACCATTTTTTTGACGATTTGCAACTGCTGGAAATCTTTTTCTCCAAAGTAAGCGTTGGTTGGTTTTATGATTTCAAACAGACGCTTAACAACAGTTCCTACTCCGTCAAAATGTCCAGGACGAAATTTTCCTTCCATCTGATTTTCCAATCCGTCAAAATCAAAATGCTGCGAAACCGTTTTTCCTTCATAAATATCATCTACAGTTGGCGCAAAAACAAGTATCGAATTAGAAACCGTTTTAATCTTTTCTATATCTGCGTCTAATGTCTTGGGATACTTCGCCAAATCTTCAGCATTATTAAACTGCGTGGGATTTACAAAAATACTGATGACCGTGACGCTATTATTCTTCATCGATTCTTCGATTAAAGAAAGATGACCTGCATGAAGTGCTCCCATTGTAGGCACAAAGCCAACAGACGATTTTTCGTTAGAGACAGAATTTAGATAAGAAACTAATTCGTTTTGAGTGTTAAAAACAAGCATTGGCTTTCATTAAATGAGTTGCAAACTTAGCCTTTTCATAAATAACTGCATAAATTTTTGTACTTTTGCGTGTTTTTTAATGCCAATAAGTAAAGTAGATTAGATTATGGAAGATAAGAGGATATTATATGTATCATCTGAAGTGGTGCCGTATTTGGCTGAAAATGAGGTTTCTTTAATGTCTTATGACGTTCCCAAAATGATTAATGATCAAGGTGGACAGATTAGAATTTTTATGCCCAGATATGGAAATATAAACGAAAGAAGGCATCAATTACATGAAGTTATTCGATTATCGGGAATGAATTTGGTCGTAAACGACTTAGATATGCCGTTAATCATCAAGGTGGCTTCTATCCCAAAAGAGAGGATACAGGTATACTTCATAGACAATGATGAATATTTCAAAAGAAAAGCCACATTCAGCGATGAAGAGGGCGTAATGTATCCTGACAATGACGAAAGAGCCATATTTTTTGCCAAAGGCGTTGTTGAAACGGTTAAGAAATTAAACTGGGTTCCCGATATTATTCATGTTCATGGTTGGATGGCGAGCATGTTACCCATTTATATGAAGCATTATTATAAAGATGAAGCCCTATTTTCGGAAACGAAGATTGTAACTTCTGTTTACGGACAATCTTTCGACGGCACTCTTGATACTGAAATGATCAATAAAGTAAGTTTTGACAATATTCCGAAAGAAGCTATCCAAGAATTGGAATTGCCAAATTATGAAAACCTAATTAAAGCAGCAATCAAACATTCTGACGGCATCATAATTGCCTCTGAAAATGTGTCCCCAAGTTTAACAAAATATATAGAATCTTCCGAGAAACCTTTTTTATCTTTCGCGCCGAAAGATAGATTTGCAGAGGCATATACTACCTTTTATAAAAACATGCTTTCTTAAAAAATACAGTTACTTTTTATGAATAAAAAATCATTTTTATACACGATTTTGTTTGGATTAATCACCATTATTATTGCAACATCCTGCGATAAAGATTTTAATGAATTGGGAACCGATATTGTTGATGACGAACATTTTGGTTTTGATGTAGATTCGCTTTCAACAATAAAATCTTTCAATCAGAAATTAGGCCCAATAGCTTCAAACAATTTAGCCATAAATCCTCTCGGTTTTTATAACAATCCGGCTTTTGGTACTACAAAGGCTAACTTTGTTACGCAAGTAGAGCTTTCATCAATTAATCCTGTCTTCAATAATACCAATACAGAACTGTACCAGGCATTACCTACAATTGACAGTGTGATTTTGGATGTTCCTTATTACAGAACGGTCAAATCTGTAGCTAATGAAATTAGTACTTACAGATTAGATTCTATTTATGGTGTTGACGCTTCTAAATTTAAATTAAGCATTTATGAATCGGGCTATTATTTGAGAGATTTGGATCCAGATCAATCTTTGAATGAAGCGCAATTGTTTTACACCGATCAAAATAACGATATTGAGAATAATAAAGTTGATGTTTTGCTGAACGACAAATTTTATGCTGACGGTCACGAGAACGAAATGTTCTATTTTGACAAAAAAGAACATGTTTTAAAAACGTACAACGCTGACGGAGTAACACCAGTATTTACAAGATTTCCTCCTTCAATGCGATTGCACTTGAGGTCAGATGTTTTTTATAACAAAATCGTAAATGGTCCAAGTGCTGCATTATCAAGTCAAGCACTATTTAAAAATTATTTTCGGGGTTTATATTTCAAAGTAGATAACGGGAATCCAGGAAATATGGCAATGCTGAATTTCAAAAATGGAGCCATTACCCTATATTATAAAGAAGATAAAATAACGCCCGATAATGCAAACACAACTAATGTTAACGAATTCAAAGTAGAGAGAGTAAGCAAATCTTACGCTTTAAACCTTAGCGGAAACAGCATTAGTCTTTTACAAAACTCGAACGAAGATCCTACATACTTGACGGCGGCCACTAGTTCTCAAGAAGCATCAAAACTTTATTTGAAAGGTGGCGAAGGTTCTATGGCAATTATAGATTTGTTTGGAACAACCGATGTAAAAGGATACGCTCTAAATCCAGGTTTTAATTCTAATCTTCCGATAGATCCGTTGACGAATCCAAAATATACTATTGTAAATTCTCCAAATGGTATTTCAGATGAAATTGATGAAATTAAATTCAAAGGATGGTTAATAAATGAAGCTAATCTAACATTTTACGTTGATAAACCCGCAATGAGTGATAGTAAAGCCGTTGAGCCAAATCGTATTTATCTATATGATTTAACTAACAAAAAAACTTTAGTTGACTACAGCTTTGATTTTAGTGCGGATGGTGTATACAATAAACGAAATAAGTACGTTTTTGGCGGAATACTTTTAAACGAAGATGGAAGCATAAGCAAGCAAAAGAAGAATCCACTTACCGACATAGTAACCGAAAAAGGGTATAAATACAAAATCAGAATTACCAATCATATTAGGAATCTAATCAGAAATGATTCAACTAATGTGCGTCTTGGATTGTCAGTAACAGAAACCATTGCGAATATTGGTCTATCAAAACTTAAAACCGCAAACAGTTACTCTAATGGTGCTCCAACTATGTCAGTAATGAATCCACTAGGAACCATTTTATACGGAACGAATGTTCCAGTAGGTTTAACACAGGAATATAAAAAAAGATTAAAACTTCAAATTTATTATACAAAACCTAATTAATACGTAATATTATGTGTGGAATTGTTGGCTATATCGGATTTAGAGAAGCGTATCCAATTGTAATTAAAGGGTTAAAGAGACTAGAATATAGAGGATATGACAGTGCCGGAATCATGTTGTGTGATGGCGATAAAGTCATGATCTCAAAGACTAAAGGAAAGGTTTCTGATCTTGAAGAAAAGTCTAAAGATATAGCTTCATCTACAGCAACTATCGGAATGGGACACACTCGTTGGGCAACTCACGGCGTTCCTAATGATATCAATTCGCATCCACATGTTTCTAATTCAGGAAATATTGTAATCATACACAATGGAATCATAGAAAATTATGAGCCGTTGAAAAAAGAATTATTAAAAAGAGGCTACACTTTTACCTCTGATACGGATACGGAAGTTTTAGTAAACCTAATTGAAGATGTAAAAAAGAAAGAGAATATAAAACTTGGAAAAGCAGTACAAATTGCCTTAAATCAAGTGGTTGGCGCTTATGCTATTTGTGTTTTTGATAAAGAAAATCCAGACGAAATTATAGTTGCCCGATTAGGAAGTCCGATCGCGATTGGTGTAGGTGAAGATGAGTTTTTCATTGCTTCCGATGCATCTCCTTTTATTGAATATACTTCAAATGCTATTTATTTGGAAGACGAAGAAATGGCGATTGTACGACTTCACAAACCATTGAAAATCAGAAAAATTAAAGACGACTCATTAGTTGATCCTTACATTCAGGAACTTCAAATGAACCTGGAGCAAATCGAAAAAGGGGGTTACGACCATTTCATGCTGAAAGAAATCTATGAGCAGCCTAATGTAATCAAGGATACCTATAGAGGAAGACTTTTGGCAAATCAAGGAATTATCCGAATGGCCGGTATTGAAGATAATCTTGAAAAATTTCTTCAAGCAGAAAGAATAATCATTGTTGCCTGCGGAACTTCTTGGCATGCTGGCTTAGTAGCCGAGTATGTAATAGAAGAGTTTGCAAGAATATCTGTTGAAGTAGAATATGCTTCTGAATTCAGATACCGAAATCCAATAATTAACAAAAATGACGTGGTTATTGCAATATCGCAATCAGGAGAAACTGCTGATACTTTGGCCGCTATTAAATTGGCGAAAGAGAAAGGCGCATTTGTCTTCGGTGTTTGTAACGTTGTAGGTTCCTCCATTTCGAGAGAAACTAACGCCGGAGCTTATACACATGCCGGTCCAGAAATCGGAGTAGCGTCCACCAAAGCATTTACTACTCAAATTACAGTATTAACGATGATTGCTTTGCGTTTGGCTCAAGCCAAAGGAACCTTATCCAATTCAGACTTACACAGATACTTGCAAGAATTAGAAGTTATTCCAGAAAAAGTTGCAGAAGCATTAGCCTCAACCAATGAAATGGCTAAAGAAATAGCAGCCAAATTTAAAGACGCGACCAATTGTCTATACCTGGGAAGGGGTTATAATTTT
Source organism: Flavobacterium sp. (assembly GCF_029945805.1). GTDB lineage: Bacteria > Bacteroidota > Bacteroidia > Flavobacteriales > Flavobacteriaceae > Flavobacterium. The sequence goes on from NZ_JAQSDH010000049.1 coordinate 21,076, forward strand.
CCGGTAGCATTGGAAGGTGCATTGAAACTAAAAGAGATTTCATACATACATGCCGAAGGTTACCCTGCGGCTGAAATGAAACACGGTCCCATTGCGTTAATTGATGAGCATATGCCCGTAATTGTTATCGCGCCAAAACAAGGACATTATGACAAAGTAGTGAGTAACATTCAGGAAATTAAATCAAGAAGCGGAAAAATTATTGCAATTGTTACTAAAGGAGATACCCAAGTAAAAGGTTTAGCCGATCATATAATTGAAATTCCAGAAACATCAGATGCTTTATCGCCATTGATTACTACAATTCCGTTGCAATTGTTGTCCTATCACATTGCAGTTATGCGTGAGTGCAACGTTGACCAACCTCGAAACTTAGCAAAATCGGTTACGGTAGAATAATTTTTTCGAAATATACAGTTTAAAAGCAGGGATATTTCCTGCTTTTTTTTGTCGTGATTTTTATGATTAATTTAATAAAACTTTCATTTCGTATGTACGCATAGTATTTTTAACATCAATATTGCCAAATAGTTAATGAAAACTTAAAAAACTGTCGAATATCATATTATCATTATAAAAACATAAAACTAAATTATTAATAAAAATACCCCCTATTATTTGATAATGTAAAAGAAATATTTGTATTTTGGCTTCATATAACCAACAAAATTAAAACCAAATGAAGATTTATTTACTTATCGTTTCATTGTTTTTTTGCGGCATCACGTTCTCGCAAACTTCAATATCGGGTTCGGTAAAAGACAGTAAAAACCAACCAGTTCCAGGAGCCAATGTAAAAGTTTCTGGTGACAGTGCCGGAACCATTACTGATAGTGATGGAAATTTTACTTTGTCAACGACAAAAAAACCTCCGTTTAATCTTGAAATTTCAAGTATTGGCTACGGAACACAAAAAGCCAGCATAATTTCTAACAACCAAAAGCTAAGTATTTCTCTAACTGACGAAGAAACGCAACTAGACGAAATTGTAGTTTCTGCTTCTAGAGCTCCAGAGAGAATTAGGGAATCCCCAGTTACAATCGAAAGATTTACCTTGAAAGACGTTAAAAAAGCTGCCGCTCCATCCTTTTACGATGGATTGGAAAACCTAAAAGAAGTTCAAATGAACACGAGTAGTTTGTCTTTCAAATCTATTAATACTCGTGGATTTGCAACTGTTGCAAATACTAGATTCTTACAATTAGTCGACGGAATGGACAATTCTTCGCCGTTATTAAATTTTGTTTTAGGAAATCTTATTGGAATTTCTGAAATTGATGTACAAAGTGTAGAGCTTTTACCCGGTGCATCTTCAGCACTTTATGGAGCGAATGCATTTAATGGAATATTGTTCATGAACAGTCAAGATCCTTGGACACGTCAAGGCGTAACTGCTTATGCAAAATATGGGCAAACAAATCAAAAAGCAGCTGGAACAAACGATTTTTATGATTATGGTGTAAGAGTAGCTCATGCGTTCGATAAACATTTTGCAGCAAAAGCTAATTTTACCTTTATGAAAGGTACCGATTGGTTTGCAACTAATTATGATGATATTGAAGTAAAAGGTAGAACTAGAGCAGACCATGGATACAATGGTATTAATGTTTATGGTGATGAAGTGGTCTTGAATCTTAAAAGTCGACAACCTTTTGGTAGTAGTGCCTATAATATTTTACCAAATGAAGACATAACAAGAACAGGTTACAACGAAACGGATCTAACAGAAAGCAAAGTTAGAAATGCTAAAGTAGACTTCTCGTTGCACTTTAAGCCTTGGGCAAATGACATCGAAATAATTTGGCAATCTAAATTTGGTTTTGGAAACTCAGTCTATCAAGGAGCAAGCAGATATAATTTGAATGGCTTTTTTATGCAGCAGCATAAAATTGAATTAAAAGGTAAAAACTTCTTCTTAAGAGGGTATACAACGACTGAAGATGGCGGAAAATCGTATGACATGACCTTCACAGCTATCAACATTAACAGATTATGGAAGTCGGATAAACAATGGTTTACTGACTACGGTGGTGCTTTTGCTAATGCTACGTTAGGATTTGTTCCTGGTGTTGGTACGAACCCAGCAGCTGCACATGCCTATGCAAGAAGCAGAGCGGATTTTGGAAGATTAGTTCCTGGCACTCAAGCCTTCAAAGACGCATTTAATCAAGTAATTGCTGATCCAAGTATATTAACAGGCTCTAAATTAGTGGATAATTCAAGAATTTATCATTCAGACGCGAATTACAACTTTAAAGATTTATTTAAACCTGCCGAAATACAAGTGGGTGGGTCGTACAGACTTTATGAATTGAACTCTAGCGGTCGAATTTATACGGATGCTAACAGCACTATTAATTATAATGAATATGGCGTGTATTCTCAGATTCAGAAAAAATTTATGGATGACCGATTAAAATTAACAGGATCTGTAAGGTACGATAAAGCTAAAAATTTCGACGGGAATTTCTCTCCAAGAATTTCTTTTGTTTTCGCTGTAGATAAAGAAAAAAATCACAACTTTAGAGGTTCATTCCAAACAGGATTTAGAAATCCTACTACACAAGACCAGTATATCGGATTTGATATTGGAAATAGAGTGCTAATTGGTTCTGCTCCAGACAACTTAACGCGATTTGTTGAAACAAGAACAGACGGTGTGAATGATGTTACAATTTCATCTGCTGGGCAAGCTATATTAGGTTCTAACTCGGTAACACTCTCAGGAAATGAGGCTTATTACAATTCATTTACAAAAGATTCTTATTTAGCTTTTGATGCCGCCTACAGATCTGGACCACCATCAGGTCTAGCAAATGCAGCTACATTGTTAGTTAAAGCTGATGTGAATTTAGTTAAACCAGAACAAGTTAAAGCCTTTGATTTAGGATACAGAACGAATATTAAAGGATTTTCATTAGACATTAACGGATATTACAATATTTATAATGATTTCATTGGAAACTTAAATGTTTTCACACCATATTACGGAACAGCAGCGACAAATCCTGATATTGCTACTAACACTTCTGCATTAGCACTTGCAAGTAGAGATTCAAGAGAGTACCAGCTTTATACGAATACCAATCTGGAAGTTAAATCATATGGTTTTGGTGCAGGACTTGTTAAAAAAATCTACAAAAATTTTGAATTGAGTGGAAACTACAACTATTCAGCTTTTGATTTTGATCAAGCTAAAGACCCAAATTTTGAAGCAAGTTTTAACACGCCTAAACATAGAGTGAAAGGTACTTTGAGCAATGATAAATTAATTGGCGATTTAGGCGTTTCCGTTAGTGCACGTTGGAATTCGGAATATTTATGGGAATCTACTTTTGCAGATGGAGTAATTACTGAAGCAACTGTTATTGATGTTCAGGCTAACTACAACATAAAATCTTTGAAATCTATTCTTAAAGTTGGAGCAACAAATATTGGAGGTAAAGAATACGGACAAGTAATCGGAGCTGGACTTATTGGTCAGCAGTACTTTATGTCTTTAACCATTACTCCATAAAAAATCAATATTAAATAAATTAAAAATATTATGATAAAAAATATCAAATTGTTACTATTGGTTTCGCTGACCTTTGTAGCTTGTAGCAGTGATGATGAAGCAGTTATAGATCAAAATTCATCAGATGGTTTACCTTTAACCGCAGGTACAGCAAATTTTTCCAAATACGTTTCTTTGGGAAACTCATTAACTGCTGGGTATTCCGATAGCGCACTTTTTATAAAAGGACAAGAAGGCTCTTATCCAAATATATTATCACAACAATTTGCGTTAGTTGGTGGAGGAGAATTTAAAATTCCTTTTATGAATGATAATATTGGTGGCTTTCTATTAGGAGGAGCACCACTTCCGGGATTCGGACCAAGATTGTATTTCAACGGCAGTGGTCCTGCACAGGTTCCAGGAACCATAACAACTGAATTAACGAATATTTTAACTGGTCCCTTTAATAATATGGGAGTTCCAGGAGCAAAAAGTTTTCATTTATTAGCACCTGGATATGGGAATATTGCTAACCTTTCTTTAGGACAAGCTAACCCTTATTTTATTCGTTTTGCTTCTAGTCCGGGTACATCTATTATAGCAGATGCAGTAGCTCAAAGTCCAACTTTCTTTTCGCTATGGATTGGAAATAATGACGTTTTAGGTTATGCAACTTCGGGAGGAACAGGTGTTAATCAAACTGGGAATTTAAATCCTGCAACTTATGGATCAAACGATATTACCGATCCTAATGTTTTTGCAAGCGTTTATTCAGGATTAGTAACTCAATTAACAGCTAATGGAGCTAAAGGAGTAGTAGCTAACATTCCTTATGTTACTTCAGTTCCATTTTTCACTACTGTGCCTACCAACCCAATTCCAGGGTTACCACCAGCAAGTGCAGGTCAATTAAACCAACTATTCGGCGGTATTAACGGAGCATTAGCCGGAGCGGGTTTACCACCACGTTTCGTAACATTAGTATCTGATGATGGAAATTCAGCTACGGTTGAATCAAATCCACTTTTAATTGTTGATGAATCATTACCTAATATTTCTGTACAAATAGCTAATGCATTGACTCCGCTTTTAGGCGCTACAACAGCAGGATATTTAGGTAGTATTTACGGTCAAGCCAGACACGCAAGTAATAACATAAGTTCAAGAGACTATATTTTATTAACTGCTAGAGGTGTCATTGCTACAACGCAAGCTGGAGCACCATCACCATTCAACACTGTCGGAGTATCGTATCCAATGCAAGACAATACAACATTAACAGCAAGCGAAACTTTAGAAGTAAAAACAGCTACTGATGCTTATAACGCAACAATTCTTGCCTTAGCAACAAGTAATGACTTAGCCTTTGTAGATGCAAATGCCGCTTTAACTCAAGTAGCGAATGGCGGAATTTCAGGAAATGGCTATACGCTTATTTCAACTTATGTAACTGGTGGAGCATTTTCTCTTGATGGAGTTCATCCAAGTCCAAGAGGCTATGCCTTGATTGCCAACAAATTTATAGAAGCTATAAATTTAAAATACGGTTCTAATTTTAAAGGAGTAAGTTTTGCAAATTACAGCATATTGTATCCTGCAGTTTTATAAAAACCAATAGCTTAAATTTAAAAAACCACTCTTTATCGAGTGGTTTTTTGTTTTACAAGGGTGTTAAAAATTTTTTTAGTGCTAATCATGTAAAAAATAAGCAAAAAAATTTATTTAAGCATTGATTTTTCAAATAGAAAAATTACCTTTGCACTCTGAAAAAAGAAGTGTTTTAGTCAAACCTAAATAGCTATTTAATAAATACATAAGTAATGTCACAAGCAATAGGAAAAGTTTCGCAAATCATTGGCCCAGTAGTAGACGTAGTATTTGATACTAAAGATGTTGAATTACCAAAAATCTATGACTCATTAGAAATCATCAGCAAAAATGGTTCAATTTTAGTACTTGAAGTGCAATCCCATATCGGTGAAAACACAGTTCGTACTATATCCATGGACTCAACTGATGGTTTAAGCAGAGGAACAGCTGTAAAAGCTACAGGTGCTCCAATAAAAATGCCAATCGGGCCAGATATTTACGGACGTTTGTTCAATGTAATTGGTGATGCTATTGATGGATTAGGAAACTTGCCAAAAGAAGGAGCTAACGGAATTTCTATTCACCGTCAAGCACCAAAATTTGAAGATTTATCAACGTCTACTGAAGTTCTATTCACTGGAATCAAAGTAATCGATTTGATTGAGCCCTACTCAAAAGGAGGTAAAATTGGATTGTTCGGTGGAGCCGGAGTTGGTAAAACAGTATTGATTCAAGAATTGATTAACAACATCGCTAAAGGACACGGTGGACTCTCTGTATTCGCAGGAGTTGGTGAAAGAACCCGTGAAGGAAACGATTTACTTCGTGAGATGTTGGAATCAGGAATTATAAAATATGGTGACGATTTCATGCACTCTATGGAAAATGGAGGATGGGATTTATCTAAAGTAGACAAACCAGGAATGAGAGAGTCAAAAGCTACTTTCGTTTTCGGTCAAATGAATGAGCCACCAGGAGCAAGAGCTCGTGTAGCTTTATCAGGATTATCTATCGCTGAATATTTCCGTGATGGTGCAGGTTCAGATCAAGGTAAAGACGTACTTTTCTTCGTTGACAATATCTTCCGTTTTACACAAGCAGGTTCTGAGGTTTCGGCTCTTTTAGGTCGTATGCCATCTGCCGTGGGTTACCAACCAACATTGGCAACAGAAATGGGTGCGATGCAAGAAAGAATTACCTCTACAAATAAAGGATCTATCACATCAGTACAAGCGGTTTACGTTCCTGCGGATGATTTAACGGATCCAGCACCGGCAACAACCTTTGCTCACTTAGATGCAACAACGGTATTGTCTCGTAAAATTGCTGAGCTTGGTATTTATCCTGCAGTAGATCCATTGGATTCGACTTCAAGAATTCTTACTGCTTCTATCTTGGGTGACGAACACTACGATTGTGCACAAAGAGTAAAAGAAATACTTCAAAAATACAAACAACTTCAAGATATCATCGCCATCCTTGGATTGGAAGAGTTATCAGAAGAAGATAAATTAGCCGTATCAAGAGCACGTAGAGTGCAACGTTTCTTGTCTCAACCGTTCCACGTTGCTGAGCAATTTACAGGATTAAAAGGAGTATTAGTAGATATTAAAGATACCATCAAAGGATTCAATATGATTATTGATGGTGAATTGGATCACTTGCCAGAATCTGCCTTCAACCTTAAAGGAACCATTGAAGAAGTTATCGAAGCAGGACAAAAATTGTTAGCAGAAGCATAATCAATTAACAATGGATAATTAACAATTGACGATTTTACATTATCAATTATCAATTATCAATTATCAATTATAAAAAATGATTTTAGAAATAGTATCACCAGAAGCTACATTATTCAAAGGCGAAGTTACTTCGGTTTCTTTACCTGGTGTTGACGGTTCGTTCCAAATATTGAACAACCACGCGCCTATAGTTTCTATTTTAAAACACGGTGTAATCAAAATTGAAGCACCAAGTTTTACAATGTTAAAAGATGTGGAACATAAATTTACTAAGGTAAATGAACAAACCTTCCTATTGGAAATCAATTCAGGAACTATTGAAATGAAAGACAATAAAGTAAACGTTTTAGTCGATTAAAACCACTTTAAAATAAAGCAAGGAAGCCCGACAAATTACTGTTGGGCTTTTTTTATTCTGGTAGATTAAGCTATTTTTTTCGAAGCGATTTCAGCACAAGCGAACCCAATGCATAAGCTTCTAAAGCGAGACCTGCTATCAAAACATAAGTTGAAAAATAAGAATGGTATATTTTTAACAATGCGCCAATAATCACTACTACCATCCCAATTATTAATAAGGTTAATTCTTTTTTCATCTTTACTGATTTTCGTTTACAAATACTAAAATACAATTTCTAAACACAAAAGCACATAAGCAAGCAACACATTATTTTTTTATTTTGAAGCTAATCCAGCTTTCCACTATATCTTTTTAGTTTGTCATACTGAGCAAACTAAAAAGGATGCCGTTGCACACGAACGAAGTGACTGCCGAAGGAATCTGGGCTATAACACATCAGACATAAATACCTTTTTTTCAAAATATCCTATAAAAAAAGCCAAATGAATTTCATTTGGCTTCTTACTATCTTATACGTAATCTTATTTGTCAATCACAATTTTCTTAGTAACCGATTGATTTCCGTTTTTCACTTTCAATAAATAAATCGCCGACTGAATCGCATCTAAATTTATAGTCTCGTTAAACAACGACTGATTTGCATAGCGTTTTGAATAGACTACTCTTCCTCGCAAATCAAAAACCTCAACATCAACTGGACTAGAATCATCTGCATTAAAATGGATTGTAAAAGTTCCATTATTCGGATTTGGATACAGTACAAAATTGTTTAAAGCATTCTCATTCACGGCAAGCGCTGTGGTAACAGTACAAATGCTTAAACCCCAACTGTTTAATACACCACCATCCTGATTAAACATATCTCTAATTCGCAAGGTCCATGTTCCCGTAGAACTTTGACCAACCAAACCGCTTAAAGCCTGCACTGGAATAACAACTCCTGAGATACCGGGATCTACTCCACAAACAACAGCAGTTCCATTATCATCAAAAGTGGCGCTAACATTTTGGATGTCATCACTCGTACACGGATTCGTAAACAAATTAATTTGAGTTCCAGCCGGACTTATCAAAATCGCTCGCAAATCATTTATCCACGTATGTGTTATATCCATAGTAACAGTAATGCTATTAATCGTTCCACCTGACGGTATGTTTAAAGTTGAATTTACCGTTGGTGTTCCCGTAGCCGAAATCGTTAACGGAATATTACTCGAATTAAAATCGGCACAACTCAATTGTCCTGTCGTAAATTTAAAAGGTGCACTAAAGGTTCCTGAACATGAAACGTTCTTTGGCAAAACGCGCCAAAAATAATTATTCGCTTGATTCAGTCCGCTAAAAGTAAAACTTGTTGCTGTTGTGGTGACCGTATTTAAAACAATTGCAAAGGAGGCATCATTCGCCAATTGCACATCATAAAAAGAGGCATTCGTATTCGCTGCCCAAGTAACCGTGGCTGTTGTAGCAATTCCGGTAGCAAGATTTGCAGGTGATGTCAATGACATAGTTGGGAAATTTGAATTGAACAACTCTAAATAATAATTTATTACTTTAGAAGTTGCCCCAGATGAAGCGGTAACCGCCAAAGTATAGAATCCAGGCAATGCGCTTGTAGTATTAGAAACTGTCATGGTAATCGCTCCATTTGCAGTCATACTCGAAGGTGAAAACGTGACTGTACTTCCCGTTGGATTTCCAGTAGCACTAAAAGATGTAGTTCCCGAAAAACCAGTAAGTGCCGTATAATTAATAGTATAAATAGCTGAAGATCCTGTACAAATCGGTTTGTTTTGCTCACCAGCAACGCCATTAAATGCGGCAAGAAAAGTAGCCGTTGGCGCTGTAATTGAAAAATTAGTATTAGAAACATCATAAAAAATATTCTCATATCCTTTTACCATAATTCTATTTTGTGTACCAACATTATTCGGAACCGCAATTATTTCGGAACCATCATTCGGAACTTTACTCGCCAACAATATTGGGAAAGAAGTTCCGCCATCTGTAGACAGATAAATATCAACATAAGGGGTATTTACGCCATTCGCTGTGGTTCCAGCAACATTCCAAGTAACGTTTTGTGTCGAACCAGCACCCCATGAAATCACTGTATTTGGAACTGTAATTACGAATGGTCCAGCCACTGCATTAACGGTAACTTTCATTAAATCAGAAGCAGTTTGTCCGCCTCCTGCTCTATTATCTCTAACAGTAAGCGAAAAATTTAAATCTCTAGCAACCGATGGGCAAACTTCCCAAGTATTCGAAGTACTTCCAGCTAAAACTGTTCCTAAATTTGGCATATAACGTGTTGGAGAAGTAGTTCCCGGAAGCGTTCTAAACATAGGGCCAGCCGCTCTAGTCGCTACAGGAGCTGAAGCCGAATTCGGGTTTTGAGGATCATTTTGTTCCCAATTGTAGGTAATAGCATCGCCATCAGGATCTGAAGCAGTTCCAGTCAAGATAAATGCAGTTGATTTTGGAATAACATAATCATTTCCAGCATTGGCAACCGGTGGATTATTTATGAAATCGGTCATTATTGGACACGAAGAACTGACTCCAGTTTTAACATTGGCAGAAATATCCCTGATGTTTACATAGCCAAAATAATCATCGCTACTCGACTGAACATCAGCTGGACAAATACCTGCATAGCCCATAATGCTAGAACCAGAACCGGTTTCCACTTCTGTCAAACCACTACCTGAACGGCAACCCGAACTACTTTGAACGTGAAAACCACCAAATTGATGTCCCATTTCGTGCGCCACGTAATCAATATCAAAAGGATCACCCGTTGGATTATCTCTACCTGTCATTCCGGTTCCTTTATGATTTCCCGATGCTGGATCCGTATTTGAACCACATACACAACCTATACATCCTGCATTTCCTCCACCATCAATGTTGAAATTGTGTCCAATATCATAACTATCAAAACCTACAGTTCCGTCAATCGTAATTCCAGTTTGGGTATTATACTCACCACTCCAAGGGTCAGAATTTACGTTTCCGTAATAAATAAGTTGATCATTGTTAGCAATAAAAATTAATGTTATTGCTAAATCTTTTTCATAAACGCCATTTACACGTGTAATCGTTGCCAGCATCTGCGCCTGAATGTTCGCTCTTTTTTGAGCATCACTTCCTGCTCCCGCAAAAATATTTCCATATTCCGCAACACAAGACTGAGCCAATCTATAGGTTCTCAGTTTTTTATCATCCGTACTCAAAGTAGCATTTGAATTTTTACTATTTGCACCATTTAAAGAAGGTAAATTAACTCCTTGATCCGTTAAACAAGCAAAATCATTTCCGTTTTTGGTCAACGAACTTTTGCTGTAAACTATGTAATTGTTTCTGTCTTCTGTATAGGCATCGATAAAAACCGTGCTTTTTTCGCCCGACAAAGTCATACTATTCAGTCCTAATTGCGTAACCGAAAATCTTGCCACTGCGGTTGGGTTCTCAATCCCTTGAGCCGCATACGTTTTCATCATTGGGTATTTTACCGCCAAACCAGATTCCATACTTGGCGTTTCAACGACCCTGAAATGTTCCAATTGACCTTCCGCGTTTGGAAGTTCAATGATCAGTTTTGATTTGCCTTTACTGTCTCGCAACGGAGCTGTCGCCAAAGAAGCTTTCAGTGCATTTAAATCCAATTGAAACAATTCAAAATTTCTCGGAAATGAATTCCTTTTCACTTTGGTTGCTGAGGCTAATTCAGATTCTTTTACTGATTTCCAAATGCTTTTTGATTGGGAAAAAGCAGTATTGATTACCAATAATGTAAACAGTAAGAGATAAATTTTTTTCATTTTATTTTTTTTTGGTTGCCCAAATTTAAATATATAATCGAGTTTTTAATCTGAATTTATATTTTTATTTAAAATCCTCTTTTATAAAAGTTGCTTACTTTTGAATAATGGAAAATTTCCCGAAATCATTACTGCAAAAACTGCAACAACGCGAAGAACAAAACGCTTTGCGAAGGCTTACATTTCCTAATAATTTAATCGATTTTGCTTCGAATGATTACATTGGTTTTGCTAAAAACAAACTCATTTTCGATCAAACGCACCAATTACTTTTAGATAAGAATATAAAGACAAACGGAGCTGCCGGTTCTCGCCTACTTTCAGGAAATCATACTTTATACACAGAAGCTGAAGCCTATATTGCCCAGTTTCATCAAACCGAGTCGGCACTGATTTTCAATTCGGGTTATGATGCCAATATTGGTTTTTTTAGCGCTGTGCCGCAACGCAACGATGTGATTTTATATGATGAATTGTGTCATGCTTCCATTCGCGACGGAATCTTGATGAGCAATGCCAAATCCTATAAATTTGGTCACAACGATTTTGAAGATTTGGAACGTTTAATTAAGCGATGTCAGACTGAACTTGTCGAAGTCTACATTGTAACTGAAAGCGTTTTTTCTATGGATGGCGATTGTCCAAATATGGAGGAACTAACAACACTATCACAAAAATATAACTGTTTACTAGTTATTGATGAAGCTCATGCTTTAGGCGTTTTTGGTGATCCCGAAGCTTTGGGAGGTGAAGGATTAGTTCAAAGTTTAGGTTTGCAAGACAAAGTTTTTGCCCGGATTATGACTTTTGGAAAAGGATTAGGATGTCATGGTGCTGCGATTTTAGGCAGTGAGAATTTGAAAAATTATCTGGTAAACTTTGCCCGAAGCTTTGTGTATACTACCGGACTTTCTCCGCATAGCATCGCGACTATTTTAATTGCCTATCAGCACTTAGAAAAAGATCAGGAAAGTTTAAAGGCATTAAAAAACAACATCATTTTCTTCAATCAGGAAAAGATGCGAATGGGGTTAAAACCTTTATTCGTCTACAGTAAATCGGCAATTCAGTGCGCCATTATTCCCGGAAATGAAAATGTAAAAAGCATGGCAACTCAATTGCAAGATAAAGGTTTTGATGTCAAAGCCATACTATCACCAACCGTTCCGCAAGGACAAGAGCGACTTCGTTTTTGTTTGCACAGTTACAATTCGGAAAATGAAATCTCTGAAGTCTTAGAATTGTTAGCTACTTTTGTATTCTAATTATGGAAGAAGAAAAATTTAAATTACTCCGCCGATTTCAGTATTCAAGCGAAGCCATTATTTACCAAGGTAAACTTGAAAGCAATGGAATTGAAGTTTACCTAAGAGACAATAATATAGTCGACTCCAATCCGTTATACAGCAATGCCGTTGGCGGTGTGAAACTTTTTGTACAAACAGAAGATTTTGACAAGGCTACTGAAATACTTGGCGACATAAGTCTCTATTCGGTTGACGATGACAATCAACCTATAAAATGTCCAAAATGTGGCGCCGAACAAGTTGAAATGGAAACTTCAATTGATGGTGTCAAATCTTTTTTTAGAGTTGTTTTCTTAGGTGCCTTTGCCCTGCTTTTTTCAAAATACAAATACCAATGTCAAAAGTGTAAAACCGAATTTAATTAATAACAAATCACATAATCTAATGAGGATTATTTTTATAGTACTTTCAATATTGTTTTCAGTCCTTTCATTTGCTCAGGATTATAAATCGGATTTTGGAAAATATTTTCAAGAAAAAGATACTATCAAGCAAAAAGAAACACTTCTCAAATGGGAAAAGGCAAAACCTAACGATGCCGAACTATTTACTTCCTACTTTAACTTCTATTTTCAAAAATCAAAAACGGAAATACTCAGTTTGTCTAAAAATGAGCCAACTGGTGATGCCTTAGTTTTGCTAGACAGTCTCAATAAAACAGCCGGTTTTTTGGGTAGTACGCAAAGTTACGATGCTACTGCTATAAAAAAAGCATTCATTAAAATTGATAAGGGAATTAGTCTGTATCCAAATAGACTTGATATGAGATTTGGAAAAATCTATGCTCTTGGGGAAATTGAAGATTGGACCAATTTCACTTCAGAAATTAGTAAAGCTGTAGCTTATTCTCAAATAAATAAGAATAACTGGACTTGGACAAACAATACAACAAAAGAGGCTGGTCAGGATTTTTTATTGTCATCCATACAAAGCTATCAAGTTCAACTATACAATACGGAACGAGATGATTTACTGCCAAATATGCGAGAAATTGCATTAGCCATTTTAAAATATTACCCTGAAAACATTGAAAGTTTATCCAATCTTTCAGTAACCTATTTCTTAATCGGTGAATTTGACAAAGGACTTGATGCTCTTTTTAAAGCAGAAAAAATTAACCCAAAAGATTATATTGTGTTATCAAATATTGCTAATGGATATAAGCAATTAGGGAATAAAAGCAAAGCCATTGAATATTACGAAAAAACATATTTGTATGGAGATGAAGAAGCTAAGAACTTTGCTAAAAAACAGATTGCAGAATTGAAAAAATAAATTACTTATTCAACTTAATGAAACTATTTATAACAGGAATCGGAACAGATGTTGGCAAAACGATTGCCTCAACCATTGTAGTCGAAGCTTTAGAAGCTGATTATTGGAAACCCATACAAGCGGGCGATTTGGATAATTCTGATACCCAGAAAGTAAAGTCGAAAGTCAAAAGTCAAAAGGGAAAATTTCACCCTAATGGGTATGCGTTAAACACACCCGCAAGTCCACATTACGCTGCTGCTATTGATGGAATAGTGATTGATTTAAAAAAGATAATCGAGCCAAAAACTGAAAATCATCTTGTAATTGAAGGCGCTGGCGGAGTTCTAGTTCCACTAAACGACACCGATTGTGTGATTGATTTAATCCAAAAAGACTATAAAGTCATTGTGGTTTCGCGGCATTATCTTGGAAGCATTAATCATACATTGTTGACTTTTGAAGCTCTAAAAAGCAAAAAGATTACCGTTGCCGGAATTATATTTTCGGGCGATGAAAACAACCCTACTGAAGAAATTATCCTAAAAAAAACTGGTGCAAAATGTATTGGTCGAATTGAAAACGAACCTTATTTTGACCAAAATGTAATTAGCTATTACGCGGACTTATTTAAAGAGAATTTATTACAATTATAAAGATAAGAGATAATAGACGGATAGATAATAGACCTTTTATCTATCATTATCTATCATCTTTTAGTCTATCATCTATTATCTAAAAAACATGACCCTTTCCGAACGAGACAAATTATACAACTGGCATCCATACACCCAACACAAAACGGCAACTGATTTTCCGGCGATTGTCAAAGGAAAAGACGCCTTGCTTTGGGATGAAAACGGCAAGGAATATATTGACGCTATTGCCTCGTGGTGGGTAAATCCTTACGGACATTCGAATAAAATTATTGCCGATGCTATTTACGAACAGCTTACCACTTTAGAACATGTTTTATTTGGTGGTTTTACACATGACAAAGCCGTTTTATTGGCTGAAAAGCTGATGACCATTTTACCAAGCAATCAAAAAAAACTATTTTATTCTGACAACGGTTCAACTGCTGTGGAAGTCGCGTTGAAGTGCGCTTTGCAATTCAATTACAACAAAGGAATAAAAAAAACCAAAATTATTGCGTTTGAAGATGCCTTTCATGGCGATACCTTTGGTGCTATGGCTTCTAGTGGAATTACCTTTTTTACAGAAGCGTTCAAAGGTTCGCTCTTAGAAGTAATTCGCATTCCGGTTCCTATTGCGGGTAACGAAGAAAAAAGTGTGCAAATTCTAAAAGATTTGGTTGCAACCAATCACTATGCGGCATTCCTTTTTGAGCCTCTTGTGCAAGGTGCGGCCGGAATGGTAGTGTATGCGCCTGAAGTTCTGGATAAAATGATTGCGATTTGCAAAGAAAATAACATCTTCACTATTGCCGACGAAGTCATGACGGGTTTTGGTAAAACCGGAAAAACGTTTGCCTCAGATTATTTAGAGAATAAGCCCGATATGATGTGTTTGTCCAAAGCATTGACCGGCGGCACCATACCGATGGCGATTACGACTTTTACTCAGGAAATATTTGATGGTTTTTATGATGACGATACGAATAAAGCGCTGTTTCACGGACACACTTTTACGGCAAATCCAACGGGTTGTGCAGCAGCTTTAGCCAGTATTACTTTGTTGCAAACGGATGAAATTCAGCAGAATATTGCCCGAATAAACCAATCCCATATGACTTTTGAACAGCGAATAAAATCACATCCAAAAATAAAAACCACACGGGTTCTCGGAGTTATTTTCGCCTTAGAAATCAAAACGGAAACTCAAGAAAGTTATTACGGAACCATGCGCAACAAACTCTACAATTTCTTTATTGAAAACGGTGTAATTCTGCGTCCTGTGGGAAATATTGTTTACATTTTGCCACCATATATTATAACCGAAGAACAATTAGAAAAAGTGTATGCAACGATAGAAAAAGCGCTGGAAATAGTATAATTTTGCATTTGTTGCACAGAGCATCACAAAGATTTCTCAGAGATTCACAGAGAAATTATTGAATTGATTTCAACTCTGTGAACCTTTAATTTTTTGTGAATCTCTGTGTAATAAAAAATGAAAACTCCCATTGCCATAACGTCCATCGCTTCTTTTTCTGCTTTAGGAAAAAATTCTGAAGTTGTTTGGACTGATTATTTAAATCCGAAAACACACATCGTTGAAAAAACTATTGGTGAAACTTCCGCTTTGGTTGCTCCAATTTCTGAAACAGTAGCTCAAGAAGTTCAAGCCTTACGGAATTCAGATACTAAATACAAATCATTAGACAATTCGGTCCTGTATGCAATTCTGGCTTCAAGAGAAGCCGTAAAAAAAGCAGGTTGGAACGATAGCGTTTTTGGCGTAAATATTGGTTCATCGCGCGGTGCTACTTCCCTATTTGAACAACACCATCAAGAATTTTTAGCCACTGGAAAAACACCAACATTAGCCTCGCCAACAACAACTTTGGGGAATATTTCAACTTGGGTGGCCCACGATTTAAAATCACAAGGACCCGAATTATCACATTCTATTACCTGTTCTACGGCACTTCATGCTGTGCTCAACGGAATTGCATGGCTTCAAGCTGGAATGGCCGATAAGTTTTTGGTTGGCGGAAGTGAAGCACCCTTAACGGCTTTTACTATTGCTCAAATGCAGGCGTTAAAAATTTATGCTAAAACGAATGATAAATTTCCGTGTAAAGCGTTGGATTTAGAGAAAACCAAAAACTCGATGGTTTTAGGCGAAGGTGCGGCAATGGCTTGTTTAGAATTGGGCGAACACAAAAATGCCTTGGCTTACGTTACCGGATTTGGCTATGCTACGGATGATTTACAACACAGCATTTCGATTACGGATGAAGCCGAATGTTTCCAGAAATCGATGAAAATGGCATTGCAAAATATACCGCTTGACGAAGTAGACGCCATTGTAATGCACGCTCCAGGAACGATAAAAGGCGACAAATCAGAATACAAAGCCATTCAAAAAGTCTTTGGAGCAACCCTTCCGATGCTTACTACCAATAAATGGAAGATTGGCCATACTTTTGGTGCTTCCGGGATGCTAAATCTTGAGATGGCGGTTCTTATGCTGCAACACCAACAATTTATCGGAGTACCATTTTTTACTGAACCCAACCCGAGAAAAGCAATTCGAAATATTATCGTGAATGCCGTTGGTTTTGGGGGAAATGCGGTGAGTATTTTGGTTTCAAACAAGTTCTAATTAGATGTCGTTTTAATTAGAAGCACTTCGGCACTTCGGCACTTCGACACTTCGGCAAGCTCAGTGCAGGCGTAGCTCAGTGTGACAGTAAGGTTCTAATTGGATTTAGTATAATTTACACGAGAGCCAATCAAAATACGTAATGTCAGTCTGAGCTCGCCTGTGCTGACGAAGGAAGTATCGAAGACTTCTTACTTGCACTTCGACACTTCGGCAAGCTCAGTGCAGGCGTAGCTCAGTGTGACAATAAGGTTCTAATTGGATTTAGTTTAATTTACACGAGGGACAATCAAAATACGTAATATTAGTCTGGAAGTAGTGACGACAACTCCTTCAACTTTTCATAGACCAAGTTACTTTCCCAACCTTTGCGCAGTAGGTAATCGCAGAATTTCTTTTTCTTTTTTTGAGCGTTGGTTTCTCTAATCGTGTCCCAATGTCTTTCGGCTAAAGTGGCTAATGTGTTTTGATAGTCGTCTTCATCGATCTCGGATAGGGCGCATTTTATATTGGGTGCCGAAATGTGTCTTTGTTTGAGTTCGTTGACAATCCGGATTTTACCCCAACTTTTAATTCGGTGCTTTCCTCGAGCGAAACTTCGGGCGAACCGTTCTTCATTCAAAAAATTATTTTGCAACAAATGCACCACAACGGCATCAATTTCGTTTAATCTCAAACCCAAATCATAACTTTTCTGCACCACTTCCTGATGACAGCGTTCCTGATAAGAACAATAATATTCTAACTTGAGTTGGGCTTCAGTAACCGTTAGTTTTTCACTCATTTTTTGGATGGAAATTTGTAGCAAACAAAGTTAGGAAATTTGAATGGATACGCTGATACGATTGCTTTATTTAGGATTAAACCGATAAAAAAATTAGAGGAATACGCAAAATCTTAATTGAATTCGTAACCAAAAATCGAGTATTCGATTTTATTGACAAAAAAAGGTTAAAAAACAAACCTTTTCTTAATAACTTCTTAACTTAAACCTCTTGTGATTTAGTAATTTAGATGTAATTTTGTCACCCCAACCTCTACTATGCCTTTCGTACTATTTTGCAAAAAAAATAGGCAGTGCTATGAAAACTAATTAGATAACATAATTAAAATGAATTTTAAAAAATTACTCATAGCTTTTGTTCTTTTAGTAACACATTCATTTACTTCCTTTGGACAAATCACTACTGACGGATTAAATAATACAACCACTCTTTTTACATTAACAGGTGGTGCGTATTATACTGGAAATTCAGCCGCAGGAGATAGACCTGCAACTTCCCCTTTTGCAACCGAAGGAACACATTCAAGAGGAATTATAAACGGAACTTCTACCCTAGTCACAACTAACATTAATACCGTTGGCTACGCAGCCATTTCGTCTAGCTTTAGGTTGGCTTCTTTCTCAATTAGTTCAACTGCAAATGGAGCAGAAGTAACTGATGTTGTTACGGTAGAGATTAGTCCAGACGGTGGAATAAACTATTACAGCACTGTTAGAGTTTTAGGAAACAATAATGCCTATTGGGCATATTCGGCTTCTGGTATTGCCACAACTGCATATGATGGTAATGCAACTCCGGCAGACTTCTCTCCCGCAGGAGGCGGTAACAGAACAGCAGATGGATATTCTACAGTAGAAGTTACCGGTCTACCTGCCGTTACAAATTTGAGAGTACGAATAACAATGTTGAATAATTCTGCAAATGAACAATGGGTAATGGATGACTTTAGAGTTTTAGGTACGCTTACAGCACTTTGCTCCACCCCAACTGCTCAAACTTCGTCCTTAACCACCAGTAATGTAACTACTACTGGTGCTGATTTAAGTTGGACCGATGGCGCGAGTGCTTCTGGAACTATAGTGGGACTTCGATTGACTGCCAATGCAAATGCTACGCCAGTTGCCAGCACCAATTATACACCAACCCTAAATTTTGCGACCGCAGCCGGTGCCAATTTAATCAATGCCAACAACGTCGTGGTAGCTAAAAATTCAGCAGAAACAGTAACTGGAATTACAGGTTTAGCACCTGGAACACAATACACCGCCACGCCGTATGCTTATAATGGTAGCGGAACGAATGTGTGTTTTAACACTACTAATCCAGAGAGTTTGAGTTTTTGGACTTTAGCAAATGAGCCTACAACTCCAATTGGAAGTTTTACTTGTGGTGCTCCAACAACTACCAGTATCATATTAAATTTTCCTGCAGCAAATACAATAACTAATGTCGGTGCAAGTGGAGGTTATTTCTTAGTTTACCGCGAAAGTGCTGCGCCTACAGGTTTTCCGGTTGACGGTACAATTTATGCAGGAGGTTCAACAATCGGAGATGCTACTGTTCGTTCACCCGCAGGTTATATTCCTGCGGCAGCAACAACAATAACAGTTTCTGGTTTGAATGGTGGAACTACTTATTATTTTGCCTTGATTCCTTATGGCGCTGTAACTGGCCCAATAGCTTCTACGGTAAATTATAGAACCGGAACACCAATTACTGGATTTTGCAACACCTCTCCAGCTCCAGAAATAAATGTTAGAGGAATTATCGGTTCCAATCCAACAATCACTGATGGCGACATCACACCAAGTGGGTTAGACAATACCTTGTTTACGACCGTAGTGGTTGCCAGTAGTCAGTCTAAAACGTTTAGAATAGAAAATACGGGTAATGCCAATTTAAATGTAAGCAACATTACCTTAACTGGAGTAGACCCAGGCGATTTTGCGATTTCGGGTATTTCGCTTCCAGCAACTATTGCAGGTGGCGCTTTTTTAGATTTCACAATTACGTTCACACCTACAGCCGCAGGAACCAGAACCGCAATAGTTACCATTGTCAATACAGATGCAAATGAGGCAAATTATGATTTTGTAGTGCAAGGAACGGGCACAACTACTCCAATTGTAGAAATTAACGTTAAAGGAAACGGACAAAGTATTCCTGATAACAGCATTTATCCGCAAGGCACCAACTGGACTTTCTTTCCGGTTACTTTGCAAGGTTCTTCCTCAACCCGAATATTTACGATTGAGAATTTGGGAACCACTCCTCTGTCACTTACTGGCGCTTCACCGTACATTCAAATTACGGGCGCTCATGCTACTTTATTTACGGTTAGTATTATTCCGTCCAATTCCATTGCGGGAAATAGTACCACCACATTTCAAATAACTTTTAGTCCAACTTCGGGCGGTGCTAAGAATGCTACCATCACAATTTTTAACAACGATACTGATGAAGCCGTTTATAATTTCAACATCAGCGGCACTTGTCAGGGAAATAATAATATTTATGTAAGTGGCAATGGATATGACGTACCCAAAGCATCGGTAACGACAAGCACCACTAACCTGACTAATTTTGGCTTGATAGCAGTAACTACTGGAGTAAAGCAAAATACGTTTGTAATTACTAATTTATCTGGCGCCACGCGCTACCTGTCTAATGTGTCCGTTTCGGGTGCTGATGCTGCCATGTTTACCGTAGTAGCACAACCTAATAACGGCGCTTTTGCAAACGGAAACACGACCTCATTTACCGTAAACTTTACGCCAACTTCTGCTGGTGTTAAAAATACAACGGTAAACTTTAATGTCTACACCAATAGTGGAAGAACCACGTTGGACCTTATTGATCCCGTATTTACTTTTGCGGTTTCTGGTGAAGGTATTGTTTATACATCGTGTACCAATAACCCTTCTCAAACTATTGTCGTACAGGATTTTGAAGTGCTGCCTGCAACACCTACTTGGGGGTACACTCCAGTGCTAACAGACGCTGTCACTGCAATTGCTGGTGGAACATTTAATAACGGTTCTGTTCCTGTTAATGCTTTTATTGGAGCAAAATCGTACCAATTTAAAGGAGCCACAACCGGAATTACTGGAAGTGCTGTACTAACTATGAATTCCGTTGACGTGAGTCAGTTTAACAACATAGATTTTTCTATGAGGGTTGCTGCTTTCAGGGTAAGTGGTACCTCGCAAGGACTTGATGTAAACGATTTAGTGCAAGTAGAAACAAGTACAGATGGCGGTGTAAACTGGTCGGTAGAATCGGTTTTGAGAGGCTACACTAATTCGCGATGGAGTTTTGCTGCAACGGGTAATTTTAATGCATATTATACCGGAAATAATTCGGGCAGTACTATCGACACCCGATTAGGAAATGCTGAATTGACCGGTTCTGCTGGAATCTCAACTTATTACGTTAAAAACTTACCGCAGTCGACCGCGCTTTTAATCCGAATTACCCTTAATGTAGACCGAACTGATGAAATGTGGGCACTTGACAACATTAAAATTGAAGGTCAAACACCACAATCAACTACTTGGAACGGATCGAATTGGTCTGCTGGTTTTCCAACCCCAAGCACCAAAGCCATTATTGATACCGGCACAATTTATACTACAGTTACAGATATTGCTCACGGAATTGGAAGCATAGAAGCTTGTGAACTGCAAATTAAATCTGGCGCAACGGTAACTGTAGATGCTAATTATTATTTTGAAATTCAAAGTAATATTACAAATGATGGAATTTTAAATGTGGCTAACAACGGAAGTTTGGTTCAGGTAAATGACACTGCGGTAAACAAAGGAGATATAAATTATGAAAGAAACGTAACGAGTTTAAGAGGTTATGATTATATATATTGGTCTTCACCAGTATTAGGTCAACCCTTGGGTTCACTATACTCAAGTACAACTCCAGGACTTAAATACGAATGGAATCCTATTGCTTTAAATCCATCAGGCAGTTATGGTTTTTGGATTGCGCCCGTTTCCTCTACGATGGAAGTAGCAAAAGGGTATATTATTAGAGCCTCAAGTTCTTATGGTTGGACAGGCAGTTTCACAAGTAAGTTTACCGGCCAACCTAATAATGGAGTAATTTCGCCAACCTTAAGTAGAATAGCAAATTCAGCTGTGGTAAATGACCGATGGAATTTGATTGGAAATCCATATCCTTCCGCGCTTGATGCAAAAGCCTTTTTAGTAGAAAACGCAGTAACAAATCCTAATATTGATGGATTTATTGGATTATGGAAACATCTTAATGCACCTGTTTCTCCTACTAGTCCTTATTATTCAACTTATCAATATAACTATACTAATGATTATTTAATTTATAATAGAACTGGTGCTCAAACACAGAATGGCTTCGACGGTTATGTAGCATCTGGACAGGCCTTTTTTGTAAATTTATTGCAAGGCACAACTACTACGTCAACGATAAAGTTTAAAAATGCCTTTAGAAATAAGAGCTATGACAACAGTCAATTTTTAAGAACTAGTCAGAATGAAGAGGGCCGCATTTGGTTGGATTTAGTCAACTCAGCCAATATGCCTGTACGATCGCTTATTGGATATGTAGATGGTGCAACGCAGGAAAGAGATCGATTATATGATGCAATAACTACTATTGGAATCAATAATAGTATCCATTCCGTCATAGATACTGAAATCTTTGTTATACAGGGAAGACCTATTCCATTTGATACCAATGACCAAGTACCACTAGGATACAATGCAACAGTAGCAGGCAATTACAAAATCGCTATTGCGGGAGTTGATGGATTGTTTACACAAGATCAACCGATTTATTTAGAAGACAAATTATTAAGTATACTACATGATCTGAGACAAAGCCCCTATACTTTTGATTCTGCTGTTGGCGTGTTTAATGATCGATTTGTGTTGCGGTATACCGCAACGGCTTTAGGCAATTCTAATTTTGAAACATTGGAAAGCAGCGTTATTGTTTCAACCAAAAATAACGAACTGACTATCAATTCGTATATCGAAACCATTCAAGACGTGACGATTTATGATATTCTAGGCAGACAATTATTAGAAAACAAAAGTATCGCAAACAACACTTTTGTAGCGTCTAACATTTCGATGAGTCAGCAAGCACTGATTGTGAAGATTAAATTAGTCAACGGTTTAGTTGTTACACGAAAAATAATTCTATAACAAAAACATAAATAAAAAAAGAGTCCGATTCTAAAAACTAGAATCGGACTCTTTTTTTATACAGACGAAATTATAAAATAGGTTTTTAATTTAACTAAGTCTCCAAGGCACTTCGATACTTCCTTCGTCAGCACAGGCGTACCTCAGTGTGACAAATTGCTCCTAATTGTCTTTATTATATAATTAGTACCAATGGCTTGAAGTACTAAAATCTTATTTCCCTTTTGTGGATGCTTCTAAATTCTTCTCAATTTTATGTCCTGGTCTTGACCATTTTGGTTTTTCTCCTAATGCTTCAAATTGCGAATCTGCTGCTTCTACTGTTTGTGGTTGCGACACTTTAGTGAATGGTTTTTGAGGTTTTAATCCTAACAATTCAAACATTTTCATATCGTCTTCCACATCCGGATTTGGTGTGGTCAATAATTTATCGCCTGCAAAAATAGAATTCGCACCCGCAAAGAAACACATGGCTTGTCCTTCTCTTGACATATTCATTCTTCCTGCTGAAAGTCTAACTTGCGTTTCGGGCATAATGATTCTAGTGGTCGCCACCATACGAATCATTTCCCAAATTTCAACTGGTTTTTCATCTTCCATTGGTGTTCCTTCTACAGCAACTAATGCATTTATGGGCACTGATTCGGGTTGAGGATCTAATGTGGATAGCGCTACTAGCATTCCGGCTCGGTCTTCTACGCTTTCTCCCATTCCAATAATTCCTCCGCTACAAACGGTTACATTTGTTTTACGAACGTTTTGAATGGTTTCCAAACGGTCTTCAAAACCTCTGGTCGAAATTACTTCTTTATAATATTCTTCAGATGTGTCTAAGTTGTGATTGTAGGCATACAAGCCAGCTTCCGCTAATCGATGTGCTTGATTTTCGGTAATCATTCCAAGTGTACAGCACACTTCCATATCTAATTTATTGATAGTCCGAACCATTTCTAAAACTTGGTCAAATTCGGGACCGTCTTTTACATTTCTCCAAGCTGCACCCATACAAACACGAGATGAACCACCAGATTTTGCTCTTAAAGCCTGCGCTTTTACTTGTGCAACGCTCATCAAATCATTCCCTTCTAAACCAGTATGATAACGCGCAGCTTGCGGACAATACCCGCAATCTTCTGGACAACCACCAGTTTTTATAGATAATAACGTGGATACCTGAACTACGTTTGGATCGTGCTGTTCTCTATGGATTGAAGCTGCTTCGAAAAGCAAATCCATCATAGGTTTATTGTATATAGCGATGATTTCTTCCTTGGTCCAATTGTGCTTAATACTGCTCATAAAGGCTATTTTATATTGCATCAAAAGTAGTTAAATTGTATGGAAGTTACAATTATGTCTGCTAATTAAGAGTTAATTTTTAATCTTGGGTTGAAGTTTTACTGCGCCAAAGTTGCATTGCAATAAAAACTATAATTACAGATGATGCTAAACCTTCAAAAAGTACTCCGATACAATATTCGTTAACGCTAGGTGAGCCTCCAAAAAGAAAGTCTTCTGAAAGTGTTGCGATGAATGCTTCTCCACCTTTACTGTAAATGTAAATCAGCAATCCAATAACACTAAACACAACGCCTAAAATAGCCGTTAGTCCGGCAGAACGTAGGTTATCAAGATAGCCTGATTTTCCTTCCGCATAATTAGAATTCAAGGTTCGATATACGCCATAAAACACTATAAAACCATTAAGAATTCGCAAGTAAAACAGATTGGTGAGTCCAAAAAATTCCATAATAACGAAGTAAACTGCTATACCGGCAAAAATTATAAGTGCGTTGATTAGTTCTTTAGGTAGTTTCATAACAATAATTTTTAAGTGATTTATAGTTTACATTATATAAACTTAAGAAAGTTATCATCAAAAATTGAGTTATTTAACAAAAAAAGAGAAAATAAACAAGTTAAAACTGTTAATCATTCGCTTACTTTAACGAAGCAATATATTCTTCCGCTGTAGATTTATCAGCACCTAATTGGGCTTTGAGTGCCTCAACGGATTCGAACTTTTGTTCGGACCGCATTCTTTTTAAGAGTGAAACTGTAATTTTACGACCGTACAAATCTTGATTGAAATCGAAAAAATGAATTTCTATAGTTTGCGTTGTTCCATCGACCGTTGGACGAATCCCGATGTTCATCATTCCGTAAAGTAGACTTCCATCGATGCTACTTTTAACAATATAAACTCCGTTTGCGGGAATAAGTTTGTAATTTTCCGCTATTGTAATATTCGCCGTCGGATAACCAATAGTTCTTCCGAGTTGCTTTCCTTGAATCACTGTTCCCGTTACTGAATAAGTGTAGCCCAAATAATCTGCTGCCAACTCTACATTTCCTTCTAATAGTGCGGTTCTTATTTTTGTAGAACTGATGGAGACTTCATTTAATTGTTCGACCGAAATTTGTTCTACATCAAATCCGAATAGTTCTCCAAAAGTGATTAAATCATCAATATTAGCCGTTCTGTTTCTGCCAAATCGATGATCATGTCCGATAATTATTTTTTTAACTTTAAAAACATCTACCAAAACCGCTTTCACAAATTCCTCTGCAGTTAATCTTGAAAACTCTTTATCAAACGGATGCACAACAAGATTGTCGATACCTAAAGTATCTAACAAACCTATTTTTTCATCCAGTGTATTCAATTGTTTCATTTCGGTATCATCCTGCAGCACTATGCGTGGATGTGGGAAAAATGTAAGCACCAAACTTTCACAATTCAACTCCTGGGCGTTCTTCGTGATTTGTTCCAAAATTTTGCGGTGCCCTAGATGTACACCATCAAAAGTACCAATGGTTACAATGGTTTGTTTGGTTGCGCTGAATGATTTTATGGAGTTGACTATTTTCAAAAACTAAGTAAAAAAATGTGTGAGGCAAAAATATGTTTTACAAACCAAAAATCGATAATTTTTATCACTTAAAATAAAGTACAACCACACGGGAGTTTTTAGTACGCTATCTTTTCTGTAACCTGTGGAACTTCTGTTATTTTAAAATCGAGTTCAAAGTGAATATCTTTTTTGGTTGATTTTACGTGAAGATTACCTTGTGCTATTTTATAGACACCTGTTTTACCTTTGCAAAAACAATATCTACCGAAAATCATTTTAGTGTTTTGCAATTCTTTATCTGTGTATTTAGCCTCTAAAACTTCATTTGGAACTTCAAAAAGAACTTCTTCTCTATACCCGCCATCATAAGCAACCTGATCCTGATTTATAGCATAAACATAATGCAACACATTTGTTTTGTCATTCTCTAAAATTGTATAAGATACATAACCATCATTTTGCACTACTTCAAGCTTCTTATTTTTCAATAAATGTAATTTCCTTGAGCCATTCTCCAATGAATCCATTTTTAAAAGAGAAATTTCTTGGTTCACCTTTTGGTTGCATTTACAAGAGGACATTTGTAATGCTAAACAAAATAGCAGTAGTGTAATTAAGAATCGCATAGCATAATTATTTAAAAAGTGATAACAAAGATATGAAAAGACTGTGCCTTTTTTTGCGTTCAAAATCAGTTTGTCAAGAAAAGCAATACAAAAAATTGATTAATTTAATTAAAACGCTACCAAAATGTTAAAATTGCGAATACAATATTTAATAATCATGCTTATAATTTGCAAATTATTTAAACATACCTATCTTTACCTACTTTTATTAAATCAACAAACCATGAAAAAACTTTTACTTTTAGTTGTTTTTATCGTTACTGCAGGTCAAACCTTTGCCCAAAGAAATTCCGCTTGGAAACAGTGGGACAGTAATAAAACAATAAGTTCAGAGCTCGTAAGACAAACTTCTTATTCTCAAAATCAACAATTATTGCAGTTTGACGCTGTTAGTTTTAAACAAGCGCTTGCTACTGTTTCTCAAAAATCTTCAGGTCAAGCAGGTGTTGAAATTCAATTGCCAAATATTAAAGGGGTAATGGAGAAATTCTTAGTTTGGGAATCCTCAAACTTTGAACCGGCATTGCAAGCACAATATCCAGAAATCAGAGCTTTTGTTGGAAAAGGTATTACAGATCCTTCAGCTACTTTAAACTTTAGTTTTGATCCAAAAGGAATTAAAACTATGGTGTTCAGAGCGGGTTCAGGTTCAGAATTTATTGAACCTTACACTAAAGATAGTTCTGTGTACGTAGTTTTTGATTCAGCAACAAGATACAAATCACAGTTGCCGTTCGTATGCAGTACAGAAGATTTCGCTACAACTGAAACCCTAGGAAGATTGGTAGATCCGAATAGTATACAATCAAGCGCTCAATCTTATAAAACAATGCGTCTTGCTTTATCGGTTACTGCAGAATACACCATTTATCACGGTGGAACTGTAGCTGGCGCATTAGCAGCAATGAATGCAACTATGGCAAGATGTAATGGCGTTTTCGAAAAAGATTTAGCGATAAAATTACTTTTAGTTAATAATACAACTATAATTTACACAAATGCAGCGACTGATCCGTATTCTACTGAAACAGGTACTGGCGCTCCAGCAGCATGGAATGGTCAATTACAAGCTACTTTAAATAGCGTTGTGGGTGCTGCTAACTATGACATTGGACATCTTTTTGGTGCAACTGGTGGTGGTGGTAGTGCAGGCTGTATTGGTTGTGTATGTCTTGATGCTAACAAAGGAAGTGGTATAACATCGCCTGCAGACGGTATTCCTGAAGGTGATACTTTTGACATCGACTATGTTGCTCACGAAATGGGCCACCAAATGGGCGCTAACCATACTTTTTCTCATACTACAGAAAATAATTCAGTAAACGTTGAGCCAGGTTCTGGAACAACTATTATGGCTTACGCTGGTATCGGCGGCAATGGAACAGACATTCAGGGAAATTCAGATGATTACTATACTTTTAGAAGTATTTCTCAAATCCAGTCCAATATGAACACTAAAACTTGTCCTGTAAGCATAAGCACTGCGACAAGTAATCCTAGACCTGGCGTAATCACAACAGGACCTTTCACTATTCCTATAAGTACCGCTTTTAAACTTACAGGATCAGGTACTGGAACTACCGGTGAAGTATTGACTTACTGCTGGGAAGAAAATGATGATGCCACAACATCACTTGGAGCGGCATTATGCATTCCATCGCCAACTAAGACTGATGGTCCAAACTTTAGATCGCGTATACCTGTAACTTCACCTATACGCTATATGCCTCAGTTCGCTGATGTTTTAGCAGGAAACCTTACTCCAACATGGGAAGTTCTTTCTTCTGTTGCAAGAACTTTAAACTTCTCGTTAACTGTAAGAGATAATGTGCTTGGAGGTGGTCAAACTAATAGCGCTGCTACTGTTGTAAGTGTTGTTGATGCTGGTGGTGCTTTTTCAATCACAAATCCTTCAGTTAACAATACTAGCTGGTTGACCAATAGCACACAAACCCTAACTTGGAATGTTGCTGGAACAACCGGAAGCGGAATTAATACTGCGAATGTTAATATATTAATTTCTATTGATGGAGGAACCACTTTTACAACTTTATTAGCAAACACTGCGAATGATGGCTCAGAAAGCATAACTCTTCCTGCTACACCATCTCCAAATTGTAGAATTCTAATTGAAGCTGTTGGTAATATATTCTATGCCGTTTCAAAAAATATAGCTTTGGGTTACACTATAACCAACGCTTGTAATACTTACACTTTTTCTGGAACCATTCCTTTTGTAGATCAGGCGCCTGGTACTTATACTACTAGAACTTTAAACGTGCCCGTTGGAGGAACAATCTCTGATGTCAACGTTTTCAACAGCATTACACATACCTATCTTTCAGATGTTCAAACTGATATTAGTAGCCCACAAGATCCATCTACGTTTGTCAAATTATTTAACAGAAGTTGTGGAAATACAAGCGCTACAGTGAACTTAAAGTTCAGTGACGATGGAGCAGCAATTAACTGTGCTGGAGGAACTACTTTACAAACGGTTATTCCTGGCGCATCGCTTGCAGCATTTAATGGCCAAAACCCGGTAGGAAACTGGACCTTTAGAGTGTACGATAATTTCACTGGCGATACTGGAACTATAAATTCATGGGGTATTGAAGTTTGTACTCAAACAATTACATTAGCAACACCTTCAAATCAATTAACAGATTTCTCAATCTATCCAAATCCAAACAAAGGAAACTTTACTATTCAGTTTGACACTGCAACTTCAAGCGAAATTAAGGTTAATGTTTACGACATGAGAGGCAGAACCATATTTGAAAACAAGTACTCTAATCAAGCTGTATTTAATGAAAACATTCAATTGAGCAATGCTCAATCGGGAGTGTATCTAGTTTCAGTTACTGATGGAACTAATAAGATCGTAAAGCGAATAGTTATCGAATAGTTATTTGACAATTAAACAGTTAAAAAGGGAAATCTTATGAAGATTTCCCTTTTTTTTGTATAAAAAAGTTCATAATATCAAACATTTGATTAAATTTGAAATCTTATAAAATTTAATACCACCAAGATGAAATTAAAATTACTTTTCCTACTACTTATTTTTCAATTTAGTTTTGCCCAACAAAGAACTTGTGGCGCCGAACAACAAATGGAAATAATAATGAACAACCCTGTTCAAAGACAAGCTTATATTGAGCAACAAAATAAGTTTGAAATTGAATTGCAAAGATTAGAAGCTAATAGCGCTAGAAATGCAAATGCTGTAATCAGAATACCTGTTGCCGTGCATTATCCCTCTGCTGGTGCTGTAACAGAAACTGTTAAAACTTGTTTAAGAAATTTAGCGCAAAGACAAGTAAACATCTTAAATGCCGATTATAACGGAACCAATACTGACATCTCTAATTGGGCTTCAGTAAGCGGAAATTATCCTGAAACAAATACGGGAAGTTTGAATGTACAGTTTGTAATAGCGACAGAAAACCATCCAGCCGGTACAGGATTGAATAATGGTGATTTAGCAGTAACCTTTGGAACCGATTTTCTAACCGCTGGAAACATAAGCTGTACTGATGGCTGTAACGAGGATGCTACTTGGAGTGGCTATATGAATTTAGTAGTTAAAAATATCGCTGGTGGAATTCTCGGCTTCTCACCGGTTGGCGGAACACCTGCAACAGGTAAAACGGTTGTTATAGATAACAATGCTTTTGGAGCATCTTTAGGTGGAAGCACTCCTAACTGTGCTGGCTTTGTACCCGGCGCACCTTATAATAAAGGAAGAACATTAACCCATGAGTTAGGACATTTTTTTAACTTAAATCACACTTTCGCAGGTTGTGACGGAGCAAATTGTGCTTCATCTGGCGATAGAGTTTGTGACACACCGTCTACCAATCAACCACGCTATGATTGTAATGATGCTTCGCTCCCACCAGATCCTAATGTTTCTGGAAATCCCGCTGTAACAACTTGTGGCTATCTTCAACTAACCATGAATTACATGGATTATGTCCAAGATTCGTGCATGTATATGTTTACCGCTGGTCAAGCAGCTAGAATGCAAGCTTGGTATAATACAATTGCCAGTCAATTTACCACAACCGCTTTGGCAAATGATGCGTTTTTACAAAAAGAATTCAGCATATACCCAAATCCAAACAACGGTACTTTCACCATAGAATTCAAAGAATTGGCCAATAGCTTTTCTGTTGAAGTATTTGATATTTCAGGAAAAATAATCTACGAAAACAATTACGACCAATCGGCTAATCTTATTCAAGAAATCAATTTAAACAAACCTGCTAGCGGCGTTTATTTCGTAAACATCAAGAGCGATAAAGGCCTTGTAACTAAGAAATTGATTGTTCAATAAATTCAGAAGTATATCTATAAAAAAAGCCCTTTCATTAATGAACATGCCCCAAAAAGTTAGACACTATTTGGGGCTTTTTTTATTTACCGTTAAAACTATTCATTGTTTCGTTTAGTCCTGCTAAAGCAAACGATTCTACAATTTGCTTACCCAATTCAAATCGTTCCGGAAGTTTTTCTTTTTCGACAGCATTCCATTCGCCAAGAACATAATCGATCTGCTGTCCTTTTTTGAATTCATCACTAATTCCAAAACGGAATCTAGGATATTCTGAAGTATTTAAAAGCAACTGAATGTTTTTCAATCCGTTGTGTCCGCCATCTGTTCCTTTTCCTTTTATTCGAATAGTGCCAAAAGCCAAGTTCAAATCATCCGTAATGATCAGAAGATTTTCTTTGCTAATATTTTCTTTTTGCATCCAATATTGAACGGCCTTCCCACTGAGATTCATATACGTATTCGGCTTAAGTAGGATTAACTTTCTTCCCTTAATACTGATTTCTGCAACTACACCCAACTTTGCCGTTTCAAAAGAAACACCGTGTTTGGATGCAATATAATCGAGGACTTTAAACCCAATATTATGGCGTGTATTTACATATTCACCTCCAATATTACCCAGACCGACGATAAGGAATTTTTTACTCACTTCTTCTATAGTATTTTTTTGGTGTTCCTCACTCTCCAATATCATTTCTACTGATTGTTCAGAGCTAGGATTTGTTTTAAACAACTTCTTAATCCAATTCATTCTGCAAAAGTAAACTAATTTGATTGCATAAAAAAAGCACCAGTAAACTGATGCTTTTCTATTATGGAAAAATAAAGACTTATTTTTTCTTTTTCGCTCCACCTTTTTCGGCTTTTGCTGCTTCTTGAGCCGCTTTCATAGCAGCACGTGAAATCTTCACTTGAGCTACAACCGTATTGTCTGGGTGCATTAATTTAAAGTTATTTGTAGGCAACTTAGTTACATACAATTTGTTTCCCATTTGCATTTCAGAAATATTTGCTTCAACAAAATCAGGTAGATTTTTTGGCAAAGCTTTCACTTTTAATCTACGTTGGTTCAAGTTCAAAACACCTCCTAAAAGTACACCTGGAGAAGTTCCAGTTACTTTAACAGGCACTTCCATAATAATTTCTTTGTTGTCATCCAATTGGAAAAAATCAATGTGGTTGATTCTGTCAGAAACTGGGTGAAACTGAATGTCTTGCAAAACGGCATTGGTAGTTTTTCCATCCAAATCAATCACAACGGTGTGTGCGTTTGGAGTGTAAACCAAAGTTTTGAATGCTTTTTCTTCTGCTGCAAAATGAATTGGTTGACTTCCTCCGTAAATAACGCAAGGAACCATTCCAGCATTACGTACCGCTTTAGTCGCAACCTTGCCTACGCTTTCTCTTTGTGATCCTTTAATTGTAATCGATTTCATTGTAAATATATATAATTAATAAAAAATACTTAATTGATAATTAACAATTAATAATTGATAATTATTTGGGCGTGTCCCTTTCGGGCCAGGCTTTCCGCAGTATCTTTTTTTTCAAAAAAGGATACTTGCTCCAATCCTTCACGCAATTTATTTAAAACTTCAACTCTAACTTTTTATTGAAGCTTTTTTTCTTTCCTCTTGCTTCTTTCTTCTGATTTTACATCAAAAACTTTCCGCTTATGGAATTGTTGTGTTGCACCATATTCATTACTTCTGCAAAAAGAGGCGCACAACTCACTACTCTTATTTTATTAGATTCTTTCTTTAACGGAATGGAATCGGTAACAATTAATTCCAATAGTTTAGAGTTCTCCAGTTTTTCATAAGCATCACCCGAAAGTATGGCATGAGTACAAATAGCTCTCACACTCAATGCGCCTTTTTCAATCATCAAATCAGCCGCTTTAGCCAATGTTCCTCCCGTATCCACCATGTCATCAACCAAAATCACATTTCTTCCTTTCACGTCACCAATCAATTCCATGGTGTCAATTACATTGGCCGTTTTTCTTTGCTTGTAGCAAATTACCACATCCGATTCTAAAAACTTAGAATACGCATACGCTCTTTTTGAACCTCCCATATCTGGAGAAGCGATGGTTAAATTGTCTAATTGCAGACTTTTAACATATGGCAAAAATATCGTCGAGGCAAACAAATGATCGACTGGCATTTCAAAGAACCCTTGAATCTGATCCGCATGTAAATCCATGGTCATGATTCGAGTTGCTCCAGCCGTTTCCAATAGTTTTGCTATTAGTTTTGCTCCAATCGGAACTCTAGGCTTGTCTTTTCGATCTTGTCTTGCATAACCAAAATACGGAATTACGGGAGTAATGTGTCGTGCCGATGCTCTTTTAGCAGCATCAATCATTAACAAAAGTTCCATTAAATTATCTGCTGTTGGAAATGTAGAGCAGACAATAAAAACGCGCAATCCTCTTATTGATTCTTCAAAAGAAGGTTGAAATTCGCCATCACTAAATTTTGAGAACGTAACTTTGCCCAACGGAACTCCATAGTTTTCAGCTATTTGTTCCGCGAGATGGACGCTTTGTGAACACGCAAATATCTTTGCTTCTGGTTCTAGATGCGACATTGTAATTTGTTGTTTTTATCCGATGCGCTCAGTACAATTTTGCTCTCTTTTTCTCAAAAGCTGACTGTATTAATTGCCTCGAATGTAGTTAGTTAGTTGTGTGCCGTTTTACCGAGGTGCAAATTTAGAAATTAAATCTAACTCTGAAAGGATATTTTCGAGTATTTTTTTAGAAAATGATATTTAATTTTTTACATTTGCACCGTGTTTAAAAATAACCAACGGTTTCGTTGCTTATTTTTCGCGATAAATCAACTGTTGTTGGTTTGGTCTCCTAAGCCCGGATGGCGGAATTGGTAGACGCGCTGGTCTCAAACACCTGTGGGCAACCGTGCGGGTTCAAGTCCCGCTCCGGGTACAAAAGCTTCTCTGAAAAGAGGAGCTTTTTTTGTACGTATTTTTTATTGGTGTAAAAAAGAATTATAGACTAGATAGCCCCGACAGGAGCAAGCTACCATGTAGCGCGGATGGCGGGAAGATGGTTGTAAAGAAGCACAAAGTGCCGCTTCAAATAAAAAAAGAATTAATAGCCCAAAACCATACGCGCAATTCCGAAATATATCATAATTCCGAAGACGTCATTGGTAGTAGTAATAAAGGGCCCTGTTGCAATAGCCGGGTCAATTTTGTTTTTATGTAGAAACAACGGCACTAAAGTCCCAAGCAAGGCGGCAAAAAGAATTACAACCACTAGAGAAATAGAAATAGCAAGTCCAACTAAATACTCGCCGTACATCAACGAATGGTATAAAAACAAGAAGGCGGAAATAATTATTCCGGAAATCATCGCAACTGTTATTTCCTTTGTCAAATATTTTTTACTGAATTCTTTTAACGAACCATTAGCTAACCCTTGAACCACAATAGCTGATGCCTGTACACCAATATTTCCAGCGGTTGCCGAAAGCAAGGGAACAAAAATTATTAACGTTGAATATTGTTGCACTGAAGTTTGGTTGTCTTTTAGTACTAAAGAGGCAATTAGCTCAATGACCATTCCAATTAAAAGCCAAGGCAACCGTGCTTTAATCATTTCGAAAACGCTGTCGCCTGCTTCAATATCCTGGCTAATACCAGCCGCCATTTGGTAATCCTTATCGGCTTCTTCTTTAATTACGTCTACGATATCATCAATAGTAACACGGCCCACTAGTCTTCCCATTTCATCCACTACCGGAATCGCTTCCAAGTCGTAACGCTGCATGATTCGGGCAACTTCTGTATTTGGAGTATCTACTTTTACAGAATCCACCTTTTTAATGTAAACCTCACTTATAGGGGTTTTGGTAGAGGTAGTCAACAAATCTTTAAGTGATAATCTTCCTTTCAGCCTGTTTTCATCATCTACAACGTAAATCGAATGTACTCTTGTAACATGTTCGGCCTGCATTCTCATTTCTTTCACACACGTAAGAACGTTCCAGTTTTCATTCACCTTCACCATTTCTTTCCCCATCAAACCTCCGGCGGTATCCTCGTTGTAGCGCAACAAATCAACAATGTCTTTCGCGTGTTCAACATCTTCAAGTTCAGAGATTACTTCTTCTTTCTTACTTTGAGAAAGTTCGGAAATAATATCGGCAGCATCATCGGTATCTAATTCATCTAACTCTTCAGCAATTTCTTTAGCCGAAAGACCTCGCAGTATTTTTTCACGGACGTCACCTTCTAATTCAAGTAGAATTTCAGCCGTAATTTCACTATCTAAAATCTTGAAAATATAAATAGCATTATCAATATCCAATTCGTCAAAAATCTCAGCAATATCAGCATGGTGCATGTCATTCAACAAAACGAATAATGCGGGATCGTCGTTTTTCTGAATGAGTAGCTCAATCTGCTCTACAAGTTCTTTGCTGATTTTAAACTGCATTGGCCTCTATTTTTTGAGTAAGTTCAATGAATTGGTCAACCGTGAGTTGCTCCGGTCGGAGGTCAAAGATAGTATCTTCTTTTAAATTATCCGAAAGGTTAAACGATTTTAAACTATTTCGTAATGTCTTACGCCGCTGTTGAAATCCAGTTTTCACGACAGAAAAGAATAATTTTTCATTGCAAGGCAACGTGAAGTTTTCTCTTCTTCTTAATCTTAAAACGCCTGAATTTACTTTTGGTGGCGGATTAAAAACTTCGGGTGAAACGGTAAATAAATATTCCGCCTCGTAAAACGCTTGAACCAAAACTGAAAGTATTCCGTAGGTTTTAGTGCCTTTCTTTTCGCAAATTCTTTCGGCTACTTCTTTTTGAAACATCCCCGAAAACTCAGGAACTTGATGACGCAGCTCCAAACATTTGAATACAATTTGAGACGAAATATTATACGGAAAATTGCCAATAATTGCAAAAGGCTTTCCTTCAAAAACTTCGTTGATATTGTATCTTAGAAAATCTTGCGAAATAATTTTACCGTGTAATTTTGGATAATGCACATTCAAATATTCAACCGAATCCCTATCAATTTCGATAACATACATTTCAGTAGGTTTGTCCAAAAGATATTTGGTCAAAACACCCATTCCGGGACCAATTTCTAAAGTAATGTCGTACCCTTCATAGTTTAAGGTATCCGCTATGTTTTTGGCAATCGATTCATCCGTTAGGAAATGTTGCCCCAGATGTTTTTTTGCTCTTACGTCTTTCATTGTATCCGCTTTTGTCATTCCCGCGAAGGCGGGAATCTATATTATTTAAACCAGTCTTCCGAGAGGTCGTTCCATTCTTTATTCTCTTCTTCAATCAAATTAATTTTCCATTTGCGATTCCATTTTTTGAGTTGCTTTTCTCTTTTGAGAGCATCTTCTATATATTGAAATATCTCATAGTAAACCAATGTATCAACATCATATTTCGCCGTAAAACATTGCGGATTTAATTTGTTTTTGTGTTCTTCAATTCTTCTTTCAAGACTATTTGTTACACCAATATAAAGGGTTCCATTTTTCTTACTTGCTAAAATATAAATGAAATATTGGCGAAACTGTTGCATTTGTATTTTTTAAATGGATTTCTGCCTTCGCGGAAATGACAAACAGGAATTAATGCTCACTTATCAACTCCAATTCCGTTCGGAATGCCATCATTTTGTCTCCAAATAGCGAAGCGCTTTCTGCTCTAAGTTTTGGCGCATCTTCATCATAATAGCGCTGCAATGTTTCTTTAGAATCGGTGGTAAATTGGACCGAATAGGTTGTTCCACCCATTTCTTCTTCAATCAAAACCTTAACCATTCGCGCTGCTGAAAATTTGCCCGTAGCCAGCATATCTTTAATGTGTTTTTCTTGCATCCATTGCATCCATTGGTCGTGAACACTTTCGTGGATGTTTATTGTAATGTTGTAAAGTATCATTTTTGTGGATTTGGTGATTCGGTTATTTGTTTTAATGAAACTGCCTGCTCAAGACTACAGATTTGTATCGCCACGTAATTTTCGGTATTTATTCCTCGAATCTACAAAGTAAATACTGTCTTCGTGTTTGAAAATCATTTCTTCGTAGAGTGGTTTCGCCTTTTCAGTATCTTTGAGTTGGATATTATAGATTTCAGCCGAAAAATATAAGGCTTCGTCAATGTAAATACTTTCTTTATATTTCTTGATTATCTCATCATAAGTTCCCAAAGCATTTACAAAATCACCTTGTTTTTCGTATATTTTTCCAATTCGAAGTAACGTTACGGCTTCAATATCTTCGCCCTTATGCTCTTTTAAAATCAATTGAAATTGCAACAAAGCTTCCTTCTTTTTATTTTGGTATAAAAGAAAATCTGCCCGAGCAAACTTCTTCAAAGCCACCTGCAACGAATCTTCTACCGTATTGTCGCTTATTAATAAAAATAAATCTAAGGCATCGTTCGCAATCAATTGTGAGGAAGCTGATTTCAATACTTTCAATTGATGCGACGCCCATTCAAAATCGGTTTTAAAATAACTTGTTTTAGCAGTTTTCAAACTGGCTTCCTGACCGATTACATCGCCTGACATATCCTCATTAACCTGCGAATAGTATAGCAATGCCTGATTTAATTTTTCTTCAAACAAAAGAATATCTGCTAGTTCCATTTTGGCATCAGCCAATTGATATCTATTGATGGGCATTTCCATCGCACTTTTCAAAATTGCTTTTCCTTTCTCAGGATTATTCAAATTAAACGCGTTGAACTGGGCTTGTAATTTCAATAAGGAAAGGGTGTACGGACTTACTCCAAATTCTTTGATCAACGCATCCAATTCGGCAGTGATAGGCACATAATCTTTATCCGTAGCATGATCAATTTTCATTTGAATCAGATACGAATGGGCTTCAATTAGCAACTCTAAATCTTTAGTGTTTTGCAAAACGAAAGTCAATATTTCTTGTGCCGAATCTTGGTCGTTATCTTCAATGGCCATTTGGCCCAAACTCACGATATTGCTAAACGAGTCTGGATTTCTTTTGTAAATGGCTTTCTGCTGAATAAATGCTTTTCCGTATTCTTTTTGTTGGATAAACAACCAGCTCAGGAAATCATTCCAGAAAATATCTTGCGTTTTTTGAGCTCTAATAAGTAATGCTTTTTTTAATGAATCATTAAAGGATGCATCAACTTCCTCCGTCATAAAACGCGACAATTGATTCTGAATCAACGGGAGATTTTGCGGATTAACGTACGCTTCATTCAAAAAAGTATCAATCATCAAATCCTTATTGCCTTGTTGTCCGTAAAGCACTGCCATTTGGAAGTTGAAGCTTAGTTTGGGTTCTTTTTCTACTGCCGTTTTATAGGCTAAAAGCGCATAATCTACCAATGATTTTCTTTCAAAAGCATAGGCGATTCCGTAAACATCGGTAGCATTTTTTTTGATTTTCTCAATCGCCTGATTGTACTGTTTAGTGGCTTTATCTTGATTTTTCTGTAATTGGTAATTATACCCTAATTCTACCAAAAGTGTGCTTTGCTTGTACTTGTCAATTCTTTTTTCCAAGGCGCTTTCAGCTTTGTCAAACTGCTGCAATTGCTGATAACACTCAATTACTCTTTGAAAGTAATTGGAATTACCTTCCTGTGATTTTAGC
The DNA here is from genome assembly GCF_029945805.1 of Flavobacterium sp. Classification (GTDB taxonomy): domain Bacteria; phylum Bacteroidota; class Bacteroidia; order Flavobacteriales; family Flavobacteriaceae; genus Flavobacterium. The sequence goes on from NZ_JAQSDH010000049.1 coordinate 59,403, forward strand.
AATTCCTCATAGCTAACCAAAGCTTTATCGAATTCTCCGCGATCAAAATAATTATTGGCTAACTGCTCGTTTTGGGCACTAACACTAATTGTGACGAATAATAAAACTATAGCGAGGAATTTCTTCATGGATTTCTAGTAAAAAAAACAATGTACTAAAGTAACACATTTTGCTCGCTTAGTACATTGTTTACAAAAGATTAACTTTTAGTTTATGATATCAAAACCAGTGTATTTGCGCAATACTTCTGGAATCACAATCCCTTCTGGAGTTTGATAATTCTCCAGTATTCCGGCTAAAACTCTTGGCAATGCTAAGGAACTTCCGTTCAACGTGTGCGCTAATTGTGTCTTTCCTTCTTTTCCTTTAAAACGCAATTTCAAACGGTTGGCTTGGAACGTTTCAAAATTGGACACAGAAGAGATTTCCAACCATTTATCCTGAGCTGTCGAGAATACTTCAAAATCATAGGTCAATGCCGAAGCAAATCCCATATCACCTCCGCAAAGGCGTAAAATTCGATAAGGCAATTTCAATTCGTCAAGGATATTTTTTATATGCTCAACCATTCCGTCTAAAGCTTCATACGATTTATCTGGATGCTCGATGCGTACTATTTCTACTTTGTCAAATTGGTGTAACCGATTCAAACCTCGAACATGCGCTCCATAAGATCCCGCTTCACGACGGAAACACGGTGTGTAACCCGTACATAAAATAGGCAATTCGCTTTCCTGTAAAATTACGTCACGAAAAATATTTGTCACTGGAACTTCTGCAGTTGGAATTAGGTATAAATCATCCGTTTTATCGTGGTACATCTGCCCTTCTTTATCTGGCAATTGTCCCGTTCCGTAGGCAGAAGCTTCGTTTACCAAATGCGGCACTTGGTATTCTTGATAGCCTGCATCTGTATTTTTATCTAAAAAATAAGAAATTAGTGCACGTTGTAATTTGGCGCCCTTTCCTTTGTACACTGGAAATCCAGCACCCGTGATTTTTACACCCAATTCGAAATCGATGATGTCGTATTTTTTTACCAATTCCCAATGTGGTTGTGCTCCTTCATGCAAAACCGGAATTGTTCCTGTTTCGAAAATGTTCAGATTTTCTTCTGGAGTTTTACCTACTGGAACGATAGCTGCTGGAAGATTTGGTAATAAATACATTTTATCCAAAAGATCTTTAGCCAAAGCATCTGATTTTTCAGATAGTTCTTTACTAGTTTCTTTCAGTTGAACGGTTTTCATTTTTAGAATTTCCGCTTTAGCTTTTTCACCATTTTTCATTAAATCGCCAATAGCCGATGAAAGTTTGTTGGCTTCTGCCAAAGTGTTGTCAAGAGCCACTTGAGTGCTTCTTCTATTTTCGTCTAATTCGATTACTTCTTCCACGAGCGCTTTCACATCCATGTTTCTTTTGGCCAAAGCCGCAATCACTTTTTCTTTATTTTCTCTAATGTAACTTATCTGTAACATGACTTTTCTTTATAAGGACGCAAATTTAATGAAATGTTTGATAAAACCTTTCTGTTACCAAAAAACTTATGCTATTCTAAACAAATTAAAATCAGTAAAATAGGTATAGAATTTATATTTTTTTTGGCAGATGTTTACTTCATAAATTATTATATTCGCAAAAATTTCTCTTAACCATTATGAAAAAAGCCTACTTATTACTCCTTTGTTTACCTTTATCCTTTGTTTTTGCTCAAAGTAATACAGCCACAAGAAGTTCAATTGCTGAAGCTGAAATGAAATCAGCAGCCCAAACAATGAATCTCCAGGTAAATCCAAACACTATTAATTATGACATTACCTATCATAAATTAGAGTTAACCGTAAATCCAAATACGAAATTTATCTCTGGAAAAATTACTACAACTTTTACGGCTTTGGCTGATATGAATACCATCACTTTTGATTTTGCTAATACCCTGACCGCAAGTTTGGTAAAAAAAGGAGTTGCGAATTTGACTTTTACGGAAAATACCAGTAACGAATTAATCATTACACTACCATCAACTCAGGCTGCGGGAACTTCTGCCACCATTGAAGTAACTTATTCTGGAACGCCACCTAACAACGGTTTTGGTTCTTTTGAGCAAACAACACATAACGGAGTGCCGATCATCTGGACCCTTTCTGAGCCTTTTGGCGCTAGAGACTGGTGGCCATGCAAACAAGATTTGAATGATAAAATAGACAGCATCGATGTTTATATCACGGCGCCATCGCAATATGTGAGCGTTTCTAACGGCATTGAAACTACGGCACCCGTAATTTCTGGAGCGAATAAGACAACGCATTTCCATCACGGATATCCTATTCCAGCCTACCTTATTGCTATTGCTGTAACTAATTATAGCGTTTACACTCAGGCCGGAGGAACGGCTCCTAATGATTACCCAATTATCAATTATATTTATCCAGAAAATTATAATCAATCTTCTTTTTCTCAATTAGATGAAACTCCTGCAATTTTAGACTTATATGAAAACTTATTTGAAGTATATCCATTTCACAATGAAAAATATGGACATGCTCAATTTAGTTGGGGTGGCGGAATGGAGCATACAACGGTTTCATTTATGGTAAATTTTAGTCGCCAGTTGATTGCTCACGAATTAGCACACCAATGGTTTGGAGACAAAGTAACTTGCGGAACTTGGAAAGATATTTGGCTTAACGAAGGTTTCGCAACCTATCTGGCAACGTTAGTTATTGAAAACTTTGACGGGATTGATGCATTTGTAACCGAAAAACAAGATATGATCAATAACATAACATCAAGTCCAACTGGAAATCTTTATTTAACAGACGTTCAGGCGACTAATGTAAACCGAATATTCAGTAGTCGATTGAGTTATGACAAAGGCGCAATGGTTTTAGAAATGCTTCGTTTCAAATTGGGCGATACTGCTTTTTTTCAAGGTTTAAAAAATTACTTGGCCGATAGTAATCTAGCGTATAAATATGCGGTAACGGATGATCTTCAAGGACATTTAGAAACCGTTTATGGAGGAAGTTTAACGGAGTTTTTTAATGATTGGGTTTACAATCAAGGATATCCAACGTACAGCATAGTAGCTCAGAATTACGGTGCTGGACAAGCACGATTTGTGGTAAACCAAACGCAGTCGGATGCTTCGGTCTCCTTTTTTGAGATGCCGGTGCCTGTGAGGGTTTTTGGCGCTGCAGGGCAACAAGCCGATTTAGTTTTAAACAATACGATCAATGGTGAGGAAATTATACTAAATGTTCCTTTTGAAATTACGGGTGTAGAATTTGATCCAGAAAGACATCTTGTTGCTCGTAATTCGACCATCACTTTAGGGAATCAAAACTACGATTTAGAAAAAGCGATTGGCCTTTATCCTAATCCCTCGTCGGATGTTTTACACATTCAGATGCCTAACTCTACAAACTTTGAAAAAGTAATCATTTACAACAGTTTAGGGCAAAAAGTTATGGAAGCTACTAGTGCTAATTTCTCTGTAAATAGTCTGGCAACTGGAGTTCATTATGTAGACATTCAAACTACAGAAGGTACTTTTCATAAAAAATTCATAAAAAAATAATCTTAACCAAATATTATGTGCGAGAGTAAGGTGGAAACCTTACTTTTGTGCGTTTAAAAATCAAATTTAAATTAATGATACAAATAGCACAGATACTTTTTATACTTTCAGTTCTGGTAATTCTACACGAATTGGGACATTATATTGCCGCTAAAATCTTCAAGGTTAGAATTGAAAAATTCTATTTATTCATTGATGCAGGATTTTCGCTTGTTAAGAAAAAAATTGGCGAAACTGAATGGGGAATTGGTTGGTTGCCTCTTGGGGGATATGTAAAACTATCTGGAATGATTGACGAAAGTCTAGACGAAGCGCAAATGAAAGAACCTGCGCAACATTGGGAATTTCGTTCTAAACCCGCATGGCAACGTTTAATTATTATGTTAGGCGGAATAACCGTAAACATTTTACTGGCGTGGTTTATTTACACTACAATGTTTGCAACGGTTGGTCAGAAATATGTTTCTACGGAAGCGATTCAGAAGAATGGTTTGGTTTTTGGCGATGTAGGTAAAAGCGTTGGATTTGAAAACGGTGACCGAATTATATCGGTTGATGGAAAACTTCAGGATAAGTTCAATTGGATGATTATTGATGTTTTGTTGAGCGATAACATTCAGATTGAAAGAAATGGACAAAAAGTGAATTTGGTTTTAACTGATGAGCAAAAAGGAGAAATTATTTCTACAGAAGGAAGAGAGTTTGTTCAGCCAAGACTAAATCAAGCAATAATAGATTCCGTTTTTTTAGACGGACAAGCATTTAAAGCAGGTCTCAAAAACAATGATATTATTGAAGCTGTAAATGGTAAATCTTGTGCTCATTTTGATCAATTTACAGACGAAATCAAAGCGCATAAAAATGATACTGTTGCCATAACTGTAAAAAGAAACGGCAGCGACATTATTTTAAAAACATTGGTTAACAAAGAAGGAAAGATAGGATTTAAAGCAAAGTTCACAGAAAGAGAAGACTATATCATAAACAAACAGCATACCATTGGAACTGCCATTCCAGCTGCGGTGAGAGAATCATGGAAACTATTTGTATATAATATCAAACAGTTCAAATTAATTCTTAAACCAAAAACAGGAGCCTACAAACAAGTTAAAAGTCCGGTGGGTATTGCACGACAATTACCTGATACTTGGAATTGGGAGTTTGTATGGAACTTTACAGCCCTATTTTCTATCGGTTTGGCGTTCATGAATTTGTTGCCAATTCCAGGATTGGATGGTGGACATGCCCTTTTTACCATTGCAGAAATGGTTACCGGCAGAAAATTAAGTGACAAAGCAATGGGCCACGTTCAGACCTTTGGAATGATTATTTTACTGACTTTGATGGTATTAACTTTCGGGAAGGACATCTATCAATTAATAGCCGATAAATTATTTTAATTTTTATTGTTTTTTATTTGTAAAAATTAAAAAACGTATTATATTTGCAACCGCTTTAAAAAGGTAACACACCTTCCTTCTTAGCTCAGTTGGTTAGAGCATCTGACTGTTAATCAGAGGGTCCTTGGTTCGAGCCCAAGAGAGGGAGCTGCTAAAAGAGCAACATGAAAATGTTGCTCTTTTTTTATGCACTATATTTGGCGAGCAATTTATCCCAAACTTGTTTCGGAAAGTCCAAGAAAGGAAGCAAACAAAAAGCCTGATATGAAAGTATCGGGCTTTTTAATACAAACACGTCATGCCTGTGTAGAGCATTAAAACTTTAACTTGATGTTAAAATGATGCAAAAAGTAAAAAGAGGATTGCTATAATTTGGCTGAAGACTTTAAATAAAAGCGCTTTTTGCCTGTAACTGCAATTTATTTTATGTTCAATTGTTCCTCAATTGACTCCAACCGGACTTCCTTTTTAGCAACAGACAAAAAATCACGATACCATTTCCCTGAATTCTTAACCGTTCGTTTTTGAGTGTCATAATCAATATGGATTAATCCGAATCGTTGCTTGTATCCTTCTGCCCACTCAAAATTATCGGTCAAAGACCAAACAAAATATCCTGCCAATTTGGTACAACTTCCTTTGGCTCGCAATACTTGTTCTAAATAGGATTTTATAAAATGAGTCCGATTATCATCCTGCACCTCTCCAGCAATTACCTCATCCGGAAAAGCCGCGCCGTTTTCGGTTACCATTATTTTTCTTACTCCTTCATACTCTTGAAATTTGGAAATCATTTGAAAAATAGCTTCCGGATAGACTTCCCAATCCATTGAAGTATAAAAGACTTTTCGTTTATCGGCCGGAATAATTTTGGCATTCAAATGCGGTGTGAAAATAGTATGGGCAACCACTTCCCGTGTGTAATTTTGTATGCCAATGAAATCAAACGTGACTTTCATTAACTCGGTATCTCCTTCTGCAATATAGTGCTTTACTTTTTTTAAGAATGGCAAATCATCTGTGGGATACCCCAAACCTAAAGACGGTTCGATAAACAAGCGATTGAGCAAGGCATCTACCCTTTTGGCAGCAACACTATCTTTTTGCGAAAACGAGTTGGGTGTAATGTAGGAACAAGAAAATGTACTGCCTACAATTGCTTTTGGACAAATATCTTTAATAGTGTTATACCCAATGGCCTGGCAAAGTACCGCATGATGCATGGCAGGAATAAAGTTATTAAATCCTTTTTTACCTGGGGCATGCATTCCCAAAAAATAACCAGCACCAGTGAATACCATTGGCTCGTTGAGCACCATCCAGTAGGTTACTTTATTTTTGAATGCCGCCACACAAACGGTTACATAATCTCGAAACCAATCTAAAATATCTCGATTAGACCATCCTCCTTTTTCTTGTAACTCTTGCGGTAAGTCCCAATGGTATAGTGTTACAAAAGGGGTTATGCCACTTACCAAACAGTAGTCTATTATTTTGTGATAAAAGTCGAGCCCTGCTTGGTTAATTTCTCCCGTACCATCAGGAATGATTCTCGGCCAAGATAAGGAGAATCTGAAGTTGGGAATCCCCAATTGTTTGATTAAGTCAATGTCTTGTTTGTAATTGATATAGAAGTCAGAAGCCTTATAATGGGTATCATCATTTAATATTTTATTCTTTTGCGTAACAAACACATCCCAAATAGAAGCGCCTTTTCCGTGTAGGTTGTGTGCGCCTTCTGTTTGCAAAGCTGAGGTAGCAACACCCCAAATAAAATCAGGTCCAAAATCATTTTTAGAAAAACTTTTAGTAGTCATGGGTTATTGAAATAAAGAGTAATGATCCGACTCATAATTAGCGTCTAGTTTTTGTTTTCCGGCATGGATATCCACAATCAGGTCGATCATTCTTTGGGTGTTATCAGGATAATCAACAGGAACAATGGTGTCATCCATAAGCCATGCTTTTAGTAACGGAAGAGTATCCGAATTGAACTTTTTCAATACCGGAACGCCCATCGACTTGAGCATTTCGGCGTTATAAAATTGTTCCAACTGTTTTTTCATTGGGACTACCAGTAACTTTTTTTTTAGAAACAAGGCTTCACTTGCTGTTCCGAAACCGGCATTGCAGAAAACTCCTTTTGAAGCGGCCATACTCTTTAAGAATTGAGCTCCATTGATAGGCATGATCTTAATGTTCTTAACTATTTTTTCTTCTTTGTTGTGTTTAGAAAATACTTGCCATTGTACATTTTCTATTTTCTTTAGTCGTTTGATGATTTGCTCATCGCTAAAAGAAGGAAGATAAACCGTATAGTGTCCTTCATTAGTTGGAATCAATTCACGCACTGCTTTGCGGATAATCGGAGTAAATACATTGGCGTCCAAACTTTTGAAATGAAAACCATAATTATAAGTCGTAGGCGCATAATTTTGAAGCACCAAGCGTCCGATAAGATCACTTTTTTTAGGTTTAGGTGCTAAAGAATGTAGGGTGGCCACTTGATTGCTCAACCCAATACAAACCCGTTTGGCTTTGATGGCTGCCCAACAGGAAACCGGTTCAAAGTCGCTTATGATTAAGTCGTATTCTTTGACATTCAACTTTTTGATTTCTTTTAAAAGCTTAATCGAATTAAGCTTTACAAAGGTTTTCCAAAAGTCAACACCGCCTTTTTTACCAAAGATAAACGACATACCATTGAACTTATATTTCACTTTAAAAGGCAACTCAATATCCGACTGTATACCACTAACCAAAATGTCTAAGTCACCCTTTTTTTCTAGATAAGGGATGATTTCCATAGCTCTAGTGATGTGACCGTTTCCGGTTCCTTGTATGGCGTAAAGTATTTTCATTTCTAAAAATTAAGGGTTGTAATACGGTGCTTTTCTTTTAAGAAACCACTGAGCATTTGGTTGAAAATAGCTTGATTGTCTAATAAAGTAAGTTCATCATCAGTGTCTTCATGAACCTCAATAAAATGAATTGGGTCGTATTTAAATAGTGTCCAAGCTTTATCATGGTACTCTAAGGCCGTTAGGTTTTCTATCCAATCGCCCGAGTTTAGGTACTGTACTTGTCCGTTTTCTGTAATTATGGTTTTTATTTCAGGATGGTGAATGTGTCCGCAGAGCACAAAATCATAACCATTTGAAATCGCAATATCAGCCGTAGTTTTTTCGAAGTTGTTGACGAATTTAACCGCTTCTTTGACACTGTTTTTGATGTTTTTTGAGAGCGATATTTTTCCTTTCCCCATTTTAACAGAAAACCAATTGCACAACGCATTAATTAGAATTAACATGTCGTACCCATGTGAACCCAATCGAGTCAGCCACTTGGAATGCTGCATCGTGACATCAAATACATCACCATGGAAAATCCATGTTTTTTTACCGTCAAGGTCTAAAAGCAATTTGTTTTCAATCGTAAGGTTCCCCATCTTAAAGCCGGCAAACTTTCTAAGCATCTCATCGTGGTTGCCTGTGATGTAGTAAACTTTGACACCTTTACTGACCCAATTCATGATTTTATGAATGACTTGCATGTGTGATTTGGGCCAATAGCGTTTGCTAAACTGCCACATGTCAATAATGTCACCGTTCAGAATAATTACTTTGGGCTTGATGCTGTTCAAATAATTCAAAAGCTCTTTACTTTGGCAGCCGTAAGTGCCCAAATGAATATCAGAAAGCACTAATAAATCAATTTTTCGCTTCTTTGGTTTTTGGTTTTTAGACATGGCAAATGGATTTATGGGTACTATAATAGTTTAGTCCTGTGGTGCGTGTTGGCACTAAAATAACTTTTGGTTTTAAAGGACAAGAAGCTAGATGAGTCGTGTGGAGTGCACTCATTTGAGCAATAGCAGAAAAAAATAGCCGTGAATTTTTCAATACTGGTTTCAACTTGCAATCTGATTAGCATGCAGGTCAAACAAATGTACCCCAAGCAGGTAAAGCACTGATTATTTTATCATTAAGTTTGGGTTAATGTTTTAAGAAAAATAGCTGTTGACTTGTTACAGTGAACAAGAAAACCAACTCACACATTGGTTTTTTTAACTCTTTATAGCCAAACATTGCGACAAAAAATTTGAAATAAAAAAATTGTCACAGAAAGTGTGGCAAACTTTTTGTAAGAAAAAAAATGTCACAGAAAAAGTTTAAAGCAAATGAAAAAAACGAATCCAATCCGGAATTTACTAGGTGTCAGCCAGGAAGATATGGCGCTCATATTACAAGTTAGCCGCAGCCAATGGGCTATGTACGAACTGGGAAAAAGAGATTTGCCTACAAAAGCAAAGTTGGTGTTGGCTGAAATATTGCATTATGTAAAGACTCCCGAAATGTTTGCCAAAAGCTTACCTCAGGTAGAGCAACAACATGTTAGAAAACAACAACAACTTGAGCATTTATTAAAAGAAAACGAGTACCAACAGGTGTTGACATCCAAAAAAATAAATTTCGTTGAGAGGAATATGCGACTAAGGTTAGAACACTACAAGTGGTAGATTTTTTGGCTGTTCATCCCAACAATAAGGGTGAATCCTTGACCAATCTGTTAAAAACTATAGCAAATAAGGCTTCCAAAGCATTAGAAGTAGATGGATTAGCAACTTTGGCCAAGTATCAAATGAAGCAGGAGGTATTGGAACTGGAAAAGTTACTACTCGAATCAAAATTGCGAAAACTAACTCTATCCCTTTAAATTAAAGGGAAGGAATAAAATTATAATGTAAGAAATATGTTAAAATTATATTAATATCTATTTTCTGACACTTTTTGGCACAAGCTTTGAAAACATCTGATTATTAATCATTTAAAATTTTAATATTATGAATTATTCAGTATCAAATTTAACGCAGGTTGCCGATTGCAACGCGTTATTAGCATGGGCCGGAAAAGAGAAAGCCGATTTGAGTTTCAAAAAACTTTCCGATGAACGTTTAACAGTTAGATATGCCGAGACTTCATTAGAGTTGGATGCTATCTTACAAGGAGTATTAGCCGAACTTGCGGCAACAGAAACCATTATTGCCGTATTGCCTGAAGGGCCGACTAAGGAGGATGCCATGAACAAAAAAGTAAGACTAGAGTACAAAAAGTTTTTACTGGAAACTCGTAAAGAGAGCTACGGTTCGGTAGCTTTGCTGGAAAAAGAAATGGATTTGGGTAGAGTCAATCAGGAGATTGCAGAAGTAGACGCCTTTATCGTGGCGGTAGAAGCACAGAAAGCGACATTATAATACCGTTTTATTTTGTGTTTAAAGAGGTTGCCTTTTTGGGTGACCTTTTTTTGGTTTTAACTAGTCTTACCCACCAATCCCTTAATAAACACCGCAATTTCGTTCGCTGATAAAATATAATCTGCATCAAGGTTTTTGATGGCGTGAGCGGGCATATATGGAACTTCAGCCGTTTCCGGTTTTTGGATGATTACAATGCCACCGTTTTCTTTAACGGCAAGTAATCCGTTAGTGCCATCATTATTAGCGCCTGATAGTAGTATGGCCACTAATTTAGTCCCGAATACATCGGCAGCCGATTCAAAGCCAACATCAATGCTGGGGCGGCTGTAATTCACTTTTTCGGAAACGTCTAACGAGAACGACAGGTTGTTTTCAATTAGTAAGTGGTAATCGGCGGGAGCAACATATACGTGCCCCACTTTTATAGGGGTTTTATCTTCGACTTCTTTAACTTTGAGGCCACTCTTCATCCGAATCAATTCTTCTAGAAAATTATCATCCGAATTGCGACGGTGGACAATTAGTAAAATAACTAATGATTCAATGTTTTGCAACTTGGGAAGAACTTGCAACAACACTTCAAGGCTGCCTGCCGAACCGCCTACGATTACCACTTTAGCATGAGGATTTAGTTTATTTTCTTCCATATCTTCTCTTTCCGTAGTTGTTCGTAATTCTTTTGTACCGCAGTGAACCGAATTGTTTCTTTGGTTCCCAATGCCAAATAACCCAATCGCGCCAAGCTACTGTCAAAAAGGTGCAGTACCCGATCTTGCAAATCCCTATCAAAATAGATCATTACGTTGCGGCACAAAATCAAATCAAATTCGTTAAACGAACTATCCGAAACCAAGTTGTGTTGCGAAAAAACCATCTTTCGCGATAGGTTTTCATCAAATTTCGCAAAGCCGTAATTCGCACTATAATACTCTGAAAAATCATTTTTACCTCCGGCATTACGGTAATTCTCGCCGTATTCTTTCATTAGCTTCAGCGGAAACAATCCTTTTTTGGCACTTTCCAAAACCGTTTGATTCAGATCGGTGGCATAAATTAATGATTTCGACAAAAGCCCTTCTTCGCTTAACAAAATGGCCATAGAATATACTTCTTCGCCTGTTGAACAACCGGCATGCCAAATTCGGATAAAAGGCTTGGTGCGCAATGACGGAAGGATTTCCTCTCGAAGTACTTTATAAAAGGCAGGATCACGAAACATTTCGGTAACGTTCACCGTAATTTCTTCTATAACATGGGTTAAATAAGCTGCATCATTTTTTATTTTATAGAGGAATTCTCGAAAACTAACAAAATCACCCATTTGATATACACGCTCCAAACGTCGTTTAAACGAGGCATGAGAATACCCCGCAAAATCGTAGCCGTAGTAGTCATATATTTCGTTTATAAATAAGGTAAGGTGCTGTTCGTCAAACATAATTAAATGGTTTGGAGTAGTCGGAACAATTGGTCCACATCTACGGGTTTGGACAGATAATCATCTGCCCCTGCATCAAGACATTTTTCACGATCACCCGTCATCGCTTGCGCAGTAACAGCAATTATGGGCGTAGAAATGCGTGAAGGAATTTTTCTGATGAGTGGAATGGCATCATAGCCATCCATTTCGGGCATCATCATATCGATAAGTACCACGTCAAACTCAGCTTCCGTTTGCAAAAGAGCAAGTGCTTCTTTGGCACTTTCGCAAGAATCGATTTGATATTTTTTTGCCTTGAGCGTTGCGCCTAAAGCAAATATATTTCGAGGATCGTCGTCTATAATCAAAATTCGTTTAGTCATATCCATTAACTATAAAGCCACACACGAAGCAGCGATAAAAGCTGATCTACGTCAACAGGCTTTGTTATATAATCAGAGGCTCCGGCATTAATGCATTTTTCACGATCGCCTGTCATTGCTTTCGCAGTAACGGCTATCACCGGAAGGTTTTTCCATTTTTTATTTTCACGAATGAGTTTGGCCGTTTCATAGCCATCCAAGTTCGGCATCATCATGTCCAATAAAACTACATCAGTTTGTGGATGTTCTTTAAGTACTTTTAAAGCCTCAGCACCATCAATAGCGGTTATTACTTTCATTTGTAATACTTCTAAAGCTTTGGTTAACGAATAAATATTTCGCACATCATCATCAACTACTAGGACCGTTTTATCTTTCAGTACATTGTCGAGTTGTCTTTTTGACGCATCGCGTTTAGTTCCTACTTTTTTATCCTCTACAATATGCAAGAACAGTGAAACTTCATCAAGCATACGCTGATACGAATGTGCCGTTTTTACGATTATAGAATCGGCGTACTTCTTAATTTTCATCTCTTCGTTCAATGACAAACTCGTTCCTGTAAATACAATAACCGGAATGTTATCCAAACTGCCATTGCTTTTTACACTTTCCAGAATTTCGTACGCTTGTTGATCGGGAATTCCCATATCCAGAATCACGCAGTTGATGTCTTCTCGTTGTAACGTTTCGATACTTTTTGAAACATTACTACTGATTTCCGATTTGATATTATTACTGTCTAAAAACAACGATAAGGCTTCGGCATGTTTTGAATTGTCTTCGATAATCAACACTTTTTGAGATTCGCGGTTGATAATATCTTCAATGCGTTGGAACACTTGCGGAATCTGTTCAAAGGCTGCGGGTTTATCAAGGAAATTAATGGCTCCTTTCAAAAGACTTTCCTGACGCACGTTCATTGATGACATAATGTGCACCGGAATGTGACGCGTAATAGCACTCGCTTTCAATTCTTCCATCACTTCCCAACCCGATTTTATTGGCAATTGAATATCAAGCAATACGGCTAAAGGTTTGTAATGCGCTGCTAAATTATATGCTTCATCACCTCGTACAGTTACGATTCCCTTATAGCCGCGTTCTCTTGAAAATTGAAGTAAGGCTTTTGCGAATGGTCGATCATCCTCAACAATTAACATCACTTTATCACCTGCTTGAATCGCATCTCGATCATCTGGAACGGCTTCTGGAATGGTTTCACTGATGTATTTTTTCTGAGGAACTACAGCAGGTGCTGAAGTTTCAATTACCGGAGCGCTTTCTCTGTATATGGCTGCAGCCGATGATATTGAAATTGGAATAATCAATGTAAACGTACTTCCTATTCCAGGTTCACTATCAACAGTGATTTCACCTTTTAGCAAACGCGCCAATTCACGGCTGATAGACAATCCGAGGCCAGTACCGCCATACTTTCGTTTGGTAGAACCGTCTGCTTGTTGGAATGCCTCAAAAATCAAGGGTTGTTGGTCTTTCGGAATACCAATCCCCGTATCGGTTATGGCAAAAGAAAGGTAGTTTTCTTTATTGTCTGGCTTGGATATGGTAAGGCTTACTGAACCTTTGGCTGTAAATTTAATCGCATTCGAAATCAGATTTTTTAGAATCTGTTCCAAACGCATTTTGTCCGTTTTGATTACTAACGGCGCCTGTTTGGCGTCAATAGTAAACGCAATATTTTTTTGCTTGGCTACTTGTTTGAAAAGACCGTCAATACCACTAGTAATTTCTTCCACTGGCACATCCGTAATTTCAAGATCCATTTTACCGGCTTCTATTTTTGAAAGGTCCAGAATCTCATCAATCAATCCCAAAAGTCCATTACCCGAACTTTGAATCACCTTAGCAAATTCAACTTGTTCCTCCGATAAATTCTCCTCATTGTTTTCACCTAAAAGTCGGCTTAACAGTAAAATTGAATTCAACGGAGTTCGCAGTTCGTGCGACATATTGGCCAAGAATTCCGATTTGTATCGTGTAGAAAGTTCCAACGCTTCTGATTTCTTTTGGATTTCAAGATTCTGTTCTTCTAATAATACACTTCTTTCGTTCAGTTCCTCATTGGTCTGCTGCAATTCTTCTTGTTGTACTTTAAGTTCTTCTTCTGATACTTGAAGTTTTTCGGTCTGCGTCTCCAATTCGGCGTTCATACTTTCTAAATCGGTATGTTGCACTTTCAATTCTTCTGACTGAGACTGTGTTTCTTCCAAAAGTTCTTGCACGTTTCTGCGGCTTTGTGCTACCTGAAATGCAATTGCAATATTTTTATTTATCGAATCAAAATAAGTCAGTTCTTTTTCTCCATAGGTTTCAACACTGGCCACTTCAATCACACCCACAATTCCGTTAGCATGTATTGGGAACGCAATGATATGTTTGGGTTTGGCTTCACCAAGTGCATACGATATTTTAATACTGCTGGAATCGGGCGCTATAACTTCAAGCGTTTTTTCTGATGCCACGGCTTGTCCGGCTAACCCTTCACCTACTTTTAGTTCTTTTTTAACGGTAGCCACATCATAACTGTATCCTGCTGTAAAAACCAATTTTTCATTTTCAAGAAGGTATAATAGTCCGGCCTGACTTCCGGTGTATTGTGCAACAAATTCAATTATGGTTTGTGCAAGATTTTCTATAGTAGGTACTCCAAGCATTGCATTATTCAATTGGGCTACACCCGCCTGAAGCCACGCATGCTCTGATACTTTGTTAAAAGAAGTTTTCAAAGCGAGAGACATATTGTCAAGAGAGTCGGCTAAAGTTCCTAAGGCATCGGTTTCAATATTGTCAATCTTAATTTCGTAGTTCCCTAACGCAATTTGTGAGGCAAGGTTACTAATAAGGTGAATCCGTTGTGCAGTTTCGCGGTCTTTTTTCTCTAATTCCACCTGAAGCGCTACACGAATCCTATAATCCTTAATAATTCGCATAAAGAACACTATACTGATCAGTATCGCAATTACTGCTGCTATAATGATTAAAATGGAAGTATTGGTTCCGTAATTCGCAGAGGTTTCTGTTCTTTGTTTGAGTATTTCTGTTTCACGGCTTTCCATTCGCTTGAAAAAAGAACGCATTTCATCCATAAGCAGTTTTCCTTCCTGCAAATCCATGTCATCTAGGGCAACATTATTTTTTCTGTCCTGTACTCTGTTTTCTAAATAGATGTAGAAAGTCTGTGTTATGGTATTCAGTTTTTTTAAAGCTGCCTGTTGCTCTAGATTATCACTTGTTAGCGTTTCTAAACTTTCAAGGTATTCATTTGTGCGTACCTGTGCCGTTTTATAGGTTTCTAGATAATTTTCGGTGCCCATTATAAGATAGCCTCGCACACTAGTTTGAGCATCCGTTAAAGAGAGTTGTGCCCCATTAAGATTATAAATAACCTCGTGTGTGTGACCCACCAATTTATTACTTTCCAGTAGTTTTTTGATACTTTGATACGAGGCAACAGAACTTACAACTAATATAAGTATAGATATCGCTGTACTAATAACGAGGTTTCTTTTAAATGTGGTATTCATTAATGGGTAGGTGTTGTTATTGGAAGAATGATGATAAAGGTAGCTCCTTCTCCTGGTTTACTTTGACTCACAATTACGCCGTTGTGTTTTTCGATGATTTTTTTGGTAATGGCAAGACCAATTCCGGTTCCTTCATACGTTTCTTTATTATGGAGGCGTTGGAAAATGGTAAATATTTTTTCTTTGTATTGTTCTTCAAAACCAATACCGTTGTCTTTTATAGTAATGCGATGGTAGTTTCCGAAGTTGCTTGATGGCGCTTCAAAATCTGACGTATCGATTCGATCTGCTGTAATGGTGATTTCGGGCTTGACCTCATCCTTTACAAACTTTAGTGCATTGCTAATTAGATTTTGAAATACCTGACGGAATTGGCTTTCTACACCTATAATTTGAGGCAAGTCGCTTTGTATATTTAGTTTTCCTTGTTTTTGTTCGAAAGCATATTCAAGATCCGTAGCCACTTCATTCATTACATCGTTTAAGTCAAAAGCTACCAATTGCGGTTCTGCAGACAATCTAGAAAAAGATAGTAAATCTTCAATAAGATTGTTCATTCGTTCCGCTGCTAGAATGGTACGCTGCACATAAAATGGACCATTGGCTTCTTCGTTAAGACAACGTTCTCCTATGAGTTTTACAAAGGTTCCTATTTTGCGTAAGGGTTCTTTTAAATCGTGTGATACTACCCAAGAAAATTGTTGCAGTTCATGATTACTTAGTTCTAGTTCCCGATTTTTTTGCACTAATTCGGCGGTACGTAAAGCAACTTTCTCTTCTAAATTTTCTTGTGCATCTTTGCGGATGGCTATTTCTTTAACCAATAAGTCTTGGGTATCTCTGAGTTCTTTTTTTTGTTCGTAATGTTTTAGTAATGTTTTTACTCTAAGGATAAGTAAATCCGGATCTACGGGTTTTGTGATATAATCTACTCCGCCAGATTCATAGCCTTTAGTAATGTATTTTTTTTCTTTGCTAATGGCAGAAAGAAAAATAATGGGAATGTCTTTTGTACGGTTGCTTCCTGCTAAGGCTTCTCCAACTTCAAATCCGTCCATACCGGGCATTTGAACATCAAGAATAATAAGAGAATAATTTTTTTGCAGTGTCATTTTGAGCGCCTCTTCACCTGAGCATGCAGCTTCTGACTCCAATCCGTGCAATGAAAGAATTTTTTTTAAAGGCAGGATGTTTTCCCTTTTATCGTCAACTAGTAGTATCATGTTATTGTTTAACCATTATATAGCTTATAAAAGGAACACCAATTACTTCAAAATTAATAAAAAAACTTATAGTTTCGTTAAAAAGTAGGTAGTGATTATCGTTTTGGTTTATTCAAAGCTACCAAAGCTACACCACAAGAGCGTGGTAAGATTACATAATTTTTTGGAGATGTTATATTATTACCACCTAGCTGTTTTCTGAATTTTTGTTGTTTTGTTTCATAATATATCTTGGTTGCTGTTTTAAAGAGATTAAAAAACCCACAATATTTTACTCATACTGCGGGTTTTATAAGTAATAGTAAAATGAAGATTATTCATCTAATTCTTCCGCTTCAAAATTAATGTTATGGTACGCGGCATCGGTAAGACCAGAATCGGCTAATTTTTCTTCACCAAGTGTTTCTTTAAGCAATTCCGCTGCTTGAATTTCACCCAAAGTTCCAGCCCATGCTGCCAAGGTTCCGTAAGTGGCTATTTCGTAGTGTTCTACTTTTTGTGCTGCTGCAATAATTCCAGCATCACGAACCACTCCGGGTTCTGTGTCTTCTAAAATACCATTGCCTTCCTCAAGAAGTCCGGCCATAGCATCGCATTTTTTGCCTACTGCTTTTTCACCCATACTATTGAACACCTTTTCTAAGCGGGTTACATGATTTTTAGTTTCTTCTAAATGATTTGTAATTGCGGAAACTAAGTTTGGTGCAGTCGCATTTTTAATCATTTTAGGCAAGGCTTTCACCAAAGCATTTTCTGCCCAATAAATGTCTTTTAGTTCATCGATGAACAAATCTCTTAATCCTTCTGCGGCAGTTCTTTTTGGTTTAACTTTTCCAGCTGAAGTTGTTGTTTCTGATGCTGTTTTCGCAGCTGCTTTTTTTGTTGTCGTTGCTGTTTTCATACTACTTGTTATTTAATTAAATTTAGAATATCAAATTTACATTACACTAACATTTAGTTCTTTACAGAATATTTATAAAAAATTATAGAATGTCAATTCAATGGAAAACAAAAATGCCCAACACTTTCGTATTGAGCATTTTATTTAAATAAAACTAAATTTAAAACGTTTTCAAAAACCCAATTCCAGTTTCTTTACCATTGTAAAAGGGTACCATAACAGTTGCTGTTTTTTTATTTTTATCATTCCCAAAAAGATGCGACTTTACCCAAGGATGAATCCAATAAGCAACTTTCGTACTTAAAATTCCGATTCCAGCTCCTGCAGCTACATCGGTAAGCCAATGGCGGTTGTTCACGATGCGGAAGATTCCGGTTCCTGAGGCAACAGCATAGCCCGCTATTCCATACCATGGCGATTTGTCTTTGTATTCCTGCCATAGCATTTCGGCTCCAGCGAAAGCTGTTGCAGTGTGTCCTGACGGAAAAGAATTGAACGAACTTCCGTCGGGTCGTTCGATTTTGGAAATAGACTTTAAAGCCAATACCGTCGAAGCCATTATAATATAGGAGGTTGAAGCTATAATCGTCCGATCTTTAAGATTGTGCTTTCCTTTTATTCCGGCTAAATTCAATGCATAAACTGCGGCTAGTGGCGCATATTGCGAAAAGTCGTCAATAGTGATTTTTTCGTCAATATGCTCTCCTACTTCTTCTCGTATCTCAGAATTAAAAAATTTAAGCTGATCACTTTCTATACCGATAACTCCATAACCTAACAACGTAGCTGGAATAATCAACTGTTTGTAATGAAATTTAATAGTATGCGAAACGGTATCTTGAGGGATACTATCTTTTACTATTTCTGGTTTTACTTGCTGTGCTTGCACCGTGATAAATCCAAATAGCAAAAACAAAATTACTTTTGACATGAGTTACTGTTTACTAATACAAGGTTTTATTTCATAAAATCATCGAAGAAGCGTTATAAATGGCACCTAATTATTTAAGCAATTTATTCGTAAACAAATAATCGGCAGTTTGGTACCACGAAATGGTTTCGTTTAGGAATGATTTTTCTATTGGAAGCGGTTTTAAACTGTTGTCCGCTTTGTTCCAAGTATAGAAAGCTTGCTTCTTTTGGTCAGAAAGAATCATGACTTTATTCTGTTTCATTAATACCAGTTTTCTATAAGTTCCCATTAAGGCACGTTCCTCGAAAGTGGGATTGAATACATTTTTACCGAAGAAATCACTATCGTACGTCCAATTTTGTAATGCAAAGAATGTTGGAAACAAGTCAATTTGCGAGCATTGCTTGGTTACTTTTTGGTTCAACGCTTCAGGCATATTTACGATAAAAGCTGGGATATGGTAATTGGCAACATCTATTTCATCTTTACCAGCACTACTCGCGCAATGGTCAGCAATAATGATGAAAACGGTGTTTTTAAACCAAGGTTTATCCTTCGCAGATTCAAACATTTTTTTTAATGCATAATCGGTATATTTTACAGCGCCATCACGACCTGTTCCTGACGGAATATCAATTCTCTTGTCAGGATAAGTATAAGGCCTATGGTTGGATGTAGTCATTACAAAATTAAAAAACGGCTGCTTATTCTTGTAATGCATATCGGCTACCGTTATCATTTTTTTGAAAATATCTTCATCGCAGATTCCCCAAGCATTCTCAAAAGTTACTTCAGCGTTGGTGATATTGTTTCGGGTAGTTTTGATATCATCACTCAAGACACTTCCGCGTCCGCGATCATAAATATTAAAACCATTTCCACCGAAATACGAATTCATATTATCAAAATAACCGTCTCCACCGTAAAAGAAATTTGAAGTATATCCTTTCTGTTTAAACACATTTGATACGGTAAAAAGATTGTGATTATCCGGACGCTTTACGATACTTTGTCCCGGAGTTGGCGGGATGTTCAAAGTCACGGCTTCCATACCTCGAACGGTTCTTGTTCCAGTGGCGTACAAATTACTGAAAAAGATACTTTTCTGTGCCAAGCTGTCTAAAAATGGTGTGATATTATTTTTATTTCCATTCTCTTTCATGAAGCTTCCGCTAAGGCTTTCGACCAAAATAAACACTACGTTTTTCTTGGCTGGAACTACGGTAGAACTATCTGTAATTATTCTGCGGATACTGAAATCATCGCTTATAAAATTGCTATTGCTTTCTTTTAATTTGTTTCGAATCATTCCGAAAGCTTCCTTGTTATCAATAGAAGTATAAAAATCCTCATATTTCATCTGATTGTTCCTGAATGCAGCAAAAAAGGAGTAGATTCCGGATTTTGATATCTCAGCATTGTAACGGTTTTTAGACCATTCTGCCTGATTATTTGTTATAAAAGTCGCAAAGAACAAACAGCTGATTAATGCTACAATAAACACCGTTCCTCTTTTTTTGAAATTGGCAGTGTGCGTAAAAGTATTGGTGAATGCTTCTCGTTTGTACAAAACAAACAATACCAAAAACGTCAGTACGGTAACGCCTCCCACAAGTAAAGGCAAAGGATACGATTGTTCTATATTTGAAACTACTTCGTGTGTGTAAATTAAATAATCAACGGCTATAAAATTGAAACGCGTTTTGAATTCATCCCAAAATGTTAGTTCAGCGAAAAAGGCAAATAGCAAAATAAAGGTTACGAAAGAGGTGAAAAACCACACTAGAATTTTATCCAACAAAGAACCAATCCATTTATTCGGAAAAATAAAATAATAGATGATGGATGGGAAAAGTATGAAACTTACCGTTCCAATATCAAAAAACAACCCCGTTAAAAGTGTTCCTAAAACGGTAAAAACATTTAAAGAAACTTCATCGTACTGCCAGATGATGAATATAATTCTAACTACTTGTGACATCAAAAGAAACCACATGGCGAAAGAAAATAAAAGTGAAAAGCGACTTGGAAACCATTTGGAATTAGACATTATACTTATAAATTTTAGACAAAACTACAGCTAAAATTATAATTATTTCGGAATTTTAAACTCCGTGTCGCTTTTTATCAAAATTAATATGTTTTTGTTTATTATTTCTGATAATTGAGAATACTATCAATGTTATTAAGAGTATAAAAAGTAGTGCGGAGGAACCAATGGTTCCGAAATTCAATCCACCTTTTTCATAAGGTTTAGTCAGTAAGTCTCCGAATGTTGCTCCAAAAGGTCGGGTCAAGATAAATGCCAGCCAAAACAAAACTATTCTTGAAACGTTGGAAAAGAAATAGGTCAGGGTTATCAGCACCAATACTACCCCAATTAGTAGTGCGCCACCCAGAAATCCTAGACCAGAATCATCTGCTAGAAAATCTCCTAAAGCCGTGCCAAGAGTATTAGAAACTAAAATAGCGATCCAATAAAAAACTTCACCTCGAAACGAATGAATTTCATTTACCGAAATGGATTTTTCTGCTTTTCTCCAAAGAAACAATGTTAGAATTAAAAGTGAAGCTAGCAGTAATGAACCATTTGCATAACCCAAACCCAAAGTTCTGTCCATAAAATCCGAAATTGTTGTCCCAGCCGTACTCGTGGCCAAGATGACAAACCAATACAGTAAGGGATTGTATTTTTTAGCATACAATTGCAACTGAAGTGTAACAATAAAAAAGCCAATAAGAATCAGTGAACTTACTGCATACCCAATATTTAATGTCATCGAAAATAAATCTCCAGCGGTTTCTCCTAGAGTAGTCGCACAGATCTTCATAATCCAAAATGCCATTGTGATTTCAGGTATCTTTTTCATTAGTGTTTTTAGAATTTGAAAGTGAAATTCCCAGTTTCGCAGTGGATATTATTAGTCTTTTACTAAATTTTTACGCTGCAAATTAAGAAATGTAATTGGAATTAATTTTGAATACTTGCCGCGTTTCTAAAATTATGGGTTTTAACTTTATTTTATCACTACTCTTTTAAATAAGGGCTATGTTTGCGGCATGTCCACCAAGAAATTCTTAGCGTTCGGCAAGATCCTAGCACTACTGATGCTTATTAGCTATTCGGTTGTTGCGAAATCTGTTAGTTCTACCAATGAATTACAAGATCCTCGCCCTCTAAGTCTTAACAAACCCGCAGATAGTTTTCATAAAAACATGTTGCAGCCGCAGGTTGTGCATGTCAGTATGATGATGGAACATTCGATTAAACTGGTAAATCCTACTGTTGGGATTTTGTTTATTGGTTGTGATACTGATTTGTTGTCGATGCCTACAGCACAAACTCATGTAATTCTACAAGATGTAAATCGCTGTAAAAGTGTTTCTCCGCTCT
Source organism: Flavobacterium sp. (assembly GCF_029945805.1). Taxonomy (GTDB): domain Bacteria; phylum Bacteroidota; class Bacteroidia; order Flavobacteriales; family Flavobacteriaceae; genus Flavobacterium. The sequence goes on from NZ_JAQSDH010000049.1 coordinate 81,422, forward strand.
TATTTCCCTATCATTTTTTTTGGTAAAGTTTCTCTTTTTTTAGTTTCTAAAAATTGATTTCGTTGCATTCCCAAAGGATAGCAATACTAACTTTATTAAACAAAATGACCATGGATACATCAATAATGATTATCGGATTTGTGCTTCTACTAATAATAGTGCTTCCAATATATTTTATATTAAACGCAAAAAATATAGACCAAAAACACGTGAAGAGCCTCTTTGCAAAACACAGTCAGGAGAATAAATACAACTTCCAACTTATCGCGAATCAAGGGCGTAAAGTTTTAGGAATGGATCCTCAAAAGAAAGGCTTGCTTTTTATTGATTTCAATCTTAAAGAGCCACTTGTTACGTTTCAAGATTTGAATCAAAGCGAAAGTTGTGCCGTAGCTACTTCAAGTCCGCTAGGAAAATCTAATGTTTTGGAAAAAATTGAATGGGTTTTTATGTCAAAAAAAGGAACTCCAATAGACAATTCCGTACTTTTTCATGATTCGGATAGAAATTACCTAATCCCTGTATATGCTCATGAAGAATTAAAACTGGCGCAGCAGTGGCAGGAGACGATTCAAAAACATCTTTAAAATTGAAAAGCGGACTTTGAGTTCGCTTTTTTTATCAGATCAATAAAAAGCCCATCAAAAGTACTTTTGATGGGCTTAAATTTTAATTTAATTTAAACAGGTTAGGTGCAATTACATAGTAGCGCCAATTAGTAGCAGTTTGTCACACTGAGCTTGTCGAAGTGCTTCAAAAAAGGTCTTCGACAAACTCATATTGACATTTTCTGTTATAATTGAATTCGAAAAAAGCTAAAATCTATTTTTCATTAAACTAATGATAAGGATACCCAACGGATAAGTCTAAGACTAAAAGTCGTTCAGCATTCTAGAAATTTCATCTAATTTTGGAGTCAGAATAACTTCAATTCTACGGTTTTTAGCTTTGCCTTCTTGCGTATCATTGCTCATGATTGGAGCAAATTCACCACGACCTGCAGCCGTTAAGTTTTGTTTTTTGATTCCGGCGTTTTCAGCTAAAATGTTTACGATTGCCGTGGCTCTCTTAGTTGATAAATCCCAGTTGCTTTCGATTCCACCACCAATGGTTCCAAGTATTTTATCGTTATCCGTATGCCCTTCAATTAACACGGTAATATCTGGATTTTGTGCTAATACTTTTCCAACTTCAACAACAGCTCTTCTTCCTTCTGCACCAACAGCCCAGCTTCCGGTTCCGAAAAGCAATTTATTTTCCATAGACACATAAACTTTTCCGTTTTTCACTTCTACCGTCAATCCTTTTCCTTCAAAGGCATTCAACGCTTTAGACAACGTATCTTTCAATCGTTTCATAGCAGCATCTTTCGCCGCAATCATACTTTCCAATTCGTTCAAACGTTTGGTATTGGATGCCAATTCCGCATTTAATTTATTCAAACGATCTTGTTCAGCCGCCAATGATTTTTCTTTAGCATCCAATTGCGCTAACAAATCCCTGTTTTTAGACATATTAGTTTGTAATGCATCATTGCTGTTTTTTTCCAATGCAGCATACGAATCCTGTAGTGTTTTCAAGTTGTTGCTCGTTGCGGTACAATCTGCCTGTAGCTTGGCTCTTTCTGCCTGGGTTTTTTCCAGATCCGCCATTAAAGCTCGGTTCACCGAATCAAATTCGGCATTAGCCTTACGAAGTTCATCGTTTTCATCCGTCATTACACGGTTCTCTTTTTTTAAATCGGTGTATTTGTTTTCCAAATCATTGTAGATTTTTTTAGAAACACAAGAACTCATCATAGTCAATATGGCTAAGCCAAAAATTATTTTTTTTATCATTATACTCTAGTATTACTTATACATTTTAGGTCAAAACCTAGTTTATTTAAAATACGTCATCAAACTGCGCGTTCCAAAGAAAGCGATGGCAAATACAATTACAAAAATCAAAATCGATTTTATATACGGATTTTTTTCAGGATTATTATTCGGTTCGTTTTTATTTTCCATAATGCTATTTATTAATCAATTTCGACCAAAATTGGACAATGGTCAGAATGTTTGGCTTCGGGTAAAATTACGGCTCTGCTCATGCGGTCTTTCAGATTTTCGCTTACCAAATTATAATCGATACGCCAGCCTTTATTATTGCCTCGTGCTCCGGCGCGGTAACTCCACCAACTGTAATTGTGTGGTTCTTTATTAAAATGACGGAAACTATCAACGAAACCTGATTTCATAAACTTATCGAGCCAAGCGCGTTCTTCGGGTAAAAAACCAGAAACGGTTTTGTTGCGAATTGGATCGTGAATATCAATGGCTTCATGGCAAATATTATAATCGCCGCAAATGACAAGATTTGGAATTTCCTTTTTCAATGCGTCAATATAATTCTGAAAATCATCCATGTATTTGAACTTGTGGTCCAAACGATCCAAATTTGTTCCCGACGGTAAATACAAACTCATTACCGACAAATCGTCAAAATCAGCTCTTAAATTTCTTCCTTCAAAATCCATGTGTGTAACTTCGGTTCCGCGAACTACTTTGTTGGGTTTTATTTTGGATAAAATAGCAACACCACTATAGCCTTTTTTTTGTGCAGAAAAATAATATTGATACGGGTAACCAGCCGCCGTAATCTCATCAACTGGAATTTGATCTTCGTTAGCTTTTATTTCCTGCAGACAAATTACATCAGGATTGGCTTGTTGAATCCAGTCTAAAAATCCTTTAGTAATTGCGGCACGAATACCATTTACGTTATAAGAAATAATTCTCATGGAGTGTAATTTAGTGTTTTTAACTTCGTTCAATTCGGCTAAAATGCCTCGGGTTCAAAAGTAAATAAAATAGATTTGTGATTTAAGATTAACGACATAAGATTGCAGAATTTTTTTTACTTCAAAAATCAAAAATCATTAGTCAACAATCTTGAATTTGTTAACCCTATTTCAGTAGAATTGTTATCTTTGTTTCTTGCCAAAAAACAAGTTATAAATGGGTTTAGTTACTGCTAAAGAAGTTGCGAAAGCAATACACACTGACAAATATGGAGTCTTTGGCACTTTTTGTGGCTGGCTATTGATGAAAGCTTTAAAGATTTCGACCCTAAACAAAATATACGACCGAAATAAACATTTAAGCGAAGTAGAATTCCTTAATGCTATTTTGGATGAGTTTCAAATTAAGTTTGAAATTCCCGAAGAAGATTTCAAACGTTTGCCAAAAGACGGCGCTTACATTACTATTTCCAATCATCCTTTAGGCGGAATTGATGGTATCCTTTTATTGAAACTGATGCTCGAAAGAGAACCTAATTTCAAGATTATAGCGAATTTTCTTTTGCATCGCATTGAGCCGATGAAGCCTTATATCATGCCGGTAAATCCTTTTGAAGATCGCAAAGACGCTAAATCTAGTGTGATTGGAATTAAGGAAACCTTGCGGCATTTAAGCGATGGAAAACCGTTAGGCATGTTTCCAGCCGGAGAAGTTTCTACCTATAAAGATGGGCAGTTGGTTGTGGATAAAGTTTGGGAAGAAGGCGCCATTAAAGTGATCCGAAAAGCACAAGTTCCGGTAGTACCGATTTATTTCCATGCCAAAAATAGTCGTTTCTTTTACATCTTATCCAAAATAAATCCAACACTTAGAACGGCAAAGTTACCTTCTGAATTGCTGACACAAAAAGACCGAGTCATTAAAGTACGTATTGGAAAGCCTATTTCGGTTAACGAACAAAACGAACATAAAACTATCGAAGAATACTCAGAATTTCTGAGAAAGAAAACCTATATGCTTGCGAATTCTTTCAATAAAGAAAGTACGCTTTTCGACCCGCAAAACTTACATCTAAATCTGAATTTAAAAACAGCAAAAAATCCGAAACAGATTGTAAAACCAGCCAACCACGATAAAATTTTAGAAGAAATTGAAGTCTTAAAATGTGGTGATAATCGTTTGCTACAAAGCAAAAATTATTGGGTTTTTCTGGCTCAAGCCGATGTGATTCCGAATATTCTTCATGAAATTGGACGTTTGCGCGAAGTCACGTTTAGAGCTGTTGGCGAAGGAACAAATGAAGCTATTGATTTGGATCGATGTGATTCTTACTATCACCATATGTTTTTATGGGATGAAGAAACAGAACAAATTGCGGGCGCTTATAGAATGGGATTGGGTTCTGAAATTTTCCCAAAATATGGCATCGAAGGTTTTTATTTACAGGACTTATTTCGTTTTGAACCCGAATTATACGATATGATGTCGAAATCCATTGAAATGGGAAGAGCCTTTATCGTTAATGAGTATCAGCTGAAACCAATGCCGTTATTCTTGCTTTGGAAAGGAATTGTACACACCACTTTGCGGTATCCCGAACATAAATTCCTGATTGGCGGCGTGAGCATTAGTAACCAATTTACAGAATTTTCCAAATCGCTGATGATTGAATTTATGAAGTCGCATTACTATGATCCTTATGTGGCGCAGTATATTCATCCGAAAAAGGAGTTCAAAGTTAAACTGAAAGATGCGGATAAGGATTTTGTATTCAACGAAACGGAAGCCGATCTGAATAAATTTGATAAAATCATTGATGAAGTAGAACCTGGAAGTTTGCGCTTGCCTGTTTTAATCAAGAAATACATCAAACAAAATGCGCGTGTTGTGGCATTCAATGTGGATCCGAAGTTCAACAATGCCGTTGATGGTTTAATGTACATTCGAATAGCCGATTTGCCCGAAAGCACGGTAAAACCAGTCATGGAAGAATTTCAGGCCGAACTGGAAAGAAAAGAAAAGAACTATAAATAAAAAAGTCCCGAATGATTCGGGACTTTTTAGATTTTGAACACTAATTATTCAGTTCCTATTTCGTTTATTTCTTCTCCACTAGATTTTGGATCTGAACCGTATTTATTAGCCCCTTGATTCCCTTCTGTGCAATAGAGGACCAACATCCAAATAGACATTGCTAAAATTAGTAGTAACGGAATAAAAAAACCGATTCCCGGAGTTCCTTCGCCAGTCATAAACAGTGAAAGTCCCGAAACTACCATAACTACTACCAAAGCGATAATAGCTACATAAAAAAGCAATAATAATTTGCCGCTTTTACCAATATCATGAAGTCTTCTGACTGAAACGGCCAGTCCCGGAACAATCACCGCGAGACTGTATATTGAGTTTAGAATTCCAGAACTTTTAGTGGCTCCAAATTTTAAACCCAATACTTCGTCTACGATCATTAAGACTATTGAAATAATTATAGTCATTAAGGTGTAATACCAATATTCTGAACGTCGTGCGCGCCCGCTGAAATTTGCGTAATTCTCAAACACTACTTTTTTGTACCAATCAATCATAAATTTTTAGTTTTTGGTCAGCCCTACTCTTAAGGATTTTCGGTTGCTCCTTTTGGTTACTTGTTTCAAATAAAAACAGTTGAAATACAAAGTGATTTTTAAAATAAAAAACTATTCAGTTCCTATTTCGTTTATTTCTTCTCCACTAGACTTTGGATCTGAACCGTATTGATTTTCTCCTTGGTCTCCTTCGGTAAAGAATAAAACTAGTAACCATATCGCACCAATAATTGGAATCAATACAATGAAGTAAAACCAACCGCTTTTGCCCACGTCGTGCAGGCGTCTAACCGCTACAGCTAATCCAGGAATAAAAGTTGCCAATCCTAATAGCGCATATAAGTATCCATATGGCAGAGGAGCAAAGTTAAAGCCTAGAAGATTGTCTAATAGTGCTGCAACAATAAATAGTATTAAATTCATTAATGCAAAATACCAATATTCTGAACGCCTTGCACGTCCGTTAAAATTTGCGTAGTTTTCAAATACCACTTTTTTGTACCAGTTAATCATAAGTTTTTAGTTTTTAGTTAGTCCTACTCTTAGGGATTTTCGGTTGCTCCTTTTGGTTACTTGTTTCAAATATATAGAATTTTAGCTATACTTTTTATTTTGTTAAAAAAGCGGGTCACTTCCAAAGCGATTCTTTTAAAATTTCTTGAAAAGAATGTTCGTGTATAAAATAGACTAAGCGAATCACATGATAAACACCAATAAAAATTGCCAATCCGTATGCCAATTTTCTACTGTAGATATAATTGTTGAAGTATTCCTTTTTAGTTAATATTTCAAAGGATAAGAGTCCAATAATCAAAAAACAAAAAACTACGGTAATCGGCCCTAAAATATGGTATCCAATGCTTTCTATTAAATTGCCTTTATAAATAGAAACTATCGATTTAGTAATTCCGCAAGATGGACAAGGAAATCCTGTGAGCATCTTAATAGGACAAAGTGATTGATCGTTTTTAAGTTGATTGTTTTTGTCGTTAAGCATTAAAAAAAACGGTATCATTAGTGTTAGAAACGCACCAATAATACCGTAAATTTTATATTTTATTTTATTTTCTATTTGTACAATCTGTTGATATCGCCTTGAACAATCATTGCTGCAGCGATTGGGAAAAAGAAGCCTAAAATAATAAGTAATGTAGATTGATCTTTTTCTAATTCACCTGTCAATTTATACACTTTTGGCAAACCGTCTTTTCCAACTATATAATAGAAATACACGTGAACAGGCAAACAACAGCCTGAAAATACGGCTAATGGCGTTGATATTATTTCTCTTTCTGCAACAGCATTGAAAACCTCTGCTACCTTGATGTTCCAGTAAATAAGATACAGTCCGCAGGTTAAAAAACTGAAAACCAATACTAATACTGGATCTACTTTAAATTCGGGAATGTTTGGCGGTTTGTTCCAGCTTGGATTTGGTGAGTCAATTATTTCCATGTTTTTTTGTTTTTGATTGTTAGTTAAGGCTAAAATATAAAAAAATATAAGAAAGCGCTATCAATTGGAATCTATAATTGATTTTTATTTTTATAAATCTCAAATCCTGCCAAAGCAAATTTTCAGAGTATGACCTTTCTTATGTGTATAATTTCAGGATTTTGTCCACTATAACTTGCGCTAATTTTTCGTGGCTTTCATAGGTCCAACCGGCGATATGTGGTGTGAGTAATACATTTTCGGATTTAAGCAAATAGTCGAATGCTTTAGGGAGCTCCCTAGACTGCGCTGGGGATGACAAAAAGAGGTTTTCAAAAGACAATTTTTCATATTCCAACACATCCAAACCAGCACCGAGAACTTTTTCCGATTCTAAAGCGGCAACCAAATCATCCGTCACTACATTTTTTCCGCGGGACGTATTGATGAACCAAAACGGTTTGGCAAAGGCATTGATAAAATTGGAGTTTATCATTTTATCGGTTTCTGGTGTCCACGGAATATGTAGGCTCAAAACATCGGCTTTAGCTTGCAATTCGGAAAACGCAACTTGTTTGGCATTTTCATCGCCAACATTAGGCAGAAGGTCATAACAGAGCACTTCAACATCAAATCCTCGTAATTTCTTGGCAAATGATTTTCCCATATTGCCATAACCGATGAGTCCAACAGTTTTGCCTTCTAATTCGTAACCTCGATTGCCTTCGCGAATCCATTTCCCTTCTCGTACCAATCGGTCTGCGCGATTCAATTTGTTCATTAAGGACAAAAGCATTCCTAACGCATGTTCACCAACCGCATTCCGATTACCTTCCGGAGCAGCAATCAAATGAATATTTTTGGATACTGCATAATCACAATCGATACTTTCCAACCCGGCACCAACTCGTGCAATGAATTTTAGATTAACCGCTTTGTCAATAAAATCTTTGTCAATTTTAAATCGGCTACGGATTACTATTCCTTGATAATTGTGGATTTTGTTTTCGACAGCTTCTTTTGATGAAATAAAATCTGCTTCGTTTTGAAAACCAGCTTGTTCTAATTGTTCCCAAAGCAAAGAATGATTGCTATCGATGTGAAGTATTTTAACGTCTTGAATGGACATAGTTTTGTGTTGAAAAAGTAAAGATACTATTTATTGAAGGACACAGAAAAGAGTTGAGCATAAAAAAAAAGCCATCAAATTTCTATGATGGCTTAGATGTTTAGAACTGCAATTTATATTAATACCCTGCACCAGCCCCAGCAATCACTTCAATTGGATGCCAAGTTGTTTTAATTTCCTGAAAGTCGAAAATCAGATACGGGGATTCGTGTTTGTCATCAAAATAATCACTGTCTTCACGAAGGATAACGCGCTTTAAATTTTCGATAGCTAAATCTTGAATTTTCGCAATAATTTCTGAATCCTTACCACAATATAAAATAGCATTGACGTCTTTATGCGCTGCAAATTGCGATACCAATTCCGCTTGATTTCCTGTTAAAATATTAACCACACCGCCAGGAACATCTGAGGTCGCTAAAACTTCTCCAAAAGTTATTGCGCATAAAGCCAATTGTTCGGAAGCCAAAACCACACAGGTATTTCCACCAGAAATGACCGAAGCAATTTGGGTTACTAAACCAAGCAAACCACTTTGTTGCGGAGCGAAAACGGATACGACTCCCGATGGTTCTGGAACTGAAAAGTTAAAATAACTTCCCGAAACCGGATTCACGGTGCTGAATAATTGCGTGTATTTATCGCACCAACCCGCATAATAAATGAGTCGGTCGATACTCAAATCAACTTCTTGCTGTGCTTTAGTTTTGCTGATTCCTTGCAATTCTAATTCTTCTACAAATTGGGCTTTTCTACCTTCGAGTACTTCTGCAATTCGGTATAAAATCTGGCACCGATTGTAAGCAGTTTTATGCGACCATGCGCCTTGCGCACTTCTAGCCGCTACGACAGCATTTCTGAAATCTTTTACAGACGACCAACACATATTAGCCAAAGTTTTTTTGTTAGCAATAAGCGGATAATAGCGTCCCGATTCGGTTCTTGGAAAACTTCCGCCGATGTATATTTTATAGGTTTTCAAAACTTCTATTCTTGACATAATGATAGTTTTTATTCAAATTTTAAATAAGGTTCCAATCCGTGTAAACCGCCTTCTCTTCCGAAGCCGCTTTCCTTGTAACCCCCAAACGGAGACGCCGGATCAAACTTGTTAAAGGTATTCGCCCAAACCACTCCAGCACGCAATTGTGACGTCATGTTGAAAATTTTTGACCCTTTGTCGGTCCAAACTCCAGCTGATAACCCGTAAGGAGTATTGTTTGCTTTTTCGATAACTTCATCTACCGTTCTAAATGTTTGGATTGTCAAAACGGGTCCGAAAATTTCTTCTTGGGAAATCCGGTTTGACTGGCTTACTTTCGTAAATAATGTTGGTCGGCACCAAAACCCTTTTGATGGTAAATCGCAAGCAGGCTGATACATTTCGGCACCTTCTTGTTTCCCGATTTCAATATATTTATTGATTGTTTCTAATTGCTTTTTGGAGTTGATAGCCCCAATATCAGTATTTTTATCTAATGGATCTCCAACGTGCAGTGAATGCATTCGGTCTTTCAATTTCTGAACGACAACGTCAAAAACCGATTCTTGCACATACAAACGAGAACCTGCACAACAGACATGTCCTTGATTGAAGAAAATTCCGTTTACAATTCCTTCCACGGCTTGGTCTAAAGCAGCATCTTCAAAAATGATGTTGGCCGCTTTTCCACCTAATTCCATCGTAGATTTTTTTGAAGTTCCGGCAATCGCCTTCATTATAATTTTACCAACTGCCGTAGAACCTGTGAATGCAATTTTATTCACATCCGGATGATTTACAATATGCGCCCCTGTAAGTCCAGCACCCGAAACGATATTCACCACTCCGGCAGGTAATCCCGCTTCCTGAATCACTTCGGCTAATAAATATAAAGTTAAAGGGGTCGTTTCAGAAGATTTGATAACCACTGTATTTCCGGCAGCTAACGCTGGTGCAATTTTCCATGCAGCCATCAATAAAGGGAAATTCCATGGAATAATTTGTCCTGCAACTCCAAGTGATTTATGTTTTCTATTTGGGAAAGCATATTCCAATTTATCTGCCCATCCGGCATAATAAAAGAAATGGGCTGCTGCCAATGGAACGTCTACATCACGGGATTCACGGATGGCTTTTCCACCATTTAAGGTTTCAACAACCGCAAATTCTCTCGCTCTTTCTTGAATTATTCTGGCAATTCGGTAAATGTATTTTCCGCGTTCTTTTCCGGATAATTTGGACCACGTTGTATCGTATGCTTTTCGGGCTGCTTTTACTGCTAAATCAATATCGGCTTCATTCGCTTCGGCAACTTTGGCCAAAACTTTCTCATTGGCTGGATTTATAGTGTCAAAATACTTTCCGGATTTTGGCGCGACAAACTTTCCGTTGATAAACAAATCGTAAGTTTCTTTCAGCTTAAAGTGTGTCGTGCTTTCTGGTGCTGGCGCTAAATTCCAATGGGAACTAAAATCTATTTTATGTGTTTTTTTCATTCGGATTAAACTTTAGAAATGTAATCATGTGATTGGTAAATACCGGATTTTTGTTTGACGATTTGAAGCAAAACATCATTCGCTAAACTACTGGCTCCGAAACGGAAATACTCATTGGTTAACCATTTTCCGCCAAGCGTTTCCTTTACCATTAATAGATACTGCAACGCTAATTTAGATGTCGAAATTCCGCCTGCAGGTTTCATTCCAATCATAATTCCGGTTTTATAATAATAATCACGGATGGCTTCGAGCATCACTAAAGTTACGGGCAAAGTTGCGGCGGGTTTGATTTTACCTGTTGACGTTTTGATGAAATCGGCTCCAGCATACATGGCGATATCACTCGCTTGACGTACTTTATCCAATGTTCCGATTTCGCCTGTTTCTAGTATAACTTTTAGTCGAACATTCTTTCCGCAAGCTTCTTTAATCATGGCAATTTCATCGAAAACAAAATTGTATTCACCGCTGTGAAATTTTCCTCGACTGATTACCATATCCACCTCATCGGCTCCGCCATCTACGGCCATTTTTACATCTAGCAACTTGATTTCAGCACTCGATTGTCCGCTTGGAAAAGCGGTGGCAACTGAGGCTACTTTTACACCCGTTCCTTTCAGCTCATTGACCGCAAGTTTTACAAAATTTGGATAAACACAAACGGCAGCAGTAGTGGGCAATCCCGCAATATCATCATGCAGGTGATGCGCTTTGAAGCAAAGTTGCTTTACTTTTTCATCAGTATCCGCACCTTCAAGAGTCGTCAAATCAATCATATTCAAAGCCATATAAAGCCCTTGCATTTTTGATTCTTTTTTGATGCTTCGCGCTGTAATTCTGGCAATTCTGTCCTGAATTCCAACTTGGTCAATGCGTGGGGAATTTAAAAAATCAGTATGTTTCATTTAGTATTTCAATTAAAAATTGGTGCGTTTGAATCAGCATCAACTAACAAATATATAAATATCTTAATGACAAAAACCGATAATTAGCAATTATTTAAACCCTCCTGTACGTTATAGAATACCGCATGTGTAACAATTCTCCTGAACTAATAACTAATGTTTCATAATTGATTACATTAGCACTAATAATAAACAAACCAACACATGAAAAACATTAAAATTTCTATACTGGCTGCAGCTTTAGTTATGGCTTCGTGCGCTAAGAAAGAAGAACTTACATCGGGTATCTCAATAAAAAATATGGATGCAAAAGTAAAACCTGGAGATAATTTTGCCAGCTACGTAAACGGAACTTGGCTAAAAACGATGAAAATTCCGGCTGACAAAGCTTCTTATGGTGCTTTTGATATGCTGTATGACAAATCTCAAAAAGATGTAAAAGCCATTATTGAAGAAGCGGCAAAAGGTAGTAATGCTGAGGGTAGTAACGAACAAAAAATTGGCGATTGTTACTCTTCTTTCATGAATAGAAAAGATAGAGATTCAAAAGGAATGGCGCCAATTCAAAACGAATTAAAAGCTATTGATGCCATTGGAAATTATGATGACTTGGCAACTTTTTTTGGAACAGCTAACAGAACCGGAATCAGTATTCCTTTCAATATTTCAGTATATACTGATTTTAAAGATCCCACAAAAAACATTTTGATTACTTGGCAAAGCGGACTGGGTCTGTCTGAAAAAGAATACTATTCTTCTAAGGATGCTAAGATGGTTGACATTCGTAAGAAATATGTTGCTCATGTGGAGAAAATGTTTCAGTTAAGTGGTATGCCAAATGCAGCTGAAAGTGCCGCTAAAATTATGGCGCTTGAAACGTCAATAGCTTCCCAACACATGAAAAAGGAAGATACGCGCGACATGATGAAATTGTATAACAAATATGCTACTGCCGATTTAAAAACGGTAATGCCCGATTTTAATTGGAATGCTATGTTATCTAAAGCAAGTATTGATAAAGAAAAAAATATTGTGGTAACACAAGTTGATTATTTGAAAAACTTGAATACTATCATCAAAAGCACTCCTGTTGATACTTGGAAGACCTATTTGAAATGGGGTTTAATTAACCGATCTGCTGGCTTGTTAACAACGGAATTAGACAACCAAAATTTTGAGTTTTACAGCAAAACATTAAACGGTACGGAAAAACAAGAAGAAGATTGGAAACGTGCTGTAAGTACAGTAAACGGGAGTTTAGGTGAAGTGGTTGGAAAAGTATATGTTGAAAAACACTTTTCTCCCGAAGCTAAGGAACGCATGGTAACCATGGTGAAAAACTTATTGAAAGCTTACGCTGAAAGCATCAAGAAATTAGATTGGATGAGCGCTGCAACCAAAAAAGAAGCTTTGAACAAGGTCGATAAATTCATGATTAAAATTGGATATCCTGATAAATGGATCGATTACTCTTCTTTGAAAATTGCTAAAAATGATTTGTATGGCAACACGCAAAGAGCATTGGAATTTGAATACAAACGAACTCTGGATAAACTAGGAAAACCTGTAGATAGAGCGGAATGGGGCATGACACCACAAACAGTAAATGCATATTATAACCCATCGCTTAATGAGATTGTTTTTCCAGCTGCTATTTTACAACCGCCTTTCTTTGATTTGAAAGCGGATGATGCCGTAAATTATGGGGCAATTGGTGCTGTAATTGGTCACGAAATTGGTCACGGATTTGATGATCAGGGAAGTACATTTGATGGTTCTGGAGTGTTGAAAAACTGGTGGACTCCAGCAGATTTACAAGCCTTTAAATCTAAAACAGGCGCATTAATTGCGCAATATAATGAATTCAAACCCTTTCCAGATTTAAATGTAAACGGTGCGTATACTCTCGGAGAAAACATTGGTGACTTAGGTGGATTGAGTATTGCCATAAAAGCATATAAAGCAACTCTTGGCGGAAAAGAAGCTCCAGTAATGGACGGATTCACCGGAATGCAACGTGTATTCTTAGGTTGGGGACAAGTCTGGGGAGAAAAAACACGTGAAGAAGCTATTCGCAGTCAAATTGCACGTGATCCACACTCACCCGCTAAGTACAGAATTAATGGTGTCGTGAGAAATGTACCGGAATTCTACGAAGCGTTTAACATTAAGCCAACAGATTCTTTATATCTTGCTCCTGAAAAACGAGTTAAGATTTGGTAAACTGTTTAAACCATATATAGAAAAATCCCCATCTCATTTTAAAAAGAGATTGGGGGTTTTTTAATTTAAAGGATTGCAATTCGCAACGTTTAAAGCATTGAATTATATGATTTATTTTTTCTACAGGTACTATTGTTTTGTAAAACCTTTCTATTTTAATCCTCTGTATCGTCATTATTTTGTATCTTTAAAGTAAATAATAAATTCAACAGTACATGAAAGCAACAAAAAGAATAGGTGTTTGGATGGATCATTCTGCAGCGCGATTGATGGAATATACTACAGAGGATTATAAAGTAGTAATTGTAGAGTCTGACATGGATGATTTAGACAATCAGGAAGGCTTACAACATAGCGAAAATGTATTTCACAACAAAGAAAACCAATCGATAACCGCCTATTACAAATCGCTAATTGAAAAAATCAAGGATTACGATGAGATTGTTCTTTTTGGGCCAACTACGGCTAAAACAGAATTATATAATCTTATTAGAGAACAACACAAGTATGATCATTTAAAAATAGAAACTAAGTCAGCAGAAAAAATGAGCTATGATGAACAGCATGTGTTTATTCAGGAATACTTCTCCAAACTGCTTAATTACAAAAGTGATTTCAACAAGTAAAAAACTGTTCACCTATTTAAAAGGCTTTGAGAAATCAAGGTCTTTTTTATTTGCTAGAAACATAGTGTAGCTTGTAAATACAGAATATTATCTTTTTAACCATCCTGCAATACTCATCCGTCTGGTATTAGTAACCAAAACTTCGTGTATTAATTCATCACTTTTAAAAAAGACTGTTTTTCCCTGGGTTGGCGCAACCTTTTGATTGTTTCCAATTTGATGCAGAAGCAATTCTCCGCCGTCGGCTTCCTTCCAATTTGCGTTTAGGTAACTAATCATGGAGAAAGCGCGGCTTGAATTATCCTGAAACTGATCAAGGTGTTTTACATAAAAACTTCCGGCTTCGTAAAGGGAATAATGAAATTCATAACTTGTAATTCCGGCATAGCATTCGGAATTAAGGTACTCAATAAAGCCTTCCATCTGCTTGAGGAAAGCGGTTTCGTGAATATTGTTGTGTTTTTTATCGAGCCAATAGATGGTATCACTCCGCACTTTTTTGTCATGCGACAACTTACCATCATTACCCGTTCCGGCAGCTATTAACAAACCTTCTTCCAGTAACTGAAGTAAATTATTTTGTAAATGTTGTGACAATGCCACCGAAATAAAATCTTCTGAAATCCCTACTTTTTGCTCCAAATAAGAACTGAGCAAAGTTTCAAATGCCATTTCCATTAATTGTTGATTTGTCTTATAGTAAAGCAATGAGGCAAGATAATGTAATTAATGTATAGACTGCGTTACCAATTGAACTATTATTCAACTGCTTACTAAAAACTCTAGTGTTTCGTAAATTAATAAAGTAAAATCTAAGACTACAACTACGCTATTTAGTTGAAATTTTGGATAGCAAAAGGTAAATTATGACTCGTCTTTAGTTGTTTTTACTAAACCTATTCCCGAGATAAAAAATACTACTCCCAAAATTCCGAAAATAATTAGCGACTTAACGTCTCTTTCTCCGCCAGATGTTCCTGCAAAAACAACAGCTGCATATATTAATCCTGCAATCCCTAAAACGGTAAGAATGGCTCCAAAAGTTCTTTTTAAATTCATAATAGTGGTTTTTTAAATGAACTTCAAAGTTCTTGCATATGTTATCAAGTATGTTATATAGTTGTGGTGGATTGTTATACGATTTGGAGCGGCTAATAAAATTAAGGTATACTTATGATACTTGATGGTTTTGGATTTTGATTAGATGAAAACCTCCAAATGAAACCAAAAAGAAATCGCCAGCCCCGATAGTAGTGGCATCCTGTTATTGTGAGCTTGCTGCGCAATCTTACAATAACAGATAAAACGGATAGCGGGACCAAACATCCCGAATAATGGAAACGCTGTGCTCCTAAATTGTTGAAAAAAGATTACTCTTCTACCAACATAGCGGCGAGTTGCGCATCTTTTTGGTAAATGTCTTTGTAGAAATTAATAGCGCCGTTTTCATCAACAAGAGCCGTAAAATAACCAATATATACGGGAATTTTTTCTTTAAGTGTGTACCAACTTTCTCTTCCTTTGTGCATGGCTTCGTATATCTTTTCTTTGGTCCAGCGTGGATCATTTTCAAGAATTAGTTCGGCCAGTTCCACTGGTTTTTCCACCCGGATACAACCATGACTGAAAGCGCGTTTCTCTGAATTGAACAATGATTTAGAAGGTGTATCGTGTAAGTAAATATTATTGCTATTCGGAAATAAAAACTTAACCAACCCCAGAGAATTCGAGGGCCCTGGTTTTTGTCTAATATTACTGCCGCTCCATTCCATATTGTGTTTGGCCAAATAGTTTCTGTTTTTCGAAATCCCTGGAAGTATTTCTTTTTCTTTGATACTTGTCGGCACGTTCCAATAAGGGCTGAATACGATATAGCTCATCATTCCGCTAAAGATTACGGTCTTGTTCATAGTTGTACCGACGACTACATTGGAACTCAGCGCGACTTTTCCTTCTTTAAAATAAGTGAGTTTGTAAGAGGGTATATTAACCACGATATACTCTTTAGCCTTAGTGACATCAGTAGAAATCCATCGGCAGCGCTCCATATTGACAATAATTGTTTTGATGCGTTCACTAATGGGAACGTTCATTTCATCGATGTGCTTAGGCAAAATAATTTTGTCTACTGTAAGTCCGTTGCGCTTTTTATATTTTAAAACGGCTTGTTGCAGGGAATACCCGTACACTTGATTTCCCGAATCTTCTGCAATATCTCCCGTTAAAAACAATCGTGTTCTGATTTTAGCAACCACTTCTAAACTGTCACCAGGTTTGACAGAAACAAAATCTCGAGGCACAGCTATAGAGTCCCAGCCGCCCTTTTGTTCTATATCTCTGTAGTGCTGTAATACTACTTTTAGTTTGTAATATTGACCAATCAGTTGCTCATTCTTATCAACAAACTTAGGATTAACCAACAGCGAATCTAAGTAACTAACATAGGACTGTTTTTTTCGAGGCAGATACCAGCCCATTTCTTCCGTCTTGGTGCTATCAATGCCTTGAAGGGTTTTATTGACGTAAAAGAAATAATAATTTGACAAGAATAACTCGGTATCAGTATCTGGTTTTGCTCCATTTTTTTCAATCAACCGGTCCAGTGTTTCCTTGTACGGTATTTTAGCCTGAACGCCTTCTTGATAAAGATTGTTGATTTTATTGTAAATAACGTCTGCGGTTTCCTTTCTGCCTTTAGTGTCAAACCAAATAAAATTATAGTTGTTCTGGTTATACAAAGCCACGACTTGTTTTTTATACACTACCAGCTTAGGATATTTGGCATAAAAAGTAGCAACTAAAGTACTATCAAAAGAAAGCACAAAACTGTTTGTCTTCCTTTTTTGAATTACAGCAACCTCTTTCTTCTTATCACAAAATGAGCTGGTTAACGAAATAATCACAACCAAAACCACCATTAAGAAACCATAACCTCTTGCCTTTTTCATATAACAGCAACTAATTTATTTTATAAAAATACAAAAACTAATAGTACAGTAAACGTATATTTACTTGGTGATGCAATGTTACAGTAAACCAATCTATGTTTCTTATGAAAAAGCAATTTATTTTTATACTATTACCATTTTTCATTGCTAGTGCAAGTTCACAAAGCACTAACGAATTTAAAGTTAATGCTGTTCTTGATTCCTGGCATAAGGCTGCAGCCGAAGCCGATTTTAATGCGTATTTTAATGCCATGACGGATGATGCCCTTTTCATTGGAACCGATGCAAAAGAAAATTGGAACAAGACTGCTTTTATGGCCTATGCTAAACCTCATTTTGACAAAGGAAAGGCTTGGAGTTTTTCTATGATTGAAAGACATATTTACTTTAACAGTAACCACACATTAGTTTGGTTTGATGAATTACTCAATACTCAAATGAAAATTTGTCGTGGTTCTGGTGTTTTGGTTTTACAAAAAGGCAAATGGAAAATACAACACTATGTCCTTTCGATGACGATACCAAACGATGTAAGTGATGAAGTAGTCAAAATTAAAACCCCTATTGAAGATCTCCTAATTACTATTTTAGAAAATAAAAAATAAATACTTTTTTTATTGCTTTGAAAACCATACTCTTTATTTTCTCGTAGTTGATTTATAGTAGCCAAATTTTACGATTATGATTTATAATAAAAACGTAAATAGCACTTTGATAACAATGTACTATAATCATTTCGCTGTCACTCTTAGTGTTTTATGTAGTTTTATTTACTGCATACTATATTGATAAATTGAAAATAGTACAAAAAAATTTATACCTGCTCAATGACTATTTACACAATGATTGGTTAGTTTTGTTTAGAGAGAAAAGCGCTCGTTTCGTGTCAAAAACAGTGCTTTTTGATTTAAAAACAGTAAAAAAATTTACTAATTAATTTAAATAAAACTTATATTTAATAATAGAAAACGAATTATTTACTTTTAAAGTAAATTTATAAAACACAAAACTAAACGATTATGACAACCAAAGACAAGCCTAAGATGACCAATAGAAAGAAGATAAAGATTGCTTTATTAAGTATATTGAGCTTTATAGTTTTAATGTTTGCAATATTAGTATACCACATTGCAAATGCTAGACCCATAGAGAGCGCCACCATTCAAGTTAGTCGTATTGATTTTGACAAAGCTTTCGATTCGACCTCCACTATTGATATAACGAAAAAGCTACATGCTATCGAAGGTGTGAAAAGTGAAATTATTGTAAAAAGAAATGTCGTAGTATATTTTCACGACAACAGAGTAGCTGACTCCAAAAAGGTGTATGATGAACTAATGAAAACAGGAAACTATAAGGCTCAACGATTTATACTGCCAGCAAGCCTTGCAAACAAAGAAGTTTGTCCTGTGATGAATAAAGAGGGCTTACAATATAAGTTTAGCAAGTTTGTACAAAGAATTTTCAATTAATCTATAAATATTAAAATTATGACTAAGTATTCAAAATTTGCACTATGTGCACTCGTATTTGGAGCTTTCACTATGACATCATGTAGCAATGATGATGGTCCAACGACTCCACCTTCAATCTATCAGAGATTAGGGGGAACAACTTTGGTTGCTGACCCGGATAATGCCGGACAAATGATTGAGAAAGGGCGTTTAAGCTATCGTAAAGTAATCAACTCAACAGTAGGTTTGATTGTGGCTGACATTGGGAGCAACGCTTCTGGTAATTTAGGCGAACACTTTGCACCATTATTAGCAGAAGTTCAAGCGAGTAACACTACTAATTTAGCTGAATTGGTTGATAATTTAACTGATTTTTTCTCTTTTAACACTGGAGGAACGAATCCTGTAAATACCTATTCAGGATTGGATATGGTTACGACTCACAATCCTGCTCTTAATCCAAGAATGGGAACCAATTCAACTGATGCTAACTTTGATAAATTTAAAGGTTATGTAGGAGCTGCAGCGGTTCAAAACGGCGTTACTGCCAATACACAACTTTATACAGACATAGTGGCTGTAGTGGAATCTTTAAGAGCTCCTATTGTTCAATAAAAAACTTTTTATTTTGTTCTTGTTTAGAGAAAAACGCTGCATTACGTATTTAAGGCAGCGTTTTTTATGTTTAAGCTATTTCAGATTTTCTAGCATTTCATCAGTCATTGAAGCCAAATCAAATTTGTGTTTCCAGTTCCAATGTTCTCTTGCCTGACTATCATCTATACTAGCGGGCCAGCTGTCTGCAATCTTCTGACGGAAATCAGGTTTATACGTAATCGTAAATTCTGGAATCCGTTTTTTGATTTCGTTTGCAATTTCTGCGGGTGTAAAACTCACACCAGATAAATTATAAGACGAACGTATTCTAATTGCTTCGGTTGGTGCTTGCATTATTTCTACTGTGGCACGAATCGCATCATCCATATACATCATTGGCAAAGCTGTTTCTTCCGAAAGGAAACACTCATACTTACCGTCTTTTAATGCTTTGTGGTAAATATCTACGGCATAATCTGTTGTCCCACCACCTGGCTCAGTTGACCAACTAATCAATCCGGGATAACGGATACTTCTCACATCAACACCGTAAATGTTATGGTAGTATTCGCACCATCTTTCGCCCGTTTGCTTACTGATTCCATAAACAGTTGTAGGTTCCATTATTGTATACTGCGGCGTATTGTATCTTGGTGTAGTGGGTCCAAAAACCGCAATACTTGAAGGCCAAAATACTTTCTTTATCTTTTTAGCTTTCGCCAGATTCAAAACGTGGAAAAGAGAATTCATATTTAAATCCCATGCAAATGCTGGGTTTTTTTCTGCTGTAGCCGATAGTAAGGCTGCCATTAGATACACATCTGTAATTTGATATTGTTCAATTAAATGTTCAATCTGATTGTAATCTAAAGCATTTACCACTTCAAAAATCCCATTGTTTACAATATCGTTATTCAGTTTTCGGATATCGGAAGCAATTACATTATCATTGCCATAAATACTTCTCAATTTCTGCGTAAGCTCGGTTCCGATTTGTCCGCACGCGCCAATAATTAATATTTTTGTATTCATTTTAGTTGTGTATTTGTCCCACAAAGATACAGTTTTTCAGAAAGTATATCTCGGTAGCATCTAAGCTTATTTCTGTAAATAAATTGCAAAATGTTATAAGAACTTACTTCGTTTAAATATTAAATTTATAGCTTACACAAAATGAACCGTTATGAAATGGTATTGGAAAACTCTAATCGGATTCAGTTCGCTGATACTATTTGCTATACTTTTAGATATTGGCCTTAACATTTGGGTCAAATCCCACTTACCAAAAATCATCAATAACAAAAATGATTCTGCCTATTATATTACCTATAAAAACATGGATGTTTCCTTCTGGAGTGGTTATATCATAGCCAACGAAGTTGTCATTGTTCCAAAGGCCGTACTTAAAGATTCCATTACTAAAGCCGGGATTTACGCTAAAGTTAAATCTGTTGAAGTTAGGCAGTTTAAAGTTTGGAGTTTGCTTTTTCACGACAAACTTAAAGCGAAAAGCATTACTGTTGAACACCCCAACGTAATCCTTTACCAAAAAAACTCTAAAGAGAATGTAAAAAATTCGGTTGTAGCGCCATTTGAAAAAATTATAACGGTAACGGATATTTATCTCAATCACGGTGACATTAAAATTATCAATATCAAAAACAATAAAGCAGTTTTAAGCGTTACTGACATTAATCTTAATCTAGACGGAATCGTGATTACAGATAAAACATTAGATGATAAAATTCCATTTCAATTCAATAATTACAAGCTGACTTGTGACCGTATTTATTATCATCCGAATGAATATTATCATATCAAAACCAAGAAACTTATAAGTACAAAATCGGAATTAAAAATCGATAAACTCGAAATGCTTCCGACCTATTCCCGACGTAAATTTGTGTCAAAAATCCCCCAGGAAAAAGATATTTACACCTTGCTTTGCGACACTGTTTCTATAACTAAAATCGATTGGGGATTTAAAGCGGATGACTTTTTCTTTCATTGTAATGCTATCAATTTAAATAATGTTGCTGCCAATATTTATCGATCTAAAGAACCAGCGGATAATTTGACGAAAAAATACCTTTATAGTAAATTGCTTCGCGATATGAAGTTTGATTTAAAAGTTGACACGCTTAAAATTAGAAATTCTCTTATTGAATATGAAGAAGAAAAAAAATCAGAAAACGGTGCGGGGAAAATAATTTTTAGTTCTTTCAATCTTACGGCCACATCGCTCTGTAGTGGTTTTAAAAGAGAAAAAACTCCCGACATTATCATAAAAGCCAACTGTAAATTCATGAAAAAATCACCCTTGAATGTTGCATGGAAATTGAATGTTATGGATAAAACGGATGGCTTTGCTATAAAAGGCACGCTAACGCATTTTGATGCACAAAATATGGGGGTTTTCACGAAACCTTATATGAATGTTACGGCAAAAGGAATGCTTGACCAAGTGCATTTCAACTTTGCGGGTAATGACAAAATGATGTCGGGTAACCTTGCTGTAGAATATGATGATTTAAAATTCACCATTTACAAAAAAGACGACCGCAAAAAGATAAACAAACTACTCACCCTTGTTGCTACTATTTTTGTAAAAAAAGACACCAAAGATAAAATCAAAGCTGCAGACATTGAAATAGAACGCATTCCGGAGAAATCCTTTTACAACTTATTATTTCGAGGAATTGCCGAAGGTTTGAAGAAGATTTTAGTGTAGAGAATAAAAAAACCCGATTCATATGAATCGGGTTTTTTAAGTATTTGTTTTGGATTAGATCCTGAAACTCCCGAAATTTCGGGACAGAATAAATTATCCTAAAGCAACTCTTTTGAATCCAGTAACCGTTAAATTTGCATCAACTGTTCTGATGTAAGCTGTAACGCTCATTGAGCTATCTTTAATATAATCTTGGTTTACCAAAGTATTGTCTTTAAAGAAACGTCCTAATTTGCCTTTAGCGATGTTTTCAATCATAGCTTCAGCTTTTCCTTCTTGACGTAATAAATCTTTAGCGATTTCAATTTCTTTTGCAATGGTATCTGCATCAACACCTGCTTCGTCTAAAGCGATTGGATTCATAGCAGCAGCTTGCATAGCCACGTTTCTTGCAGCTTCTTCAGCACCAGTAACGTTAGCAGAAAGAGCAGTTAAAACAGCGATTTTGTTGCCCGCGTGAATGTAAGAACCAATGAAAGCACCAGACAATCTTTCGAAAGAAGCGATTTCAATTTTTTCTCCAATAACACCTGTTTGCTCAATTAGTTTTTCAGCAACAGTGATTCCGTTAAAATCTGAAGCTAAAAATGCTTCTTTAGTATCAAAGTTGATTGCATGATTAGCTAATTCTGTGGCCAATTTTACAAAACCTTCATTTTTTCCAACGAAGTCCGTTTCGCAGTTTAATGTGATAGCAACACCAGATGTTTTATCAGCATTAACAACTGCGATTGCAGCACCTTCTGTAGATTCTCTATCAGAACGATTAGCAGCAACTTTTTGTCCTTTTTTTCTAAGGTTTTCGATCGCTAAATCAAAATCTCCTTCAGATTCAACTAACGCTTTTTTGCAGTCCATCATTCCTGCACCCGTAATAGTTCTTAGTTTATTTACGTCTGCAGCAGTAATTGTGATTGTTGACATAATATTTTTTATTTAAAAATTTAAAAATCGTTTTAAAAGTAAATTACGAATTACAAATTTGAAATTACGAGTAAAATAATCCGTAATTCGAAATTCATAATTCGTAATTATTTTGTTTTATTCTTCAGTTTTAGTCTCTGTAGCTTCTACTTCTGGAGCAGCTTCTACTTCAACAACCGCTTCCACTTCTGGAGCAGCTTCAGCAACTGGCGCTTCAACAGCAGCAGTTACTTCTTCAACAGCAACAACTTCATTCGCCTCATCTCCTTCTTTATCAGAAGTTCTGTTTGCCAATCCGTCAATAACTGCAGCAGTTACTAAAGATAAAATTTTATCAATTGATTTAGAAGCATCATCATTGGAAGGTATAACGTAATCTACTTCACGTGGATCAGAGTTAGTATCAACCATTGCGAAAACTGGAATGTTTAATTTTTGTGCTTCTTTTATTGCGATGTGTTCCGCTTTGATATCCACTACAAATAATGCAGCTGGAAGTCTAGACATATCAGAGATAGAACCTAAGTTTTTCTCCAATTTAGCACGAAGACGATCTACTTGAAGACGTTCTTTTTTAGACAAAGTCATGAAAGTTCCGTCTTTCTTCATTTTATCAATAGTAGCCATTTTTTTAACAGCTTTACGGATAGTAACGAAGTTGGTTAACATACCACCAGGCCATCTTTCAGTGATGTAAGGCATGTTACAAGCTAATGCTTTTTCAGCAACGATATCTTTTGCTTGTTTTTTGGTAGCAACGAAAAGTATTTTTCTACCAGATGCTGCAATTTTTTGCATAGCTTCAGAAGCTTCTTCAATTTTTGCAGCTGTTTTATATAGATTGATAATGTGGATTCCATTACGCTCCATATAGATGTAAGGGGCCATATTTGGATCCCACTTACGAGTCATGTGTCCAAAGTGTACACCTGCCTCTAATAAATCTTTAACGTCAATTTTGTTTGCCATTGTGTAATAGTTTACGTTCCGTGATTAGCAATGTTCTTTTGGCTGTTAGCTGTTAGCTATTGGCTTTAAGCTTCATTTAGATGCTAAACTAATTCCCTTTTTAAAAGGAATATCGACAACTTGTTTTTAATTTCTAATTTAATTGTAAAATTTTTGGTGATCTTAATAAAGTACACTTCGACAAGCTCAGTGCAACATTGTATAAGATTAACGTTTCGAGAATTGGAATCTCTTTCTCGCTTTTTTCTGACCGAATTTTTTACGTTCTACCATTCTTGGATCTCTTGTTAGCAATCCTTCTGGTTTCAAGATAGCTCTGTTTTCAGCATCAACTTCACACATTACGCGTGCTAATGCCATTCTTACAGCTTCTGCTTGTCCTGTTGAACCACCACCATAAACATTTACTTTTACATCAAAGTTTTCTGCATTGTTTGTCATAGACATTGGTTGCATAACTTTGTACTGTAAAGTTGCTGTTGGGAAGTAAGTTGCAAATTCTCTTTTGTTAACGGTGATTTTTCCTGTTCCTTCTGAAACATAAACACGCGCAACTGCACATTTTCTTCTACCGATTTTGTGAATAACTCCCATTACTTTAAGTCGTTAAGGTTAACGGTTTTTGGTTTTTGAGCCTCATGTTTGTGCCCTGTACCAACATTTACATTTAAATTTCGGAATAATTCAGCACCTAATTTGTTTTTAGGTAGCATTCCTTTTACAGCTTTTTCTACTAATAATGCAGGATTTTTTTGTTGCATTACTTTAGCAGTCAAACTTCTTTGTCCTCCTGGGTAACCTGTGTGACGAATGTACGTTTTTTCGTCAAGTTTGTTACCAGTTAGGTTGATTTTCTCTGCGTTGATAACAATTACGTTATCTCCACAATCAACGTGCGGGGTATAACTTGGCTTGTATTTACCTCTTAAAAGCATCGCAACTTTTGAAGCAAAACGACCTAAGTTATGACCTTCTGCATCTACAACAATCCACTGCTTATCTGCACCGGCTTTGTTAATAGAAACTGTCTTGTAGCTTAATGTGTTCACAATAATTTATTTTAATTAAACATTCCATTCCCAATAAAGGGAGTGCAAAAGTACAATTATTTATCAATAAATCAAGTGGCATTTTTTAAATATTTTTTGAAAGCAACTTTTTAGCCCTAAAATCCTTTGAATGAATGGGATTAGCAAAGAAAATAGCGTTCGTATTTGTTTAAATAACACTATAGTTATTAACAAAATTCTATCAACTTCTGTTTTTATTCAATGAATAGAGCACAAATTTTGTTATTTTTACAACTTAAGCTACTATAAATGAAATCGAAGGCCACACTAAAACAAATTGCAAAAGAATTGGGAGTTTCCGTTTCTACCGTTTCCAAGGCATTAAATGGAAGCCCAGAAATAAGTGAGCCGACAAAGAAACGCGTTCAGGAATACGCGAAGCTTAAAAACTACAAGCCAAATGTTATTGGGCTAAGCCTTAAAAACAGAAAGACTAAAACCATTGGCGTTATCATTCCAAACATTCTAAATCACTTCTTCGCCAAAGTTTTCAGCGGTATCGAAAAAGTTGCGGATGAAAAAGGATATAAACTAATCACCTGCATTTCCAACGAATCGTCTGAGAAGGAAATCAATGCTCTCGAAATGTTAAGTAACGGAACCATTGACGGCTTTATTCTTTCTATAGCGGAAGAATCACAAAAACTTCAAAAATTCGATCATTTTACTAGCATTATCAATGAAGGAATTCCAATTGTTATGTTTGACCGTATCGCTGACGAGGTAAATTGCGATAAAGTTATTGTTGATGATTTTGAATCTGCAGTCAATGCAACGGAGCATTTAATTAAAACGGGCTGCAAAAAAATAGCATTACTTTCCTGCATCGACAACTTAAGTGTTGGCAAACTAAGAGCCAAAGGATTTTACCATGCCATGGAGAAACACAAGGTAAAGGTCGAAGAAAATTTGGTTATCCTAACAGAAAATTCAAAAGATTTTAATAAAAAAATTGGTGGCTTTTTCATCAAAAATAAACCCGATGGCGTTTTCGCACTTGACGAACACACCTCCGTAACAGCTATGAAATTAGGTATTCTAAACGGGTATAAAATTCCTCAGGATTTATCCCTTATTGGTTTTGCTGACGGTGTTTGGTCGCGAAGAATGACTCCAAGTCTATCAACAGTGAGTCAACATGGACCTGAAATTGGAGAAGTTGCTGCCCAATTATTGATAGACAAATTAGAAAGCAAAGAAGAAACGTTTACCTTTTCAACAACAACCATTAAAACCGAATTACGCCAACGCGATTCTACTAAAAAACTCTAGTTAGTAGTTAAATAGCGGTAATTTTATTAAATTGTAAACCTAAAGTACACTAACATTCGTGCATAGGTTACAAGGAATTGAAATAAATTTGTTCCTGATAAAATTACATAAATGAAAAAACTAGTACTTTCCTGCATTTCTATTATCGCTTTTAACTTTTGCCACAGCCAATCAACGCCCGATGTTTTTGACATTGGGAGAAAAGGAACTGCTGAACAGGCTAAAGAAAAATTTAAAGAAAACCCAAACAGCTTTAATGTCGTAAATGACGAAGGATATTCTCCTTTACTACTTGCTTGTTATCGCGGCAACAATGACGTTGCTAAATTTTTAATTGAATCAGGAAGCGACATCAATGGTAAAAGTAAATTTGGAACTCCTTTAATGGCATGCATCGTTAAAGGAAATAATGAAATCGCAAAACTATTGATTGAGAATAAAGCGGATTTGAATTTCGCTGATGCTAGTGGAATGACAGCGTTAATTTATGCTGTGAATTTTAAAAACTATGAAATTGTGTCTTCTTTAGTAAAAGCTTCTGTAAATATCGACTTTAAAGACAGCAAAGATAAATCTGCTTTAGATTATGCCATTTTAATGAATGATGACCTATTAATTGAACTTTTAAAAAATAAAAATAAAAAACTATGAAAAACGTTACGCTATCCTTCCTATCCTTATTTTTCTTCTCCACAATTTCCGCACAAACATTTAGTACTGGAACAATTACTTTTCCAGTACCTTTAAGCGAATATTCAGTAAAAATTGATGTAACCCCATCATTAGTAACACTGACACAAATAATGCCTGACGACAGATGGTACTCATTAGCTTTTGATAATGGAGGAGCAATGACAGGTCCGGCAGATATCATTGCTTTTATTAACACTACTACTATTTCAGACAGAACCTTAGGAGGATTTCAAGTTCCTGAAGCGGATCTAGTGCAAAGCTGGACAACTATTTCAAACACCGTCGCTGGTACTACAAGAACAGTCGTTTCCACAAGATTACCCAATACTGGAGAACCGAACGATTATATTTTTTCGGCATCAGCTGGTTCAATAAATTTAGCATGTTCTCGTTCTTCTTCCGCTAGTTTTACATTAGCGCCTCATGGAGGATTGGCAAATGCTGTTTCTACTGCAAATTATGCCGTAACCTTAGCTAATACAGATTTTGCTGTTAATGATTTCAAAATTTTCCCTAATCCTGCTAAAGGGTTTACAAATATCGAATTGCCAACCAATGTTGATTCCGGAATTGTAAAAATTTACGATGCCTTAGGAAGAGTGGTAAAAAATCAGTCCATTTCAACAACAGAAAATGAAATTAATACTTCAGAATTAACCGCGGGAACGTATATGGTTGTTTTAAGATCAGATTACGGAAATGCTACAAAAACATTGATTATCGAATAAGTTAAAATCGCAAAAAAAACAAAAAGCCAGAAAGTAATTCTGGCTTTTTGTTTGAAATATTTTATTGATAAATTGTAGCTTTTCATTTCGAATTTTGGAGAGAAATCACATTAAATTAGTAATGCAATTTAATTTAGATGATGAGATTTCTCCTTCGTCGAAATGACAAAAAGGGAGCGACTACCAACTAATAACTGAGCCCTGAAAACTTTTTAATGCGCTTCTAACCAATTTTTTCCCATTCCAATTTCAACATCTAAAGGCACTGCCATTTTAAAAGCATTTTCCATTTCGTGTTTAATCATGGGTTGAATTTTCTCCAATTCGGAATTGTGGACGTCAAAAACAAGTTCGTCATGCACTTGCAATAACATTTTTGATTTCCAATTTTCATCTGTTAATTTTTTGTAGATATTAATCATTGCAATTTTGATAATATCTGCAGCACTTCCCTGAATTGGAGCGTTAACCGCATTTCGCTCTGCGCCACTTCTGACCATCATGTTGGCCGAATTGATATCTTTTAAATACCGACGTCTTCCTAAAACCGTTTGCACATACCCATTTTCACGCGCAAAATCGACTTGTTCTGACATATAGGCTTTCAGTTTGGGATACGTTTGATAATAGGCTTCAATCAAATCGGCACTTTCTTTTCGAGATAATGAAGTTTGGTTACTTAATCCAAAAGCAGAAACGCCATATATGATTCCGAAATTTACCGTTTTGGCATTGCTTCGTTGTTCTTTTGTAACTTCTTCAAGTGCAACATTGAATACTTTCGCAGCGGTACTTTTGTGGATGTCTTCATGGTTTTGAAATGCTTTGATCATGTTTTCTTCGCCCGAAAGTGCCGCAATAATTCGAAGTTCTATTTGCGAATAATCGGCAGATACTAAGGTGTGATTTTCATCTCGTGCAATAAATGCTTTTCTGATTTGTCTTCCACGTTCAGTTCGAATCGGAATGTTTTGCAGATTCGGATTGTTCGAACTCAAACGACCGGTTGCTGCAACAGTTTGCATGTAATCAGTGTGAACGCGATGCGTATTTTTATCCACTTGGTTTGGTAACGCATCAATATAGGTACTTTGCAATTTCACCATTTGGCGCCATTCTAAAATATCGCGCACGATTTCATTATCATTTGCCAAGTAGGATAACACTTCTTCACCCGTTGCGTATTGACCTGTTTTGGTTTTCTTTTGTTTGGCTCCGCCGATTTTTAGTTTATCAAATAAGACATCTCCCAATTGTTTTGGAGAAGCTAAATTGAATTTTTCTCCAGCACTTTCATATATTTTTTGTTCCAATGCACCGCTTTCCTTCGCCATTTCCACTGACATTTTCTTCAAAAAATCTTCGTCTAGATTGATACCTTCCATTTCCATTGCGGCCAACACTGGAATTAGTGGAATTTCGATTTCATCAAATAACTTTTTAGTTTCGGCTTTGTCTAAAATTGGACTGAAAACTTCTTTTAATTGTAATGTAATATCCGCATCTTCCGCAGCATATTCTTTAATATCTTCCAAAGCTACATCCCGCATGGATTGTTGACCTTTACCTTTTTTTCCAATTAAGGTCTCGATAGATTTTGGCGAATATTTCAAATAAGTTTCCGATAAAACATCCATATTGTGACGCATGTCTGGATTAATTAGATAATGCGCGATCATCGTATCGAATAATTTTCCTTTGATTTGAATTCCGTATTTCGACAACACTTTTAAATCGTATTTCACATTTTGCCCGATTTTTTCAATGGCTTCACTTTCGAAAAAAGGTTTAAATTTTTCAACCAAAGCATGTGCTTCTTGTTGATTTTCGGAAACTGGAACATAAAATGCTTTTCCCTTTTCCCATGAAAAAGACATCCCTACCAATTCGGCATTCAACGCATCGATTCCGGTAGTTTCAGTATCAAAACAAACCGAAGATTGGTTCATTAAGTTTTGCAAGAACAGTTTCGTTCCTAATTCGCCTTGAATACTCGTATAATTATGATCCGTGTTTTCTAGAGTTGCGTAATACGAATGTGGTTTTGCCTCTTCTCCTTCGTTATCGGAAAAACCGAATAAATCGAATTGATCTTCGTTGGATTTTTTTATGACCGTTTTTTTTGTGGCCTGCGGAATTTCAGAAGTGTTGCCATTGGTGTCTATTTCGTCATACTCTTTTCCAGTCCCAAAATATTTGTCAAACTGCGCTTTCATTTGACGGAATTCAAGTTCCTGAAACAATGCATCCGTTTTTTCTACATCGGGTTTAGACAATTCGTAATCGGATGCATCAAAAGTCACCGGGCAATCTAATAGAATTCGCGCTAATTTTTTGGATAAGATTCCGAGTTCAGCATTAGCTTCAATTTTATCTTTCATCGCACCTTTTAGCTTATCGGTATTTGCTAAAAGATTTTCCATTGAACCAAATTCTTTCAATAATTTTTTGGCGGTAACTTCACCAACTCCAGGTAATCCCGGAATATTATCGGCTGCATCGCCCATCATTCCAAGAAAATCAATGACTTGTTCTGGATGTTCAATTTCAAATTTGGCCAACACTTCTGGAATTCCCCAAATTTCTATGTCATTCCCCATTCTTGCGGGTTTGTACATAAAAATATTTTCAGAAACCAATTGGGCAAAATCCTTATCTGGTGTAACCATAAAGACTTGAAAATTTTCTTTTTCAGCTTGTTTTGCTAAAGTTCCAATTAAATCATCGGCTTCAAAACCGGCTTTTTCAATAATCGGAATGTGCATCGCTTTTAATAATTCTTGAATATACGGAACTGAAATTTTTATAGCTTCGGGTGTTTCGTCGCGATGTGCTTTGTATTCTTTGTACATTTCATAACGGTAATCACTTCCGCCCTTGTCAAACGCAACTGCTAAATGATCAGGTTTTTCGCGTTTGATGACATCCATTAAAGCATTCATAAAGCCCATAATGGCAGAAGTATCCATACCTTTTGAATTGATCCGAGGGTTTTTTATAAAGGCATAATAACCCCGAAAAATCAAGGCATAAGCATCAAGAAGGAAAAGGCGTTTTTGTGACATAATCGTATTGGTTTTAGATTCTAAAATACATTCAGAATGAGGTGTAAAAATAGGAATTTGAAATTAACCTTTTGGCATAATCCTAAACTAAAGTTAAACTTTTTTAAACGTTTAGTTCTTCATCTCAACTTCATTTTACGCATGTAGTTTTGCCCAGTACTCAAATGATAAAACAATTTAAAATAATAGAAATAATGAAAAGTTTACTCTTGATCGTATCGTTATTTTTCGCTGTTGTTCTGCATGCTCAAGATGAAAATTCAAAAGTTGTTGTACCGACACTTAAGGTGGTAAAAGAATTTCAAAAAGATTTCCCAAAGGTTAAAGCAGTTTGGAGAACAGATTACGCTGGAGCCGATAGCGATCAATTGTGTTATGAAGGTGATTTTGTGGTGAACGAGATAAATATGACGGCAGTTTACAGTGCAATCGGAATATTTAAGGTCTTAGAAATTGAAATCAAACCAGCTGAAATTCCCGCTAAGGCAAGCAGTTATTTGGCAAAAAACTATCCAAAAAACAAAATTAATAAGGCGGCAAGAATGATGACAAACACTAACAATATCACCTATGAAATAGGGATTACACTTAATGATAAATCGACAGATGCTGTTTTTAATAAAGAGGGAGATTTTTTAAGAATGGTTCAGAAGGATTAGAAATTTTGTTTTTAGAGATTGTAGGTTGTAAAAGTCGGCGAAGGGATTTGCCGGCTTTTTTGATTACTTTTACTAGTGCTTTTATACCTTATATATGAATGTTTTAATTGTTGAAGATTACAAAGAACTCGCAACCGAATTGGTAGATTATCTTTCCAAAAATGGTTATTTATGCAAAGCGGTTACGACTTGTGAAGATGCACTGGAAGAGATTGCCGTGAACGATTATGATGCGATGTTGCTTGATTTGGGTTTACCCGATGGGAACGGTTTTGACATTCTGAAAGCTGTTCGGAAATTGAAATCAAAAATTGCTGTTATTGTGATTACGGCTCGTGGCGAACTGGATGACAAAATCAACGGATTGGAACTTGGAGCCGATGACTATTTGACAAAACCTTTCGCTTTAACCGAACTTGGCGCTCGATTGTTTGCTGTTATTAGAAGAATTCACGGGTTTACTGCGAACGAATTAAACATTCACGGATTTTCGATTCAGTTACAGGATTATAAAGTCAGTTTTGAAGACAAACCGATTGCTTTGACCAAAAAAGAATTTGATATTTTTCAATATTTAGCCTTGAATAAAAACCGAGTTATTACCCGATTGCAGCTTACGGAACACGTTTGGGGTGATATTTTAGAAGTCAATTCTGATTCTAATTTTATAGATGTTCATGTTCGAAATCTCCGAAAAAAATTAGTGGCATTTTCGACTTTAGATTGGTTTGAAACCGTGAGAAATGTGGGTTACCGAATAACGTTGTAAATGAAAATCAAACATCAGTTAGCGGTTTTCAATTTAATAACACGATTGTTAATCATTGTGGTGCTTTGGTTTGCACTTCCGGTTTTGGTTGAGAAAGTGGTCTATTCGCATATTGACAACAGTATTTTAGAAAAAAAACAGAAGTTTATCCAGCATTTGGACACGAAAGAAATTAATGATTTCATAAATAGAAATGACTCCACCGAAACGTACGCCAGTTTTTCCAGTTTGCACAATGAATTTTTACAACTATATTTAGGAAAGAATAATTTTACTAAAGACAAAAGCACTTTCATTAACGAAAGGAGAATTATAGAAGATGAAGAAAATGAGTACCGCGTTTTGTACTATAATTTCACCTACGGAAACTCTAATTATGTGCTTGAAATTGGGAATAGCTTAAGCGAAATAAATGATTTGACCTTTACCATTCGGTTTTTTACTTCGGGCTTGCTTCTCCTTACGATGCTGATTACCTTTTTAGCAGATACTTTTTTTATCGAATACCTTTTAAAGCCTTTTTATAAAATCATCAATTCTAAAATTAGGCATGTAAATGAACCCAATGGTTTTGATTATACCGAAATCAGTACACATTCCGCCGATTTTAAGGAATTGGATTTGGTTTTGAACCAGATGATGTTCCGCATAAACGATTTGTTTCAGAAAGAAAAGCAGTTTATTGCGAATGTTTCCCATGAATTGCTGTCGCCGATTTCACTTTTAAAAAACCGTTTTGAAAATTTACTTCAAAATGAATCTATTAATGATGAAGGCGTTGATAAGATTGTGAGTTCGTTGCGCACATTAGACATACTCAAAAAAGTGATTAATAATTTATTATTGATTTCTAAGATTGACAACAACCAGTTTGCGGATAACGAAAACATTTCGATTAAGGAAATCATTGCCGAAATTCTAGAGGATTTTGAAGATCGGATTGATGAAAAGCAACTTACTGTTGTAAACGAAGTCAATGCTGATTTTGTCTTTTTAGGAAACCGCACTTTGATTCGGATTATGTTCAATAATTTAATCGTAAATGCCATTAACTATAATAGTGAAAACGGAAAAATTACTTTGCAAAATGGTTTTTCTAATAATCATTATTTGGTAAGCATTACCGATAGTGGAAAAGGAATGACGGAAGCGCAACAAGCTATAATTTTTGAGCGTTTTAGCCGAATCGCTGTGGATCAGGAAGGCCAAGGATTAGGTTTAGCCATTGTAGAAAGTATCGCTAAGTTTCATCATCTTGAGATTAGTGTAAGGTCTAAAATTGGTGTTGGAACAACCTTTGCGGTTCAGTTTCCAATTGTTCTTCACTAAAGGTAGTCCACAGCAGATTTTCTTCGGTTTATTAGTAACGAAAAAGTTATCGTTAGCCCCGATGGTAGCGGCATCTCCCGATTTATCGGGAATACAGCGAACAGCGGGACCAAACGTTCTTAAAAACGTAAAGGTTCTGCTCCTAATTTCGAAACAAATCAGGCAATTGCCAATGTAACGTTAAACTGCACAAACCAGTTTCAATCTTCATTTCATCTTCATTTGGCAGGTATACATTTGTCCTATAAATAACAACAACGTTATTCATTTAATTTTTAAAAATAGAAATCATGAAAAAAGTATTTATGTTGGCAGCTTTAGTATTAGGAACAACTGCAATGGTAACAGCACAAACGGCTCCAGCAGCAAAAGCAGAGGTTAAAAAAGAAGTTAAGCATGCTAAAAAACAAGCAGCTAAAGCTGAGAAAAAAGCGGACAAAGCTACAGCAGCAGCAGTAAAAGCCGATGCATCTGCAACAAAAGCTGAAATGAAAGCAAAAAAATAATTTGCTTCTATAAGTGTAAAAGGCCAACAAGAAATTGTTGGCCTTTTTAAGTTTATTACTTGTCTTGTCCTGAAATAGCGATACACAAAAAAGTATCCTTATGGAAAAACATGA
>NZ_JAQSDH010000050.1 GCF_029945805.1 Flavobacterium sp.
CCAGTAAAAAGGTTTTTGTTTTTTACCGTGTCTTTGTAATCTAATTTTTACTGACATAATCTTTTTGATTAATTTGAGGTGCTCGACCTCGATTATTTTAAGGGTGCAAAGATAGTTTTTTTTTGAGAACAAACTAATTACAGTCAAAGTTTTTGATTTTAAGTGACTTTAACATTCGTCTTTAGCATTATTTTTCAAAAATAAATTGGCTTTTTGCATTAAAAAGTTATTTTTGTCAATAAAATACAATCAAAATGAAAAGATTTTTGCCTCTATTTATAATTGCTATTGCTTTTTCTTCTTGTCAAGAAGATGTGAAATTCAACAATCCTGGATTTCAAGGTCAGAAAGATGATGTTTTTTGGAGAGCTAATGATGCAAGAGCGTATGTTAGTGAAACGGGTAAACTAAGAATTGAAGCCTACACGCAATATGAAATTATTACAATGAATACTGCAAGTGCGAATGCAGGAACTTATATTTTTGGCACAACAAATGTCAACAATTCTGCTACTTATACCTCAAATTTTAATGATGTTGCTTTAGCTTATGCAACGATGCCAATTAGCGGTCCTGTTTACAGTGTCGCTATAATTTCAGGCGGAACAGGCTATGTGTCAGATTGTAATCTCCCTGCAGGTCAAACAACTTATACTTGCACTAGTTCACATGAAACGACTTCAGCTGTAGGTGGGGGTTCAGGTCTGAAAGTTGCCGTGATTGCTAACTCATCGGGAGCTGTGTCATCTGTAATTAGAGTAACATCAAGAGGAACGGGATATGCTCCGGGAGATATAGTTACAGTTGCTCAAGGTGATGTAAACTGTAGATTAAGAATATTAAACACACAAAACAGCAACGGCGAAATAAAAATCACCGAATACGATCAAGCAAACTTTACTGTTTCGGGTACATTCAAATTTAATGCTGCCAATTCAAACGACAGTCCTTTTGGTGGGCCAATTTTGAATTTCCAATATGGTGAATTTTACAAAGTTCCGATATATCCATCAATCTAAATTTTTTGGAAATCAATATTATAAAACCATCTTCGGATGGTTTTTTTGTTAATAATATAATAAAGTCCAAATTTTTAGCTATTTACATTTTATTTAAAGTATATTTGTGTTCGAATTTTAAATAAATAATATGAACATTTTTGTTGGAAGTCTTCCGTTCAGTATTGACGAAGCAGATTTAAGAGAGTCTTTTGAGGCTTACGGAACAGTTGACTCTGTTAAAATTATAACTGATAAATTTACTGGAAGAAGTAAAGGATTTGGTTTTGTTGAAATGTCTAATGACGAAGAAGCTCAAAAAGCTATCGACGAATTAAACGGTGCAACAGTAGAAGGACGTACAATCGTAGTTAATAAATCTGAGCCAAAACCAGAAGGTGAAAGAAGAACCTTCAACAACAACCGTTCAGGCGGAAGCGGTGGTGGTTACGGTGGTGGAAACTCTGGTGGTGGAAACTCTCGTGGTGGATACAATGATAGAAACAGCGGTGGTGGAGATAGAGGAAGATATTAATCTACATTCTAGATAAACTGAAAGCCATCTCATTTGAGATGGCTTTTTTTATGCTTTGTTGATAACTAAACTTTATTTTCTGACCGCTAAAATGTATTTTTGTTTCCATTCAAAACTCACTTTTGGCTCTTGCCTTTTTCCAAATTCTATAACAGATGTACTTAATTTTTGATACTGAAACTACTGGTTTGCCAAGAAATTGGTCGGCACCAATTACAGATACTGATAATTGGCCGAGATGTATTCAAATTGCATGGCAACTTCATGATGAGTTAGGAAATCTTATCGAACATGAAGATTATTTGGTTAAGCCTGAAGGATTTAATATTCCGTATGATGCGGAAAGAATTCATGGAATTTCTACCGAATTAGCACAACAAGAAGGTATTTCACTAGAAGAAGTTTTAGAAAAATTCAACATTGCTTTATCAAAAGCCAAATTTATAGTTGGTCAGAATTTAGGTTTTGACGTCAACATTATGGGTTGCGAATTTCACAGAATGGGAGTTCAATCGGCAATGAGTTCTATGCCCATTTTAGATACGTGTACCGAAGTTACCGCTTCCCTTTTAAAATTACCCGGTGGACGTGGCGGTAAATTCAAATTGCCAACACTAACCGAATTGCACAACTATCTTTTTGGAACTCCCTTTTCGGAAGCGCACAATGCTACTGCCGACGTTGAGGCAACTACGCGTTGTTTTTTAGAGTTGATTAACAGAAGGATTTTTACTAAAGAAGAATTAGACGTTCCGGCAGATTATTTCGAAAGATTCAGCAAAAATAATCCGCAGGAAATTAAGTTGATCGGCTTGAAGCACATCAATCTTAAACAAGCTTCAGAAGTAATCAGAAAGCAATTTCAGAAAAAAGAAGAAGTTGCAACTCCAACAGAAGAAAAGAAAGGGGAACACAATTTAGCGGATGTCGACTTCGTGCATTTGCACAATCACACTCAATTTTCTGTTTTACAATCTACCATAAGCGTGGCTAGCTTAGTAAAAGCAGCTGTTGCCAATAAAATGCCGGCTGTTGCAATGACGGATAATGCGAATTTAATGGGCGCGTTCCATTTTGTTCGTGATATTTTATACCATAATAAATCGGCACAAGCCAAAAATAAATCGGCTGAAGAAAACGGAGAAACGCCGACAGAAACGATTATTAAACCAATCGTTGGTTGCCAGTTTTATGTTTGTGATGATTTGAAAGATAAGTCTAGAAAAGACAATGGATATCAAATTATTTTCTTGGCCAAAACAAAAAAAGGCTACCATAATTTGGCGAAACTATCATCTATCGCTTATACCGAAGGATTTTATTATGTGCCTAGGATTGATCGAAAAACCATTCAACAATACAAAGAAGATATCATTATTTTGTCGGGGAATTTGTATGGAGAAATTCCGAGCAAAATTTTAAATATTGGTGAAAACCAAGCTGAAGAAGCCTTGATTTGGTGGAAACAAGAATTTGGAGATGATTTCTATCTCGAATTAATGCGCCACAATCAGGAAGATGAAAATCGAGTGAATGTTTCATTAGTTGCTTTAGCCAAAAAACACAATGTAAAAATCGTTGCAACGAACAACGTTTTTTATATAAATAAAGAAGATGCGAATGCCCACGATATTTTGTTGTGTGTTCGTGATGGCGAAAAACAATCCACACCTATTGGCCGCGGCCGTGGTTATCGCTACGGATTAGACAATCAGGAATATTATTTCAAATCGGCAGATGAGATGAAAAAATTGTTTCATGATTTACCCGAAGCCATTTCAAATACCGAAGAAATTGTCAATAAAATCGAGATTTACGATTTAGCGCGTGAAGTTTTACTTCCTAAATTTGATATTCCCGCCGAATTTTTAGTGGCCGAAGATGAAGCCGACAAAGGTAAACGGGGAGAAAACAGCTACTTGCATCATTTAACATATGAAGGTGCGGAGAGAAGGTATTCTGAAATTACTCCAGAAATTCAGGAACGTATCGATTTTGAATTGCTAACGATCGAAAATTCGGGTTATCCTGGATATTTTCTAATTGTACAAGATTTCATTGCTGAAGCTCGAAAAATGGCCGTTTCTGTTGGACCGGGTCGTGGTTCTGCAGCAGGTTCTGTGGTTGCCTATTGTCTCGGAATTACCAATATTGATCCGCTTTTATATAATTTGCTTTTTGAGCGTTTCCTGAATCCAGATAGGGTTTCCCTTCCCGATATTGATATTGATTTTGATGATGAAGGCCGAAGCAAAGTAATGGATTATGTAATCCAAAAATACGGTTCGAAACAAGTAGCCCAGATTATTACTTACGGAACAATGGCAACCAAATCGAGTATTCGTGATACTGCAAGGGTTATGGATTTACCGCTTTTTGAAGCCGATAAAGTAGCTAAGTTGATTCCGGGTTTAATGCCTTCAAAATGGAATCTAGCGCGACTTTTATCTGAAGATGAAGCCTTAATCAAAAAGACATTGCGTCCTGAAGAATTTGAAAGAGTAAAGGAACTGATTGCGCTTTCTAAAGAAAATTCGCTGTGTTCGGATACCATTAATCAAGCAAAATTCTTGGAAGGAAATCTAAGAAATACGGGAATTCACGCTTGTGGTGTTATCATTACGCCAAGTGATATTACGAATTTCGTTCCCGTAGCAACGGCGAAAGATTCGGATTTATATGTTACTCAATTCGATAACTCGGTCGT
The DNA here is from genome assembly GCF_029945805.1 of Flavobacterium sp. Taxonomy (GTDB): domain Bacteria; phylum Bacteroidota; class Bacteroidia; order Flavobacteriales; family Flavobacteriaceae; genus Flavobacterium. The sequence goes on from NZ_JAQSDH010000050.1 coordinate 4,241, forward strand.
AGAAAGCGCGGGTTTGTTGAAGATGGATTTCTTGGGATTAAAAACCCTAACTTTGATAAAAGACACCGTTAAACTGGTAAAATACAGAACGGGAAAAGACATCGATCCAGATGCTTTTCCGATTGATGATTTGAAAACGTATGAACTTTTCCAACGCGGCGAAACAGTTGGGATTTTCCAGTATGAAAGTGCCGGAATGCAGAAATACATGAAGGAATTAAAGCCAACTGTTTTTGGTGATTTGATTGCGATGAATGCGTTATATCGTCCAGGACCAATTGCTTACATTCCGAGTTTTATTAAGCGGAAAAATGGTGAAGAGGAAATCACATACGATATCGAAGCCTGCGAAGAGTTATTAAAAGAAACCTACGGAATCACGGTTTATCAAGAGCAAGTAATGCTTTTGTCACAAAAACTAGCCGATTTCTCTAAAGGGGATGCCGACGTTTTGCGAAAAGCGATGGGGAAAAAGCAGAAAGATGTTTTGGATAAAATGAAGCCTAAATTCATTGCTCAAGCTGAGGCCAAAGGACATTTAGCAGTTAAATTGGAGAAAATTTGGAAAGACTGGGAAGCGTTTGCAGAATATGCCTTTAATAAATCGCATTCCACTTGTTACGCTTGGATTGCCTATCAAACCGCGTATTTAAAAGCCAATTATCCAGCGGAATATATGGCGGCAGTTTTGTCCAATAATATGAATGATATTAAACAAGTTTCATTCTTTATGGAAGAATGCAAGCGCATGGGATTGCAAGTTTTGGGTCCCGATGTCAATGAGTCGTTTTATAAGTTTACGGTGAACGATAATTATGCGGTTCGTTTCGGAATTGGCGCTGTGAAAGGCGTTGGTGCTAATGCAGTTGATACTATTGTTCAAAACAGAAAAGACGAACCCTATAAATCGATATTTGATTTAGCGAAGAAAATAGATTTGCGTGCAGCGAATAAAAAAGCATTTGAAAGTTTGGCATTAGCCGGAGGTTTTGACTGTTTTCAAGGCACACATCGAGCACAATATTTCCATATCGAAGGCGAAGGAATTACATTTCTTGAAAAAGCAGTGCGTTATGGGGCCAAATTTCAGGAAAACGAAAATTCATCGCAAGTAAGTTTGTTTGGTGATGCGAGTGAAGTCCAAATTGCTGAACCAATTGTTCCGCCATGTGAAGAATGGAGTACGATGGAAAAATTAGCCAAAGAAAAAGAAGTGGTTGGGATTTATATTTCGGGACATCCGCTTGACGATTATCGCTTTGAAATGAAATATTTCTGTAACAGCAAATTGGAGTATTTAAAGAATCTTGAGAATCATATCGGAAAGTCGTTAACCTTTGCAGGGATTGTAACCAACGTGCAATACCGAACTGCAAAAAACGGAAAAGACTGGGCCATGTTCACTTTAGAAGGCTATGATGAAAGTCATGAGTTTCGGATTTTTGATGAAGAATATTTAAAGTACCGACATTTTTTGGTCAATAATCAATTTATTTATTTCAAAGTTTTGGTAAAAGACGGTTGGGTAAATCGGGAAACTGGAAAAAAATCAGATCCCCGAATTCAATTTACAGATGTAAGACAATTGCAGGATGTAATGCCACATTTTGCCAAAAAGCTCAATGTGCGAATTGATATTAAGGATTTGCACAAACACAGTATAGAACAACTGAATGCTGTTTTTCAGTTGAATAAAGGCGACAATACCGTGACTTTTGAAATCGTCGAAATTGATACCGTGAAAATAATTCCGGCAGTTATTTTGAAGCCCGAAGTAGAAGAAGAGAACTTCGACGGAGAAGGAATTAGTGCCGAGAATAGCGAAGATATTGTGCTTGAAATTCCGCTTGTTGAAGAAGTAAATACGGTCAAAACGCGAGTTTCATTACCCAGCAGGAAATTGAAAATTAAAATTTCAAATGAATTGCTGTTCGAATTAGAAAAAATGAACATCAAATTCAGCTTAAATTAAGTATCAGTTCTACTAATGATTTCATAACCAAAACTGATTTTTTTATAACAGTCAACCAAATAAAATGACTAATTTTGTCTAATATTAAATAGAACAATTTAAAAAGATAAGATATGGCTTTAGCAATTACAGATGCTACTTTTGATGAAGTAGTATTGAAATCAAGTAAACCGGTAGTTGTAGATTTTTGGGCAGCTTGGTGTGGACCATGTAGAATGGTTGGACCGGTTATAGACGAAATCGCAACAGAATATGAAGGAAAAGCAACCGTTGGGAAAGTTGACGTAGATGCTAATCAAGAATTTGCTGCAAAATACGGGGTTCGTAATATTCCAACCGTTCTGGTTTTTCAAAATGGTGAAGTTGTAGGACGTCAAGTTGGCGTTGCTCCAAAGAAAACCTACACCGATGCGATTGATGCCTTATTGTAATAAAATAGTAAGATAATTTGAAAAGGTTCAGCGAAAGTTGAGCCTTTTTTTGTTATTAGGAGCACGTATTTAGTTATTCTCAGAAAATATCCTCCCGCTATCCGCTCTATCTTTTCTCTCGTTTTGCAACGAGAAAAAAGGATGCCGCTGCTATCGGGGCTAAATAGAACTGCAGTTTGTTTTATGAAATTTTTAATTTTTTAGTCTTAATCTTTCTCTATATTTGATGTATGAAGATTGAAGAACAAAAAGAACTCGTCTCCGGATTCCAACACCTCGAATTGCTTGCCAATCAAGTGGTCGAAGGATTTATTTCGGGAATGCATAAAAGTCCGTTTCATGGTTTTTCTGCCGAATTTGCCGAACATAAAGTCTACAATGTAGGCGAAAGCACCAAACACATCGACTGGAAATTATTTGCCAAAACCGACAGATTGTACACCAAAAAATACGAAGAGGAAACCAATCTTCGGTGTCAGTTAATTATTGACAATTCGTCATCGATGCATTATCCAAAACTAAAAATGGGTGAAGCATTTTTCCACAATAAAATCGGTTTTTCAGTTTTGGCTTCAGCGGTTTTGATGAATTTATTAAAAAAACAACGCGATGCAGTTGGATTAAGCGTTTATTCAGATACCTATGAATACTATGCTCCCGAAAAAGGAAGCGACCGGCATCACCGAATGATTTTAAGCAAACTAGAAGATCTATTAGAAAACCCTAAAGGATCCAAAAGCACAGACACCGTTACTTTTTTACATCAAATTGCCGAAAAAATCCACCGCCGTTCGATGATTGTTTTGTTCACGGATATGTTTCAAACTACTAATAATGAAGCGCTTTTCAATGCATTACAACATTTAAAACACAACAAACACAAAGTAGTGGTCTTTCATGTAATCGATAAAAAAACGGAAGTTAATTTTAATTTTGATAACGCACCAAGAAAGTTTATCGATTTGGAAACAGGTGAAACCATCAATATTTTTGCCGATACCATTAAAGAAGTGTACGAAGAAAAAGTCACAGATTACTTTAAAACTTTGGCAATGACCTGCGCTCAGAACAATATTAAGTATGTTCCTGTGGCTGTAGAAGACAGTTTTGAAAAAATCTTGACGACATACTTGGTTGAAAAACAAATGTTTGTATAATATTTTTCTTAACAGTATTTTTTTTAACAAAAAACACTTGCAGAATACAAAAAGCATTGTATATTTGCAACCGCAATAACGCAGAGGTTTGGTAGTTCAGTTGGTTAGAATACATGCCTGTCAC
>NZ_JAQSDH010000051.1 GCF_029945805.1 Flavobacterium sp.
AACAGAAAATAATTCGTTCCGAAGTTCGCAACTGACGAGAAGCGGCGGAACGTTGTAGGCAATACTCGAGCTACACAAAACGCATAAAAAAACCGCATAAAAACAACATATAAAATCCAAAATAAACAGAAGAGTTTTGCTGAAGCAAAACTCTTTTTATTTTTAACAAAAAAGTTATCTTTACGACCGATAATAAAAAAACTATGGCACAATCAATTGAACCGAATATAGCAGATTTAGCAAATGGATGGCTAAAAACATATAAATTACCTTATAAATTAGAGCAAGAATCTCTAAATGCCGAAATAGACAAAGCGCTTTCTGACTATTTTACCAAAAATGGTGGAACAGGTGCAAATAGACCAGATGCAAAAATATTATTGCAAGACAAAAACTTAAACTATTATCCAATTCTTATTGAGTATAAAGGTTACAAAGAAAGTTTAGTGAAATTAGATACAAACCATCAAGTAGAAAATAGAACTGCTAAAAACGAATCACATTTTAAAAACATAAATTCTTTTGCAGTAAACGGAGCAGTTCATTACGCAAATGCTCTTTTGCATCATACAAGTTACACCGATATTATAGCTATCGGTATGACTGGTTACAAAGATGAAAGAGGAAACATTCAACACCAAATCGGAGTATATTATGTTTCTAAAAACAATCTTGGTGCTGGTCAAAAAGTAGATGACTTTTCAGATTTTTCTTTTTTAGCACCTAAAAACTTTGATGCGTTTATCGATAAAGTAAAAACTTTAGAACTAACGCAAGAAGAAATTGAAAAACTAAAAGAACAACGAGAAAAAGAAATTGACACAAGTTTAAGAAAACTAAACCACGATATTTATGAAAACGAAAAAGGTTTAGGAGAAAACGACAGAGTATATCTTGTTGCCGCTTCAATAATTGCTACTTTGGGTATTCCAGGAAAAGTTGCACCATTAGAAAAATCAGATTTAAAATCTTCAATCGAAAGAGGAAACAGCGATGGAGATATTGTCGTAAGAAAAATAAAATCTTTTTTAGACGAAAAAGACATTCCAAAAGAAAAGAAAGATTTAATAGTAAGAACATTAGAAAACACACTAACAACCGAAAACATAAATAAAATTGAAGAAGGCGAAAGCCAACTCAAAAGAGTATTTACTAAAATTGTAGATGATTTAGGTATTTATTACAAAATTGGTTTAACAACCGATTTCACAGGAAAACTATTTAACGAAATGTATGGTTGGTTAGGTTTTTCGCAAGACAAATTAAACGATGTTGTTCTCACTCCTTCTTATGTAGCTTCTTTATTAGTTAAGTTAGCACGAGTAAATAAAGATTCTTACGTTTGGGATTTTGCCACAGGTTCAGCAGGTTTATTAGTTTCTGCTATGAACGAAATGCTAAACGATGCAAAAAATACCATTACTTCGCCTGATGAATTATTACAAAAAGAAATCAAAATAAAAGCCGAGCAATTGCTCGGTTTAGAGTTACTTTCAAGTGTATATATGTTAGCCATTTTAAATATGATTTTAATGGGAGATGGTAGTTCAAACATTTTGAACAAAGATTCATTAACAGACTTTGATGGTAATTATGGTTTTGGAGATACTGATTCAAAATTCCCAGCCGATGCTTTTATATTAAATCCACCATATTCTGCAAATGGAAACGGAATGAATTTTGTGGAAAGAGCACTTTCAATGATGAATAAAGGGTATGCTTCAATCATTATTCAAAATTCAGCGGGTTCTGGTAGAGCAAAAGACTATTGCAAAAGAATTTTAGAAAAACACACACTAATTGCAAGTATAAAAATGCCTGTGGATATATTTATAGGTAAATCAAGTGTACAAACTAATGTTTATGTTTTCAAAGTAAACGAAAAGCACCATAAAGAAGAAATGGTAAAATTTATTGATTTCTCTGATGATGGTTACACAAGAACAAATCGTAAAAAATCAACAAACAATCTTAAAGATACGAATCAAGCCAAAGAACGCTACGAAGAAGTCATAAACTTGGTGCGTTTTGGTAAAAGTAAACTCAATATTTTTACAGAAAAAGAGTATCACGAAGATACTATCGACCCAAAAAGCGGAGCCGATTGGAACAAATCAGCACCCATAGACACAAAACCAACATTACAAGATTTCAAAAAAACAGTAAGTGATTATTTGTCTTGGGAAGTTTCAACAATCTTAAAACAAGAAAAAGAAAGTTTGGGAAAGTAGATACCCTACTTAATGAAAAATTACAAAAAGTTAAGTGGGGAGAATTTAAAATAGAAGAAGTTTTACAATGGCAATCTCAAAAAGAAATCGACCCTTTAAAACTTGAAGAATTAAAAGACGAAACAGAAAACCTATACCCTTTTTATGGTCAAGCAACCATAAATAATGGTATTATATCATATAATCAATTAACAAAAAGAGTAATAAATAATAAGTTTGGGAAACCTACAATATTAATACATTCAAACAATCAAAATATTGTTTATTTAGAAACACCTTTTTATTTAAAAGATGGACACGGTGCAACGAGTGTATTACAATGTGATGAATTGAATAGCATAAATCAAATGTTTGTTATTGCATCAATAGAAAGAATAATTAAAACAAAATATTCCTATAATACAAAGGCTACTAAAATTGAATTAAAAAATACTATTATAAAACTTCCAATAAAAAATGATAAAATTGATTTTGCATTTATGGAAAGTTTTATTTTAGAATTAGAAGCTGAACGAATGCAAATTTTAGATACTTATTTATTAAGTACAGGATTAAAAGATTACACATTAACTTTAGAAGAAGAAAATATTTTAAACAATTATCAAAGTTTAAAATGGAAAACTTACAAACTTGAAGAACTTTTTGGTAAAGCTACTCGTGGTAGAAGATTAAAAAGTGCAGACCGAATTTCAGGGAATTTACCTTTTGTAACTGCTGGGGAAACTGATGAAGGTGTTTCTGCTTTTATAGGAAATAATGTAAATATATTTTCAGAAAATACTACAACTATTGATATGTTTGGTTCTGCAAAATATCGCAATTACAAATACGGTGGCGATGACCATATCGCTATAGTTCATACAGAAAGCTTACCTAAATTAGCATCAATTTTTGTTACTACAGCTATTCATAAATCATCATATAACGGTCAATTTAATTATGGTAGAAATTTTTATGCAAAAGACGCTGATGTGTTAAATATTACATTACCTACAAAAGAAAATAAACCAGATTATGAAATAATGAAAACTATTATTTCAGCAATTCATAAGTTAGTTATAAAAGAAGTTGTTTTATTTAACAATGAAAAAATTAAAAATTAGTGATATATAATAAACAATAACTACTAAATGGTTAACCTTTCGGTTAGCCATTATTTTGTTAATCATTATTCATTTCAAATATATTTTTTATTATTTTTGATTTCTATTAACAACCTAAATATCATCAATATGGCATCAACATCAGAAGTAGGTCACGCAAAAAATGTAGCAAACTTTCAAGACTTAATTGAGTTTGTTACAGGGTATGGAGCAACGTATAATCCATCAAAAAACAGTTTAAAATTGCCTCAACTTGTTGCACTAAAAGCAACAGCAGAAACAAAATTAACTGATGTAATTTCTAAAAACACAGCTTACAACAACAAAGTAAACGAACGTATGGTTGCTTTCAGCAACCTAAAATCATTATCAACACGATTAGTAAACGCATTGCAAACAACCGATGCAACAACAGAAACTATTAACGATGCTAAAACATTTAACCGCAAAATGCAAGGTAAAAAAGCGTCTGCTACGCAAACACCAACCGACCCAAATGCACCAGCACCAACAACAATTTCTACAAGCCAACAATCTTATGACCAATTAATTCAACACTTTTCAGGTCTTAAATCGGTATTAGAAGCCGAGCCAAGCTACACACCAAACGAAACCGAATTACAAGTTGCAACATTAACAACAAAAATTGCAAACCTTAACACAAAAAATACTGCCGTTGCAACTTCCTATACAAACATAAGTAATTCAAGAATTTCAAGAAATGAAACTTTATACACCAGCGAAAACGGAATTTACGAAACCGCAAGCGAAGTAAAAAAATACGTTAAATCAGTCTTTGGTGCAAGTAGTCCGCAATTTAACCAAGTAAGCGGTATTAAATTCAGTAAACCAAAATTATAACATAACCAAAAAAGAAAAGAAAGAATAAACAAAAAGACTTATTGCTCACGCAATAAGTCTTTTGTCATACTATTTTAGGTTATTGCCTACCCTATTTAGATATTTACAAACCAAATTTAGATTTATTCAATACACAAATACAATTATAACAAACATATTTAGAAATCTGCTAAACATAAATAGATATGTGTCATACATTTTTAGATTTAAGTCATACATAAAAAGAATTATGGCATACATATTTTGATTTAGAGCATACCTAAACAGAAAACTACCGAACTGCAAAAGAATACTGCTGAAAACGTTGAAATTGAAATATAGTGCTATAAAATAAGTACTGCCTACAACAGCGGTTACAAGAAATGGCGAGAAATGTGCTAAATTCACGTTTATTTTTCGCAAGAAATTTTATCTTAGCAGAAAATACGCAGTTCCGAAGTTCGCCACTTCTTGTAGCCGCGAAACGTTATAAGCCATTTTAAACCTGTTTAAATTGAGAAATCTACTTTTAATATTACCATTTTTATTTTTGAGTTGTAATCGTGAATCGCAAATTCCAGAAAATTCGCGAATAGATATGAAATATATTGTTTTCAGCCCAGGAATGAATAATATTACAATTGCAGATACTTCAAAATTACATGATTATAAATTTGAAAATAATATGGACTACGGCTTTAGGCTTGAAAACAAACTTTATGATATGGAGTATCGTATTAAGTTAGATGAAAAAGGTCGACTGCTTGGCTTGCTTGAATACAAGAACATAAATTCACCAATATATAAGATAATAAAAAAGTTCCCAATGAATTATGAAACTATCGCTGAAGAAACATTCATTAGGTTTTCGCCTTCTAGAGAAAATGTTATTGATGGACTTGACACAATGACAATTGAAAAAGTATTTCCAAAACAAAAACTTGTACGGGTTGGCACTGACAAAAATATTAGAAATTATTTCTATCATTATAAATAAAAAACGGCTTATAACAGCTGTTTCTCGCAATTGCGAATTTTGTTCAAAATTCACGTTTGCGTTTCGCAAGAATTTTTATCTTTAACAGAAAATAATTCGTTCCGAACTTCGCAACTGACGAGAAGCAGCGGAACGTTAGCAGTAATAATATCGCACCGAAATTGGAAAAAGAATATCACAACATTTATGACAACGAAAAATTAGAATCATTGATAGATTCTAATAATGTCATCAATTGCGACATTTGTGTTAGACAATCTGATTCAAAAGACAAAGTTCTAAGTCTAAAAAATGTAAAAGCTATTAATGGTAATCTCAGTATAGATTCTGATGATTTACTTGATTTAGGAGAACTTGAATTAATAAATGGAAATTTTTGGTTATCCACTTGTAAAAATCTAAAATCCTTAAATAATTTAATTGAAATCAATGGTGAAGCTAATTTGAGATATTCGTCAATTGAATATTTAGGAGAACTCACTCATGTTCATGGAAAGCTTTCCTTGAGAGACACGAATGTCACAAATCTAAATAATTTGCAATTTGTCGGAGGTGAACTATTTCTCCCAAAACGGTTAGAAAAAACATCAATTTCAAAAATAACTATTAACGGAAAAGTTAGATATTGGAATGATAAAGACACTTCAAATATATCTAAACTGAATCAAAACGCAGAATGGGGACAATCAAATAATTTACATTTTTCCGAGATTCATTCTCTAGAATTAGCTTACAAAAAGCGATTCATTACTGGGAAATATCTTGTAAGAAAATGTTTTAATCCAAGTGAATTAAACAATCACATAACTGAAAACTCCGATGATTTTTTTCAATTTATTGATAAAAAGTTAGAAGAGCTATATGGAAACAAATACTCGTTTTTTCATTCAATATTTGATGAACTTAAATCTGTTAAAGAACTTAATAGCGAATTTCCAAATTATAAAATAGACAAGAGAAAGCAATTAGATTACTATGTAATAAATAAAAGTGTAAATGAAATAATAAACACAAATAAAAACAACACTCCTTTCTATAAATATTTTTCAGCATTAAAACAATTTAAAATCGAATATCAATTTTCAGGATATACGGCAAAATATTTACTAAGATACAACGAGCACAAACTTACATTTTGTGAAAGTACAGGAATAGATAAAAACTCATTTATTTATTATGTTGAAAATTCCATATTATCAATCTTCTCCATTTTCATAATTTCAAATCAAAATGAATACAGAGTCTCTAAAGGTTTACCTAAAATTGGAGAGGGTTGGTTATCCGAAACTGAACTTTATCAAAATCTTAAAAAACATTTTAGTTACTACAAAGTTCAACAACATGGTAAAACAAAATGGTTAGGGAAACAGCACATTGATATTTGGTTTCCACAACTAAATATAGGCGTAGAATTTCATGGTAAACAACATTACGAACCAGTAAAACACTTTGGAGGTATTGAAGCGTTTATAAAAAATCAAGAACGTGATTTGAGAAAAAAAGAGCTTTTTAAATTAAACAATTCAACCCTTATTGAAGTAACTCATGGGTACGATTTTGAAAAATTAATTAATGAGATTGAGCAAATAATTATTGCTGCTAAATCATAAAAAATATAATTTAAAATAATTACTACTGCTAACAGCGGTTTCAAGAAATGGCGAGAAATGTGCTAAATTGATGTATTTCTTTCGCAAGAAATATTATCTTAGTGGAAAATATGCGGTTACGAAGTTCGCCACTTCTTGAAGCCGCGAAACGTTATATGCAACTTTTCGACAAAAATCCGGAGAAAATGAACATCTTAAAAATCGCTTTAATAATAATATTTACTTCCTTAAATGCTTTTGGACAAACTTGTTCATATGAGAATCTTTCAAGGGAATTCAATTACAAAGTTGTCCCAATTTCGAAAAAAGAAGATTTAATTCAACTCGTAGTTCAAGTTACTGAGAAACAAAATTCAAAAAGAACTCAGACGTTTAAAATTGAATGTGAAGGTTTTTATTTGGATTCGTTTGACAATTGCAAGAACGTCAGGTCTTACATTACAAAAGTAAATAGCAAATTGCCAAGTGGAGATGAAAAGGATTCTGGAAACTTTATAGTAGCCGACTTTAATTTTGACAGTTTTGAAGACTTTGCAATTAAGAGTGATCCTGGTGGAAATGGCGGACCATTGTATACATATTTTCTCCAAGCAGAAAATAAAAAGTTTTACAGAAGTAATTATTTAAGTGACACTGTACAATTTTTCCCAATTGAAATCAATCCAATAAACAAAACATTAACAACTTTTCTTCATGCAAACGCTTACCAGAAGAATAGACGGATTTTTAAATACAATTTGAAGGCAAAAAAATGGAAGTTGATTCACGATGGCTTTGAGGAATAATAAAAGCTGCATATAACAGCTGTTTCTCGCAATTGCGAATTTTGTTCAAAATTCACGTTTGCGTTTCGCAAGAAATATTATCTTAGTCGAAAATAATTCGTTCCGAAGTTCGCAACTGACGAGAAGCAGCGGAACGTTACCACTCAGTTTTTCGGTGCGCAATTTTCAATAGAAAATAT
>NZ_JAQSDH010000052.1 GCF_029945805.1 Flavobacterium sp.
CGAAGAATTTACCACGATCTTGTAATTTATCGATAGAATAAGGAATCGCTTTTCCGTTTTCCATAGAGATTAATGAACCGTTATTACGTCCAGGAATTTCTCCTTTGAATGGTTCGTATCCAATGAAACGGTGCGCCATGATAGCTTCACCAGCAGTAGCAGTAAGTAATTGATTACGCAATCCGATAATTCCACGAGATGGAATATTGAATTTGATAATCATACGCTCTCCCTTGGCTTCCATAGAAAGCATTTCTCCTTTACGGATAGTAACAAATTCAACTGCTCTTCCTGATAAATTCTCAGGCAAGTCGATTGTTAATTCTTCAATTGGCTCACATTTTTTACCGTCAATTTCCTTAATGATAACTTGTGGTTGCCCGATTTGCAATTCATAACCTTCTCTTCTCATGGTTTCAATAAGAACAGACAAGTGTAGCACTCCACGACCAAAAACCATAAATTTATCAGCAGAATCAGTCTCACCCATTTTCATAGCTAAATTTTTCTCTAATTCTTTTGTCAAACGGTCTCTAATATGACGTGATGTTACAAATTTCCCTTCTTTACCAAAAAATGGAGAGTCATTGATGGTAAACAACATGCTCATTGTTGGCTCGTCAATCGCAATAGAGGCTAAAGCTTCTGGATTTTCAAAGTCAGCGATGGTATCCCCAATTTCAAAACCTTCTATACCAATAATAGCACATATATCACCCGCAATTACTTCTTGTACTTTTTTACGTCCAAGACCTTCAAAAGTGTGTAATTCTTTAATTCTAGATTTTATAATTTTTCCATCTCTTTTTACCAAAGAAATTGGCATTCCTTCCTTTAAAACACCTCTTTCCAAACGACCAATCGCGATACGACCCGTAAATGAAGAGAAATCTAAAGAGGTAATCAACATTTGTGGCGTTCCTTCCGATACTTTTGGTGCTGGGACATGCGCAATAACCATATCCAATAAAGGCTCAATGTTTGTGGTCATATTTCTGAAATCGTCAGACATCCAGTTGTTTTTAGCTGAGCCATAAACTGTCGGGAAATCTAACTGCCATTCTTCTGCTCCTAACTCAAACATCAAATCGAAAACTTTTTCATGCACTTCTTCTGGCGTACAGTTTTCTTTGTCCACTTTATTTATTACAACACATGGTTTCAAACCTAAGTCGATTGCTTTTTGCAATACGAAACGCGTTTGAGGCATTGGTCCTTCAAAAGCATCCACCAATAGACAAACTCCATCAGCCATGTTTAGAACTCGTTCTACCTCTCCACCAAAATCGGCGTGACCAGGAGTGTCGATGATATTGATTTTTGTACCTTTATATACAACCGAAACGTTTTTAGAAGTAATGGTAATTCCTCTTTCTCGCTCCAAATCATTATTATCAAGAATCAAATCACCTGCGTTTTCGTTTTCACGAAATAACTGACAGTGATACATAATTTTGTCTACCAAAGTAGTTTTACCGTGGTCAACGTGAGCAATAATAGCAATGTTTCTTATAGATTCCATCTGTGTTTTTTTGAAGGTGCAAAAGTACATTTTATTTTTGAATAAAAAGTGGATTTTTTTTGCTAACAATTACAATAAAAACAATTTTTTTAGATTTAAATACTTAAAATTAATTTTCGATTATGTAAATTTGATACAATGAAAAATTATTCTAATAAAATTATATTAATATATATTCTAATTTTAATACTTGTGGCAATAATTGGTCACAATTTATTTGTCAATTATTTTCTCGATGGCAATAAAGAAGGCCTATTTCATTACGGATATATTAAAGACATTATCTTCATTACTTTTTCCGGACTTATTTTAAAGGCTATTTTATATCAAAATACGGAGAAAAACAAATCTATATTTAAAAAATTACAGCTTACCAATATTGAAATAAAAGAATCCAATGAACGCTATGATATTGTTGCCAAAGCGACGAGTGATACGATTTGGGATTGGAAAATGGAAGACGACAGTTTCATTTGGAATAAAGGAATTCAAGGTATTTTTGGTTACAAAAAAGAAGATGTTGGAAAAACATCTAAATGGTGGTTTGATCGAATTCATCCAGAAGATAGTTTAAAAATGTCGGTTAAACTGTATTCGTTTTTAGAACAAAAGACTGAAAAATGGCAGGATGAGTATCGTTTTCAATGTGCAGACGGCACTTACAAATATGTTTTTGATAGAGGTTTTTTGGTTAAAGATGATAATGGAAAGGCGGTAAGAATGATTGGAGCTATTCAGGATGTTACCAAACAAAAAGAAGAAGAACAACGACTTCGATTATTGGAAACCGTAATTACGCAATCTAAAGATGCCGTTATGATTACGGACACCGACACCTCAGAAAATGAAATTCCAAGTATAATTTTCATCAATTCCGCTTTTACTGATATGACTGGATATAGTTCAAAAGACGTTATTGGCAAATCACCCTCAATGTTTTTTGGAAAAAAATCGGATATAATGGAATATGACAAGCTGAAAACAGCAGTTCAGAATTACAAGGAATGCTTCATCGAAACTATAAATTACAAAAAGAACGGAACTGAATTCTGGGTTAATTTTTCTATGATTCCTGTTACTGATAAAGATGGAGAGCATTCGCATTGGGTTTCGATACAAAGAGATGTTACTGAGGAAAAAGAAAAGGTCAAAGAAAGAGAGCAACTTATTCGAGAATTAACCCAAAACAATAAGGACTTAAAACAGTTCTCCTATATAACATCGCACAACCTTAGAGCGCCATTATCGAATTTAACTGGATTACTTAATCTTATTGAAGACATTACTATTGAAGATCCGGAGCTAAAGGAAATCATTGCAGGATTTTCAAAATCTACGCATTTACTGAATGAAACTATTAATGACTTAGTAAAAGTAATCATCATTAAAGACAATCCATCCATTCAGAAAGAGAAGGTTTTGATTAAAGAAGTATTTGAAAATGTCTTTAACCAGTTGAGTTTTTTAATAAGCGTTCACAAGCCTATTCTGAAAATTGATTTGGAAGACGTTTCAATTTTAGAGATAAATAAGTCCTATTTAGAAAGTATTTTTTTAAATTTACTTACTAATGCTATTAAATACAGAGCACCTATCCGACAATTAAAAGTTGGTATAGCTACTAAAATCGTAGATGACAATTTGATTATAACTTTTAAAGACAATGGCATTGGTATCGATTTAGAAAAAAATAAAGATAAAATATTTGGTCTTTACCAGCGCTTTCACAATTATCCCGACAGTAAAGGATTAGGACTATACTTGGTTAAATCACAAGTTGAAAGTATGAATGGAACTATTGCCGTTTCGAGTACTGTTGGAAAAGGAACCACATTTACAATCACTTTTAAGTATAATTAACACCTATGTTAGATAAAATACTATGTATAGATGACGATCCGATTACGTTAATGCTTTGTAAAAAAGTTGTTGAGAGAGTCGAATTTGCCAAAGAGATAATTATCGCCAATAATGGTGAAGAAGCTATTAATTATTTTGACAACTTGTTTAAAGAAAGAATGGACGATGACACTATAATTTATCCCAAATTAGTGTTGCTGGATCTTAACATGCCTGTAATGGATGGTTGGGAGTTTTTGGAAACGTACATCAGCAGAAATTACCACAACATATTTGATTCCACCCGATTTATAGTACTTTCTTCTTCTATTGACCCTTATGACATTAACAGATCTAAAACGTATCCAATAATAGGCTTTCTCTCAAAGCCAGTAACCAAAGCGATGTTGGAGAATTTAAAACCACAATTTTCATAAAAAGAGGAAAATATAAGATACAAAAAAAAGCACTCAAATGAGTGCTTTTTTTATTCTGTAAATTAGTTTCACTTATAGTTTTGAAACGTGTTTTGTTAACTTAGATTTCAAATTAGCTGCTTTGTTATCATGAATGATATTTTTCTTAGCTAATTTATCAATCATTGAAACAACTGCTGATAATTTAGCTGCTGCATCTGATTTATCTGTAGCTAATCTTAATGCTTTAATAGCATTACGAGTTGTTTTGTGCTGGTATCTGTTTAATACCCTTTTCTTTTCATTGCTTCTAATTCTCTTTAAAGCTGACTTATGATTTGCCATTTTTCTGTAATTTAATTGTAATTAATATAAAAATATTAGTTAAAAAAGAAAAACCTCCCACGATTAAAATCAATCACTT
Source organism: Flavobacterium sp. (assembly GCF_029945805.1). Classification (GTDB taxonomy): domain Bacteria; phylum Bacteroidota; class Bacteroidia; order Flavobacteriales; family Flavobacteriaceae; genus Flavobacterium. The sequence continues at coordinate 4,202 of NZ_JAQSDH010000052.1, forward strand.
TGGTTTTGACTAATAAAACAAAAATTCGAGACACTGAACCCTTGTTTTATAAAACTAATTAACAACTAATTTGTAGCCCGTAGGGGAATCGAACCCCTCTTACATGGATGAAAACCATGCGTCCTAACCGATAGACGAACGGGCCTTCTTAGCACTTATAAATTTTGTAGCCCGTAGGGGAATCGAACCCCTCTTACATGGATGAAAACCATGCGTCCTAACCGATAGACGAACGGGCCATTTTAACTTAAAAATGCGGTTGCAAAAATACAACTATTTTTCAATCCCACAAGAGCAAAAAAATATTTTTGCTTTTTTTTATTAGTAGGCTTTTGCAAACAACACTCTGCCAGCTGATTTGCCTCCAGAAAAAATGCAAATTCCTTCTTCTTTTTTTTGATCTAAAGGGATACAACGGATAGTTGCCTTGGTTAACTCCTTGATTTTCTCTTCCGTTTCTGGAGTTCCGTCCCAATGTGCAGCAATAAATCCAGTCTTATTTTCCAGAACATTTTTGAACTCTTCAAAAGAATCTACTTCTGTGATATGCGTATTTCTGTACTCTAATGCGCGATTAAATAAATCAGATTGTATTTGTTGCAACAAATCAGAAATATAAGCTACAATGCCTTCTTTTTCCTTTACTTCTTTTGACAAAGTGTCTCTTCGTGCAATTTCGAAAGTTCCGTTTTCTAAATCTTTAGGGCCAATAGCAATTCGAACTGGCACCCCTTTCAATTCCCATTCAGCGAATTTAAATCCTGGTTTTTGCGTAGTTCGGTTATCAAACTTAACTGAGATTTTTAGTTTCTTAAATTGTGCCACTAAGTCATTGGCTACAGCCGAAATAGCATCAAACTCGTCCTCCGTTTTAAAAATCGGAACAATCACAACTTGAATCGGCGCTAAGTTTGGCGGTAAAACCAATCCGTTATCATCGGAGTGTGTCATAACCAATGCTCCCATTAAACGTGTAGAAACTCCCCATGAAGTTCCCCAAACATATTCCTGTTTTCCTTCAGCATTAGCAAATTTCACATCAAAAGCTTTGGCGAAATTTTGTCCCAAAAAGTGCGACGTTCCCGCCTGAAGTGCTTTTCCATCCTGCATTAAAGCTTCAATACAATAGGTTTCGTCAGCACCAGCAAATCGTTCCGTTTCTGTTTTTATTCCTTTCACAACTGGAATAGCCATGAAATTTTGTGCAAATTCGGCATAAACATTCATCATTTGAACTGTCTCCTCAATCGCCTCTTGTTTTGTAGCATGCGCTGTGTGTCCTTCCTGCCATAAAAATTCAGCAGTCCTTAAAAACAATCGAGTTCTCATTTCCCAACGAACCACATTCGCCCATTGGTTAATCAGCAAGGGTAAATCTCTATAAGATTGTATCCAATTTTTATAGGTTGACCAAATTATAGCCTCACTTGTTGGACGAACGATAAGTTCCTCTTCCAATTTAGCATTTGGATCAACCATTAATTTACCTGGTTTGTCAGGATCATTTTTTAATCGGTAGTGAGTAACAATGGCACATTCTTTCGCAAATCCTTCTGCATTCTTCTCTTCTGCCTCAAACATACTTTTGGGTACAAAAAGAGGAAAATACGCATTGCTGTGTCCAGTTTCTTTGAACATTCTGTCCAATTCTGCTTGCATTTTTTCCCAAATGGCATAGCCATACGGTTTGATGACCATACAACCACGAACACCCGAATTCTCAGCTAAATCTGCTTTGACAACGAGTTCGTTGTACCACTTTGAATAATCTTCTTCTCTTTTTGTTAAATTCTTACTCATATTGAATACTTTGGCATAAAAATTGTTTAACTAATTTTAACTAAATAGTTCGGCAAAACTAACTATTTTTGTATAGTCCAACAATAAAAATGCTATAGATATGAAAACTTATTTTTTTTCTGGTAAAAGATTATCCTTTTATTCCCTAATTGGATTTCTTGCAATTGTTACTACTTCCTGCGGCTCTTATCAAAATACTTCGTACTATGATAGTGATGGAGTTTATGGTGGATCGCAAAAAAGAGAAACAGCAAACAACAATTCTCAAAAAAATCAATACCAAGAATACTTTAGCGATTTAAATAAAGATGCTCAAGTGTTTACCGATGTTGACAGTTATACTTCAGTCAACAACGATACCATTAATAGAAATGAAAATTACAATTCTAATAATGCGAATTGGGGTAGCAATCCACAAACTGTAACTGTAAACGTTTATGATAACAATTGGGGCTATGGATATTGGAATAACTTTTGGTACGGAAATTATTGGGGATTCAATAACTGGTACAGTCCTTCTTGGGGCTTAGGTTGGAATAACTGGTATGGACCAAATATAGGTTTTGGTTGGGGTTGGAACAGCTGGTACGGTAATGGTTTCTACGGAGGTTTTTACAATAATTGGCATGGTAATAATTTTAACAACAACTATTATTATAATGGCGGACGACGAACCACTTCATATCCTTATTCTTATAACAGTGGAAGAAACGCAGGACGACAATCAAATTACAACAACGTAAATAACGGAAGAAGAAATAATACTTACCGTAACGCTGGAACATCAAGAAACACTAATTTTAACGGTAACACAAGATCTTCTTCATCAAATGGTACAAGAAATTACAATACTACTACTCCAACAAGAACAAATACTAACTCGCAGCCTCAACCTACGAGAAATAATACCAACACGCAATCACAACCAACTCGTACTTACACACCAAGCAGCAACACGCGTTCATCCGGTGGTGGAAGTTACGGCGGAGGCGGGGGAAGTTATGGCGGCGGCGGCGGAGGAAGATCATCTGGTGGCGGTGGCGGAAGAAGATAATAATTAATACTCAAATATCTATGCAATTGTAACAGATCGCATAGATATTTTTTTGACTAAAAATATAAAATGCTATGAAAAAACTTTTATCAATAATCATTGCTGGATTATCATTCTCAGCAATGCATTCTCAAGAAACTACTCCAGAAGATGCACTTCGCTATGCTGTTGAAAATCTAACAGGATCTGCGCGATTTAGAGGCATGAGTGGTGCGTTTGGCGCAGTGGGTGGTGATTTATCCGCCATTAATCAAAACCCTGCTGGCTCTATATTCTTTACAAATAACTATGCTACTTTTACAGGTTCTGTGTACAACAGTAAAAACATTTCACGCTATTACGGTAGTACAGGAAAAGAAAACGATAGTTCACTAGATTTAAATCAGGCTGGAGTTGTTTTTGTTTTTAAAGATAATAATCCGAAAAATGACTGGCAGAAATTTACTATTGCTCTGAACTATGAGAACAATAATAATTTTAATAATAGCATTTATTCCGCAGGTACCAATCCTTACAATTCTATTGACAAATACTTTTTACGGTTTGCAAATGGTTTACCACAAGAAGGCGGCATTACACTACAGACACTTGAACAAGCTTTCTTTGAAGACCTAAACTTTATTGACCAACAGGCCCTTTTGGGTTACAATGCCTATATATTTAATCCTGTTTCCAATACTAACGCAAATTCTGTTTATGTATCAAATGTTCCAACAAATAGTAATTTTCAACAACAGAATTACACTATCACAACAGGCTATGACGGAAAATTTACTGCAAATTTTGCTACATCCTTTAAAGATAGACTGTTTTTAGGTATTAATTTAAATTATCATTACACAGATATAATCAAAACGACTTCTGTTTATGAATCATACAACAATCCAGATCCTGCCACTTTACAATCTGTACAATTTGATACCGAAACCCATACCTTCGGAAGCGGTTATGCCTTTAATTTAGGTGCGATTGTTAAGGCTACAGAGAGTTTACGTGTTGGATTAGCATATCAATCGCCAACATGGTATAGACTTTCAGATGAGCAAAGACAGGCTGTGGTTGCTACTAATAATGGAAACACTTCTGTTTACAATCCCGATATTACAATGATTTATGACTCTTATACAATTCAAACTCCTAGCAAATGGACGGGAAGTGTGGCCTATCTTTTTGGTAAAAAAGGATTATTAAGTGCTGACGTATCTACAAAAGATTACAGTAATACCAAATTCAGACCACAAAATGATTACACAGGAATAAATTCTTTCATGAGTTCTGCACTTGAAAATGCTATTGAGATTCGCCTTGGTGGTGAATACAAATACAAAGCCTACAGCTTTAGAGGTGGCTATCGTTTTGATCAAAGTCCGTATAAAGTGGATCAAGCTTTTGGCGATTTAACTGGATATTCTGGAGGTTTAGGCTATACTTTTGGCGATAGCCGAATTGACTTAGCGTATTCTTATGACCACAGAAACTTCAATTATACTTTCCTATCCTCTGGTTTGACAGACCCAGCGAGAGTAAGCAGATACAACAACACTATTACGGTTAGTTATTCCGTTAATTTCTAATAGTCATTTGCTATCAATATCCAAACCACTTCTTTTGAGGTGGTTTTTTATTTTAACAGTTATAGTGGAATTTATTTCGGAATAAAAAGCGTAATTTTGCACTCCAATTTTAAGTCTATGAGAACTAAGTCATTAAAGAAAAATAAAATCAATGTCATCACACTTGGATGTTCCAAAAACACTTACGACAGTGAAGTTTTGATGGGACAATTAAAAGCAAGCGGAAAAGATGTGGTGCACGAACAAGAAGGTAACATTGTAGTTATCAACACTTGTGGCTTTATTGACAATGCTAAAGCAGAATCGGTAAATACCATTTTGGAATACGCAGACAAGAAAGAAAGAGGCTTAGTAGATAAAGTTTTCGTTACCGGATGTTTGTCTGAAAGATACCGTCCCGACTTAGAAAAAGAAATTCCAAATGTGGATCAATATTTCGGAACCACTGAATTACCGCTTTTATTAAAAGCGCTTGGTGCCGATTACAAGCATGAATTGCTGGGCGAACGATTGACTACGACTCCAAAAAACTATGCTTATTTAAAAATCGCAGAAGGGTGTGATAGACCGTGTAGTTTTTGTGCCATTCCGCTTATGCGTGGAAAGCATGTATCTCAAACCATTGAAAAATTGGTCAAAGAAGCTGAAGGTTTGGCTAAAAATGGCGTGAAAGAATTGATTCTAATAGCTCAAGATTTGACGTATTACGGATTGGATTTATACAAAAAAAGAAACCTTGCTGAACTATTAGAAAACTTAGTAAAGGTCGAAGGTATTGAATGGATTCGTTTGCACTATGCTTTCCCAACAGGTTTTCCGATGGATGTTTTAGAATTGATGAAACGCGAACCTAAAATCTGTAATTATATCGATATTCCGTTGCAACATATTTCAGATAACATTCTGAAATCAATGCGTCGCGGAACTACCAAAGAAAAAACGACCAAACTTTTGAAAGAATTCCGTGCAGCAGTTCCTGGAATGACAATCAGAACGACATTGATTGTTGGTTATCCTGGAGAAACTCAGGAAGATTTTGAAATCATGAGAGACTGGGTTCAAGAAATGAAGTTTGAAAGATTAGGGTGTTTTGCTTATTCTCATGAAGAAAATACACATGCCTTTTCATTAGAAGATGACGTACCGCATGAAGTAAAACAAGCTCGCGCTACTGAGATAATGGACTTACAATCACAGATTTCATGGGATTTAAATCAGGAGAAAGTGGGAGAAATTTTCAAATGCATCATCGATAGAAAAGAAGGTCAATACTTTATTGGAAGAACTGAATTCGACAGTCCAGATGTAGATAATGAAGTGCTTATTGATGCTTCAAAGTTCTATGTAAAAACAGGAGAATTTGTCAATATTAAAATTATTGATGCTACTGAATTTGATCTTTATGGCGAGCCGGCCTAAATAATTATAATAGCAACAAATTTCTTTCTCTCAAGGTATTTAACGGTTTGGAATGCCAAAACAATTCAAAATCTTCGAATTGGGTTTCGAAATCAGCTTTAACCTGTGAAAATGTTGTTACTTTTTCATTGGAAAAATGAAGTAAATCAAGTGTTTTTATCAACCATTCTGCTTTGTCTTTTTCTAATGAAATCTCAACACTTTCTCGTTTATCGTGAAAAGTCAGTTTCATCATTTCCCAAGAATTTCCTTTTTTAGATTTTGTAAAGGCAGCTGTAATTGGCTTTCCTCCTATCCAAATAACTTTAGCTGTTGGTTTAATATTGAAATCATTTTCTTTTTCGAGACAAGAAACAATATAATCCGATGGTATTTTTGTATTCGGAATCTTGAAATCAAACCAATCTTGTAATTGGTAATCAAAACAGATACCGTGCATATAATTGAAAAGTGATTTCTTTAATCCAAAGCTGAATTTATCATGATCAATTCCGGTTTTGTCTTTAAATTGGATGTCATTATTCGCAAAAGTGATGTCATTCGTTTGTGGAATAACACCAAATTCTTCTGGAAACATTCCAACCGGACTGTGCGCTGTCATGGCAAACTGATGCCAAAAACCCGATTGAATAATTCCGAGTTCAAACAGTTGACGTACCATTTCCAAACTATCAACTGTTTCCTGAACGGTTTGCGTAGGATACCCATACATTAGATACGCATGAACCATAATTCCGGCTTCGGTGAAGTTTCTGGTAACTTGCGCTACTTGTTCTACGGTTACGCCTTTTTGAATCAGCTCTAATAATCTATCCGAAGCTACTTCTAATCCGCCAGAAACCGCAATACAGCCCGATTCTTTATATAATTGACAGACATCGGCAGTAAAATTTTTTTCGAAACGAATGTTGGTCCACCAAGAAACCGTAAGTTTTCTACGAAGAATCTCTAAGGCTACTTCTCGCATTAAAGCCGGAGGCGCAGCTTCATCTACAAAATGGAATCCGTTTTCGCCCGTTTGAGCAATGATTTCTTCCATTCGATCGACCAAAGTTTTGGCGGCAACAGGTTCGTAAAGTTTGATATAATCTAACGAAATATCACAGAAAGTACATTTTCCCCAGTAGCATCCGTGGGCCATGGTTAGCTTATTCCAACGACCATCGCTCCACAAACTGTGCATTGGATTCGCAATTTCAATGACTGAAATATAGTTTTCTAAAAGTAAATCGGAATAATCCGGCGTCCCAACTTGACTTTGCTTGTAATCCGATTTTGTAGTGTTGTTTTTGTAAACGACTTCGTTATTTTCGAGAAGAAATGTTCGTTTAAAAAGCACTTCGACAGGCTCAATTCGACATACTGCATCAAATAGTAATTCGACGGGTAATTCACCATCATCAAGCGTAATGAAATCGACGAATTCGAAAACACGTTTATCTTTCAAATCTCGCAGTTCGGTATTGGGAAAACCACCACCCATTGAAATCTTGACTTTGGGATAGTTCTTTTTAATATATTGCGCACAACGGAATGCACTGTATAAATTTCCCGGAAACGGAACGGAAATCAGCACCAATTTAGGTTCAACTTTCTTTATTGTTTCATCTAAAAGCTGTAATGAAATACCATCAATATAAGTTAATTCGTTTTGCAGATAGGCATACATTTCGTCAAACGAATTGGCACTTCTACCTAATCGTTCGGCATAGCGGCTGAAGCCAAAGTTTTCATCGATACATTCTTTGATAAAATCGGATAGATCTTCGAGATATAATGTGGCTAAATGTTTCGCTTTGTCTTGCATTCCCATGGAACCAAATGCCCAATCCATATCGTCTAACTGTTCGAAACGCGAAGCTTCCGGAAGAAAATTTCCGGCGCAAATTTGACGTGCTAAGGTTTGATTTTTTCCCTGTAGAAATTCTATTACGGCATCTATTGTGTTGATGTATTCTTGCTTTAAAGAATAGATTCGCTGTAAGTTTTGATGCTGAATAAAAGCATCCTGATTGTTTTCAGCATTTAAAAATATATCCGTTAAACCTTGCTTTGAAAATAGTTCCAGAATCACTTCTATGCCCAAATCCATTTGAAAAGCGGATATGCCCTTCGTGTTCAAAAAACCTTTTATATAAGCCGTAGCCGGATAAGGTGTATTGAGTTGCGTGAATGGCGGCGTGATTAATAGAATGTCTTTCATTAGGTTTTATTGACAGGCAAAATTACTCCATATTTTTGATGATGTCATGTATTTGCTGAATTTTATCGGCAGACAAGCTGTTAATTTTTCCGAGTATTTCATTTGTGATTTCGGGTTTTGTGAGTGTATTTAAGGCGTGATCTTTTGGAAGATTGTCCTTTGAATTGGGTCGAAAGTCAAAGATGTCGTTGGGTGTACAATTGAAATCTTTACAGAACTTCTCGAGTCTTACAAGGTTAATCTGCTCTACCCTATTGTTGGTTAGCTTGGTTGCATAACCTGCGGAATATCCAGTATTGCAGAGGTAGCTAAACGGTTTATTGATTCCTTTCAATTGGAAAATGCGGACGAAGTTAAAGTACAGCATGGTTAATTATTTTAAATTTTGAATTCTAAATTTTAAATTACACTTGATAAAGTTATAAAATTATTCGTAAGATGTACTAATAAATACGCTATAAGCACTAATTAATACGCTATAAATATAAATAAATACGCTTAAATCATTAATAAATAAACTATAACTACCAATATATACTCTTAAAATATAAATAAATACGTTTCAAGTATTAATAAATACACTTTAAATAGTAATATACACGCTATAACTATTAATAAACAAATTATAAGTATTAATAAATACACTGTAAATAAGAATAAAGTGCCATTTACTAATAATCTTTATTTGATTAGGATGCTATGAGGATAAAAATCAAGTATTTAGTTCTGTAGAAAGTTTTAAAAATACTGAAAATATAGTATTAAAACGAGATGTCTTTTGTAGAATTCATTGAAATATATGAATCAGTATGTAAGTAAAATTGTTACTTTTACATCGTTTTAAAACACATTTATGAAACAATCTGTAGTTATTTTTATTTTCTTAATTAGTTCGGTACTGACTGCGCAAAAACAGTCTACTGTTGGTTTTATTGAAAATAAAGGTCAGATTGTTGACCAAAATAGTAATCCCAACGACAATGTAAAATACCTGTTGAACACTAATGGTCTTAACGTTCAATTGCGGAAAAATGGATTTTCGTATGATGTATATGAATCTAAAAAGATTGCTTTAACTCAAAAAGAGCAACAAAGGACTCGCACTTCATCTTTACCAAAAGATGATAACTTACTAAATCGGAATTATAAATTAGAATATCGTTTTCATCGGATTGACATTGATTTTGTTAATTCTAATCAGGCTGTAAAGCTAGTTTCAGAAGGTAAATCAACGGATTATGATAATTATTACAATGTAGTTTCTAAACCAGATGGTATTTTGAATGTTCATAAATTTCAAAAAGTAACTTATATTAATATTTATCCGAATATTGATGTTGTGTTTTTTGTTCCAGAGGATCAATCGAAACCTGTTGAATATAATTTTATTGTTAAGCCCAATGGTAAAATTGCTGACATTCAGATGAAATTTAATGGTGCTAAAACGGAGTTGGTTGATGATAAGATTAAGATGAATCTTCGTTTTGGTGCAATGGAAGAGACTTTACCATTGAGTTGGACTGATGAGGATAAGAAAGAGGTTGGCATCAATTATAAAAAAATCAGCAAGAATGTTTATGGCTTTGCATCGGATGAAAATATTGAAGGCAAGAAAGTTGTTATTGACCCGGTCCCTAATAGATTATGGGGAACTTATTATGGCGGTAGTAACATGGAAAATTATACTAAAACATTGAATATTGACAGTAATGACAATGTTATTTCAAGTGGTGAGACCTATAGTAATAACAACATAGCAACATCAGGATCATTTCAAAGTACTAACACTACAGGCTCTGAGACTGGATGTCTGATCAAGTTTAATTCTAATGGTCAGAGGCTATGGTCAACTTATATAAGAAACATTATATATGCTACACAAATTCTAGATATTGCTGTTTCAAATCAGAATGAGATCTATGCAGTAGGATATACATGGGATCAGGACGGTTTATCCAATAATATAACTACTCCAGGAGTTCATAAACAATTTGGGTCTGCGTTTTCCAGAGAAGGATTTATACTAAAATTTGATTCAAATGGACAACGAATTTGGGGCACATTTTATGGTGGTGAACGTTTTGACGAAATAAGAACTATCTCTATCGATGCTAATCAGGATTTAATAATAGCAGGTTCAACATATAGTGTGAATGGAATTGCAACGCCTGGCGCATTTCAAGCTGTAAATACTAACTCTATATCCGACCCTTTAGGATTTTTTGCAAAGTTTAATTCTAATGGTTCTCTCCTGAGTGGTAGTTACTTTACTGTTGTAATAAGCCACAGCACAATTGACTATGAAAATAAAATTTATTTTGCAGGTCAATCAAATTCTATTGTTCCAAATATTGCTACTCCACTTGCTCATCAAACTACTCGCAATTTTGTTGATGGTTATCTTATCAAGTTTGATGAAAACTGGAATAGGTTGTGGTGCACGTATTATGGAGGGAATGCCTCATTTTATATTTCAGTTTCCGATTATTATGATCAAATAATGGGTTTAGGGGTAGACATTTTAAACAACGTTTATCTCATTGGACAAACTAATAGTATTGATGGCATTGCTACAAATGGCTCATATAAATCTACTCAAGTTGTAAACGGTGTCGATTGCTTTATAGCAAAGTTTAATAAAAATGGAGTTAGACAATGGGGAACTTATTTTGGATCTGACTCTTTTTTTAATGATTATTGTAATGATGGTTTTGTTTCTGATAATGGAGATGTATATTTAGGTGCAACGACACGAAATCCAAATCTTGCAACACCTAATTCTTTTCAGACTACTTCTAACGGAATTGATACAGGACTACTTACTAAATTTAATACTAATGGGCAACTTATCTGGTCAACCTATTATGGTGGAAATTATGGAGACAATATACAGAATGTTGCTTTTAAAGATGGTAACATATACATATCAGGAGCTGGAGGCAGTAGTAGTTTAGGCACTTCAGGAACATATATGCCTACCAGTCTTGGTGGTGATTTTTTTATAGCAAAATTTACAGATTGTTTTTCATCTCCTGTAGTCAATTCGGTACCAGACATTTGCCTTAATGGCAACATCAATCTTACGGCATCGGGTGGTACAAATTATAGTTGGACAGGTCCAAATGGGTTTACATCAAATCTACAGAATCCTGTTATATTGAATGCTAATTCCAGTCAAAGTGGACAATATTCATGTGCTATAACAGGAACCGGTGGTTGTGATACTACAATTTCTATCAATGTTCTTGTTGGTGACGCGACTAAACCTGTACCTGATGCTTCTATACTTCCGACTATAAACGGTGATTGTACTACTGTTATTTCTGTACCAACCGCTACAGACAATTGCGCCGGAAGTATTAATGGAACTACAACAAATCCGTTAAGTTATTCTTTACCTGGTAATTATACAGTCACTTGGAGTTATAATGATGGTAATGGAAACATCGAAACTCAGACTCAAAATGTTGTTATAAGTGCAGTTAGTTTACCAACAGCTGCGAGCTCTCAACAATTCTGTATTCAGCAAAATGCTACTTTAAATGATATTGCTATAACAGGTCAAAATATAAAATGGTATGATGCTGCAAGTGGCGGAAATTTGTTAGCAGTGACTACTATTTTGCAAGATGGTATTTCTTATTACGCTTCGCAAACGGTTAGTGGCTGCGAAAGTTTAAGAGTTCCTGTGACTATTGCTATTCAAAATACAATATCTCCGACAGGGACAAACCAATCTTTTTGTGCCACTCAGAATGCTACTTTGAATGATGTTATTGTAAGTGCAACGCTAGTTAAATGGTATGCTTCTCCAACAAGTACAATTGAACTTGCAAGTTCTACACTATTGGCTGATGCTACAACCTATTATGCTACTCAGACTTTAAACGGTTGTGAAAGTGTTGGACGGGTTGCAATTACCATTAGTTTGATTTATAGTTTGAATGCCGTAAATGGTACCGCATTTATTTGTGACAACCAAAATAACGGTAACGAAACGGTTGATATGTCTTTGTTAACTCAACTTATGGCTAGTTTGGCAGGAAATACATTTACCTATTACTCTTCATCAAATGGTGCAAATAATCTTATTCCATCTGAACAATTACCAACAAACAATACTATCTTTTTGGGGCAAACAATAATTTATGTCAGAATTGACAATGTAAATGGATGCTATCAGGTGGTAGAACTGGAATTGACTATGGTGAGTATCCCAGTAATTATAATGCCTGACGAATTTGCTTTTTGTGAAGGAAGAAGTGTAACAATTACGGCTCCCCCCGGATTTGACTTCACTGTTTGGTCTACAAATGTCAGCGCACCATCAATAACTGTTAATCAAGCTGGTGATTATTGGCTAACCGTTGGAAACACCTATACCTATGCTGCCTGTACTACAACAAAGAATTTTAGCGTAGTAGTTTCTAACGCGCCACTCATATCATCAATAGATATTGTAGACTGGACCGATAACCAAGATAGTATTACCGTAAACTTGAGTGCAGATAGTTTGGGCGACTACGAATATTCTATTGATGGTGAAACGTTTCAAAACAGTTCTATATTTAACCGATTGGTTAACGGAAATTATACTGTAACCGTTCGCGATAAAAATGGTTGTGGAGAGGCAACTAAAGAAGTTTATATACTGAATTACCCAAAATTTTTCACACCAAATGGTGATGGATACAACGACAATTGGTACATAAGGTTTTCTTCATTTGAACCCAACTTTGAAGTAAAAATATTTGACCGTTACGGTAAATTATTAAAAGTAATGGATAATAAAGAGTTCTGGGATGGAACTTTCAATGGAAAACTAATGCCATCAGATGACTATTGGTTTAACGTTATTAGATATAACGGAAAAATTCACAAAGGACATTTTGCTCTAAAACGATAGAAATTACTTAGTTTCCTCTTTTTTTCTTGCAGCATAAAAGTCATTCAGTTTCTTTCCGTACAATGATTTAGAAACCTTTGGTGTCATTGATTTTTGGATAGTATCCAAATATTTAAGATTGATATCATAAATCTCAGCTAATGCCACATAAGGTGCGACTTCGTAATCTCCGTTATTTACAGCAAAGTTGGTAGTGTAAAGGTATTTTCGTTTTAGAATACTCTTTTGTTCCTCTTCAATTTTATTCATTTCATCTACCTTATTCTCTTTGTACGCCATAAGCTTTTTCTGGATAAGTGTTAAATCTTGATCTACATATCTTGAAATTACTTTTCGGTATTCGTCATAAAGTTCTTGATTTTTGGATCCCGTAATTTTGGCATCGGCAGTAAAAAAATCCAATGAGGTTTCGATATTCATTTTTCCTTTTTCGGCAAAGAACGTAATGTTATTATCTACAGAATTGCTAACTCCACGATCTAAAAACAGGTATAACATTTCTGGAGAATCTAAATCAAATTCGCTTGTAAAATGAGAATCTCCATTAATTTTTATCGTATCAATAGCTACCAACGTAGTATCTTTTATTCTCTGAATGTATAAAGTTCCGTTTTTCAAACCTTTAATATTTCCCGTAAGGACAAAGTTTTTAATTGATTCTTTTTCGTTGCAAGAAGTTAAAATAAGAATTGAAAAGAGTGCGAATATCGATTTGTACATGGATGTTATTTTTGGCAATAATACTAAAAAAAATCCTCAATCTGACGAACAAATTGAGGATTTCAATACTATTTTTTAGATTAGCCTTTTAACCAGGCCGTATTTAATTTTTCTTTTGATTTATCTGAAAACTCATAGCCTTCTACTTCATCATAACTTAATTTCACCTTTCCTTTTATGGTTTGTTCTTTACCTTCTCTTTTTATTTTTACGCTGATGTTATCGCCTTCTTTCCAGTTTTGGCTTTCGATAATCATGTCGTAAATAGTATCAAGATCGTAGGGCTTGTTATTAATTGCAAGAATAACATCGCCACCTTTTATACCTAAATTAGTCATAAAATCATTCATTTCCTTAGCTGGAATAACAACAATTTCTTTGGTCGTTGGCTTAATGGTAATGTAAGGTGTGGCTTGATCTTTCAGAAATGGATTTAAAGGTACTTTTACTTTTCCGCGAGTCACACCCATTTTGGCAACGTACGTATCATAAGGTATTGGAGTCGTTCCGGATACATAAGTATTCAAAAACTCACCTACTTCTGGATAGGTTAATTGTGTGATTTTTCCAAAAAGTTCGTTATCGTTGAAGGGCTTATCCACACCATATTCTTTAGACAATTTTTTCATTAGGTCTAAAATCCCTCTTTCGCCATTGCTTTTTTCACGGATGATAATATCGATACACATTCCGATTAAAGCTCCTTTTTCATAAACATTGAGGTACTGTTCCTTGTATGGCTCAACCAAAACATTTTTACTCATTTCGGTAAATGACATAGTATCGTTCAATTTTGAGGTATTGGTTATTTTACCAGCCATTCTTTCATAAAAATTATCTGCATCAATCAATCCTTGATTAACCTGAAATAGATTTGCAAAATACTCTGTAACCCCTTCATACATCCATAAATGCTCTGACATTTTAGGATTAGTGTAATCAAAATATTGTATTTCTTTCGAGTGAATACTTAATGGCGTAATGGTATGGAAGAATTCGTGTGAAACTACATCTTTCAATTGCTCTTCTAAATCTTCCTGTGGCATTGCTTCTGGAAAAACAACCGTTGTTGAAGTATGATGTTCTAAAGCTCCGTATCCTTTTGCATCATTACCATAATAATCCGTTAAATATAATAAAACGGTATAGCGTTTATTTTCATTAATTGTTCCCATGAATGCTTTTTGGGCACGCATTGTTTTTTCTAAGTCAGGTAATAACGATTTCGCAGAATATCTTCCTGTTGGAGAATAAACGCTGAATAAAATTTCCATACCGTCAACCGTAAACTTTTCGAAATCCGGTTTAGAATACATTATTGGATTATCCGTCAGTTCAAAATAACGATTTACTTTAAAAACATCTACAGCCTCACTTTTATCAATATCGTTTAATGAAGTTGTTCCTAATAGGCCTTCAGGATGCAAAACAGTTAAAGTGTACGGCATTTCCGTTAGCTGTATCTTATCCTCAAAATAACCTACAAAACCATGATTATTTACTACGAAATTTTTACCCTCAAGAATATTGGTGCCTGATGGAGAAAAAATATCTTCTTTTTTTTCTCCCGATCTGTACCCTTTTCCAGATTCAGAATCAAAAGTATCGTTTACCAGATACGTAATTTTCACCATTGATTTTGCATTAGAAATTTTCCAAGAATTAGCATCCGTTTTAGAAATGACTAGTTCTTTTCCGTTTTTATCAAATGCTTTTAAATTATCTATAAACCTTCCGTAGTTATCATCCGAATAAGTTCCAGGAACTGTTTTTGGAAGATGAAAAGAAACCTCATTACTAGTAAAAGCCGGAGGAATAACAGTAACCATAACCTTATCGTTTTTAATCGTATTTAAATCGATAGTAACTTTGACGTCAGGTGTACTTTTTATTTGTGCAGTTGCACTGTTAAAGATAGCAGTCAGGGCAATAACGGCAGTCAGAATTAGTTTTTTCATTTACTCAATATTTATTTAAAATAAGTCTCCAAAAGTAACTATATTGTTAATAAAGTTTATATGTATTTAGTTTTGATTAACTAAAAAGATTTTACTATAAAATTGAAAACCCTCGCTTTGGGCAAGGGTTTATTTCTTAATCAAATTTATTTTTGATATAATATTTACTGTCTAAATCGTCATAGTCGTCGATAATTAGCTTGGGTTTTGGTTTGCTTCCGGCAGCCTTTTTTTTCCAAAGTTCAAATTTATCTTTAGCCAAACGCTTGCGCATGAATTCGGTTACTTCATTTTCTGTAAGCCCAAATTCTTCTTTAATTGCCTCAAATGGTTTTCTTTCTTCTTGCGCCATGCTAACAACTCTTTCTAACTGTTCGCTGCTAAGTTCTAGTAACTTACTTTTTTTCATTTCTGTAAAAGTATTTTTTTTTATTAAATTACAAATTATCAATTGGTCATTCAATATTAATAAAAAAAATAATTAGTTTTTAAATATGTTTGCTTTTTTTTACACTTTAATTATTTGGAGCGCGATGCTTTTGAAACGGAATTTTCAACAAATTAGAAAGAGTATTGTGTTCTTCAGGCTTCATGTGCGTATCAACACCATAAATTATTTTATCTCTATCCAATGATTTAAAAGTCCCGAATAAGCGATCCCAAATAGAAAAAATATTACCATAATTACTATCGGTATACGGAAGGACATAATGATGATGCACTTTATGCATATCGGGTGAAACTATAAAATAGCTGAGTATAGTATCCAGTTTTTTAGGCAAAACGATATTGGCATGATTGAATTGCGTCGCTACAACAGATAAAGTTTGATATAGGAAAACCATCCACATTGGAGCACCAACCACTAAAACGCCAATCGTAGTAAAGATAAATCGAATAACACTTTCCCCTGGATGATGCCTGTTGGCAGATGTTGTATCAACCCAAGCATCCGTATGATGTATCAAATGAAAATGCCAAAGAAATCTAACTTTATGCTCCACCCAATGTACGAGATAGGCACCAATCAAATCCAAAAGCAACAAACCTACAATCGCAAACAACCACGGATTCATTTCTGGCAACCATTGAAGTAGCCCAAAATTAGCATCAACGGTCCATTGTGCTGTTTTTAATAGAATCACTGCCAAACAAAAATTGACAATCATGGTCGTAACGGTAAAGAAGATATTAATCCCTGCGTGCTGCCATTTATTATAACTGAATTTAAACAGAGGTACTGCGGTTTCAATCAACCAAAAAAAAGAAATCCCTCCCGCTAAAATTAACGCTCTGTGCGATGAGGGTATGGTGTTAAAATAGTGGATTATTTCGTTCATAGAAAATCTATTTCTTTCAAATTTAGTCAAAAACAGTTTACTTTATGCTTCTGAAAGTGAGATTTATTCGGGAACCAATAGGTTTTGCTGTTTTCGGAATCTGATGTTTCCAAAAATGTTGTGTTGTACCTTTCATTAACAGTAAACTTCCGTGTTCAAGATTTATTTTCAGCTTTTGTTCCTTGATGGTATTGTGCTGTAAATGAAAACTTCTTTCGGCACCAAAACTAACAGAAGCAATTACTGGATTTGTTCCTAATTCTTTTTCGTTATCCGCATGCCAACCGTTACTGTCTTTTCCGTCTCGGTACAAATTTAGCAAAACGGTCGAGAAACTTTCAGTACAGACTTCTTCAATTTCATTTTTCAAAAGCAGTAATAATGGGTTCCACGGATTGGGTTTCATTACAATATTGGAATACTTATATTCTTTTCCTTCGTTGCCAAAAAGTGATGTGAGCCTGGGCTGAGGATGCGTTTTACCGAATACCATTATGTTATCCTGTTGCCAAGGAATTTGATTCGTAAGTAATTCAAAAAACTCATCCGCCCCAATACTATCAAAGAAATTGGGATAATACGCAATCTCAGCGTCTGGGAGATTAAAGGTGATTTTTTCTTTGGGGAAAAGTAAATTCATAGACCAAAAATAAAAAAACGATAGAAGAATTCCATCGTTTTTATTGAAATAAAATTATAATGATTTATTTTTCGTCATGATTTTGCAATAAATTTTTATAGATGATTCCACCCAGCAAAGCTCCTGCAATCGGAGCAATCCAGAATAACCAAACTTGCATCAATGGAGTTCCACCAGCAAAAATGGCTTGTGATAGTGAACGTGCAGGGTTTACCGAGGTGTTAGTTATTGGAATACTAATCAAATGAATTAATGTCAACGCCAATCCAATAGCAATTCCGGCGAATTTTCCATTCGCAAATTTATCTGTTGCGCCTAAAATAACTATCAGAAAGAACATGATTAAAATGAACTCAGCGGCAAAACAAGATAGCATCGAATAGCCATCGGGAGAAAAAGCACCAAAACCATTAGACGCAAAAACACCTGCCTTTGTATTGTCAATGATATTTCCCGTTTTTCCGGACCAAATAAAGAACAGTGTTGCTGCAGCTGCTATTGCTCCAATACATTGCGAAACTACATACGGAATTAAATCTTTGCCAGAAAATCGTCCTCCAGCACAAAGTCCAAAAGAAACTGCGGGATTAAAATGCCCGCCAGAAATATGTCCAACAGCATAAGCCATAGTCAAAACGGTTAATCCAAATGCAAGGGAAACGCCAATAAAACCGATTCCAAGATTAGGAATTCCAGCTGCAAACAAGGCGCTTCCACAGCCTCCAAAAACAAGCCAATAAGTCCCAAAAAATTCTGCGAAAAGTTTTTTCATAAGTTTGGTTTTAAATCGTGTAATAGCACGATTGGTTAGCAATTTAAAATTACACGTTATAAAAACAAGTAATAAATCACTCAAAACAAACTTATTAACAATGATTTAAATCATTGTTCTAGACTTGAACTTAATGTTCATAAAGACTATGGCTAGTATTATTAACAAAATGCCAATCCACTGCATAAAGACCACTGTTTCACCAAGAACCACGTAAGCCATCATTACAGAAACGGGTAATTCCATTGCCGAAACGATACTTCCAAGTCCAATTCCAGTTAATGGGAATCCAGCATTCAGTAATAATGGTGGAATGACCGTACCAAAAATGGCGATAAGAATTCCCCACTTATAAAATATATCGAAATTAAATGGTGTGTTTTGAGTTAGAAGAGCAAACACCAAAACCACTATTGCTCCACCCAAAAGCATAAATAAACTTCTCTGTGCGGACGAAATGGATAGTGCCGTTTTATTAGCAGCATACATTGTGGTAGTAAATGAGGCAGCAGCCAATAGTCCTAATACAACACCGCGCCAGTCAAGTGATAACTTATTGAAGAAAAGATTGGTTGCAAGAGCGGTTCCGAATAAAACAATCAATACAGAAAGCATTTTGATTTTAGATGGCATTTTTTTATCCAAAACCATTTCTAAAAAAACGCCCATCCAAACCGTTTGCATTAAAAGAACAATTCCAATAGAAACGGGTATAAATTTTACGGCTAAATAATAAAAGATGCTTGTAAATCCGGTTGATGTTCCTAGAATCAAAAGCTTTCTGATATCAATTGGACTAGCTCTTACAACGGCAGTTCCTTTTCTATTTTTCTGATAGATGTTAATTCCAAGCAAAGCGATGATACCAATTAAAAATTGTGCCGTAATAATTTCAGCGGGTGTATAATGAAGTCCGTTTGAACTTGTATCCGCATAAGCAAGCTTAACAAATGTTGCAAGCATACCATAACTTGTGGCACCTAAACCAACCAAAAGAACCCCTTTTAAAACTTTATTTGTAGACATCTCTTCTTTTTAATAAACGGATATAACAGTTGTAAGCTGTATCCAAAAAAAAAGAGGAAAGTTATAAAACTTTCCTCTTTTGAGCCGGCGGAGGGACTCGAACCCACGACCTGCTGATTACAAATCAGCTGCTCTAGCCAACTGAGCTACACTGGCGACGTAATTGTTCTGCAAATATAGAAGTGAAAACTAATTCTCCAAAATATTTAGGAACTTTTTTCGTAAAATATTTTATTACAGTGCGTTGATTTTTTCAATCAATTGATTAGCAGTTTGTTCTAATTCAACATTAATTTGTTTAAAATGCGCCTTTTTATTTTCTACATTTTTTTCATTAACTTTAGAAATCAAAGCATCAAAGGATGTAATTGCTTCATCTATAACCGCGTTTGTTTGATCAGATGGTTTTCCTGTAGTTGTCAATTCATAAATGTAAACTGCTTCAATAATATCACCTAATACGAAATTGATATCTTTCTTTAAATTTTTAACACTTGGCATTTTCTTTTATTTTAAAATTCGGTGCAAAATTACATTAAATCTTTAGAATACAAACTACGAAATATAAATTTCTAGGATCGAGGCATTTCCGATAAGTTGAAAATCACTCAAAAATGCGGGAAGCAGAACAGTATCTCCCTTAGTATAAGTATACTTTTCGTCGTTTACATTCAGCTCAAAACTACCATCCACACACATATAAACTGTAAAAGAATCGCCGTGTTTATATACCGTAATAGCTCCGTCAAGCGGAATAAAATTAGTGGTGAAGTATTTGCAATTAACGACTTCATTAGAACTGTTTTCTACTGTAGTATAGTTTTTTTGAGCATCAACCGTTTTATAATTTATTGCCTCTACTGATAAATCGACGTGAAGTTCTCGCTTATTTCCCGCGGCATCAACCCTATCAAAATCATAGATACGATACGTTATATCAGATGTCTGTTGAATTTCAGCGATAACAATCCCAGATCCAATAGCATGAATTGTTCCGGTTTCGAGGAAAAAGACATCGCCTTGTTTTACTTTTTTAATGTCGAGAATATCAAGTAGCGTTTTTTTATATACGCTTTTGAGATAGTCTTCTGGAGTAGATTTTTCTTTAAATCCAACAATCAATTTAGAATTAGCATCCGCTTGCATTACGTACCACATTTCGGTCTTCCCGAAAGTATTGTGACGTTTCATAGCCAATTCATCATTGGGATGCACTTGAATTGATAAGTCTTCACGTGCATCAAGATATTTAAAAAGTAAAGGAAATTGTGTGCCAAATTGCGCGAAAACTTTTGTTCCTAAGATAGCTTCTGGAAATTCGTGTATTATGTCGTTCAATGATCTTCCCTTCAGAAAACCATTCGCAACAATACTAACCTCATTTTCAACTACAGATATTTCCCAACTTTCGCCAGTAATATCCGTGGTAATAGGTTTGTTTAGATGCGTTTTTAATTTGGTTCCGCCCCAAATTCTTTCTTTTAAAATAGGTTTAAATTGCAACGGATATAATTTCATTAGAGACTATTTATTGTTAAGCTTGCATCCTTTTTAATATTTGAAGTGCTTTCTGAATATGAATTTTGCCCGACATACTATTGAAAACCATAATGACAATTCCACTTTTGTCAGCAACATAAGTAACTCTGCCCGGAATTAAGCCTAGTAAGTCGTTGGGAACACCAAATGCTTTTCTAATCTTTTTATCTGAATCTGAAAGCAAAATAAAAGGCAATTTATATTTGGATGCAAATCCTACATGAGATTTCAAACTATCACTACTAATTCCGATGACCTCAGCGCCTAACGCTTTAAAGTCTTCATAATTATCTCTAAAACTACACGCTTGTTCGGTACAAACACTCGTATTATCTTTTGGATAAAAATAGATAACTACTGGTTTTTTACCAATAATTTCTTGACTATTGAATAACTCACCGTTCGTATCCATAGCCGTAAAATTTGGAACTATATCTCCTACTTTTAAAGCCATCAGTTACCGTTATAGGTTACAAAGTTTCGTGGTGTTTCATATAAAACAACTTCTAAATCTTTATTTGAATCAATATATTTTCGAAGTTTTCGCCAAATAATTACCGCTATATTTTCGGCTGTTGGATTTAAATCGGCGAAGTCAGGAACATCAAGATTAAGATTCTTGTGGTCAAAAGCATTTTCAATATGCTCTTTAATCAAATCGGATAGAATCTTAACATCAACTACAAAACCAGTTTCTTGATCAATCTCACCGGTTACGGACACTATTAATTCGTAATTATGCCCATGGAAATTTGGATTGTTGCATTTGCCAAAAATGGCGTTATTTTTTTCATCCGACCAATCTTTGCGATACAATCGGTGGGCAGAATTAAAGTGCGCTTTTCTTGAAACGGTTACTTTCATTTAATTTTAATTTTTGATTAACGGTTGTTCATATTCACAATTCGGCAGTCTTAAAGTTTGTGATCCTCTAAATAATGGTAAAATTCGTCAAAAATTATCTTAAACCAAACGGTATATATCTTTGGATTTTTTATCATATCCGTTTTGACATCTTCAATTTTCATCCATTTCCAGTTTTCAACTTCTTCCTCATTAATTTTTGGCTTGTCATTGTAGTAACCAATCATTACATGGTCTAATTCATGCTCGGTCAATCCATTATCAAATGGCGCCTTATAAATAAAATGGAATAATTCTTTAATTTCGGTAGTGAAACCCATTTCCTCATACAATCTGCGTGTTCCAGCTTCAACATTTGTTTCACCGTTGCGCTGATGACTACAACATGTATTGGTCCACAATAACGGAGAATGGTATTTGTGATGGGCACGTTGTTGTAACATAATTTCGTTGTTACTATTCAACACAAAAACGGAAAAAGCACGATGCAAAATTGCTTTCTCGTGAGCTTCTAACTTGTTCATTAAACCTATTGGCTCGTCTTGTTCATTAACCAAAACTACTTGTTCTTCAATCATAACATTTATTAATCTTTCAAAAATACAAAAAAAAACTAGGCTTAAAAATTATACGTTTTCTACAACCGTTAAATTTTCCTTAAATCATCGCTATTTGTAAACTGTACGACATTTGTCTTCGTACATTGTCTAGTAATTTGTAATAGAATTAAAAAACAAAATGTTATGCGAAACACCATTATTAATCTGTTATTTTTATTGCCCTTATTTATGCTTACTGCCTGTGGACAATCCAATAACAAAAAAACAACAAATCAAAAACCCATTGCTATGGAAAATGTTATTTCAAAACCTGAAAATCCGTACTACTCTAACACGGACACCACCAAATTAAACGTATCAGATGCCGAATGGAAGAAAGTGCTATCCCCAGATTTATATGCAGTTGCCCGTAAAGCCGATACAGAAAGAGCTTTCACAGGAAAAATGTGGAATTCTGAAACTAAAGGAACTTATTATTGTGCAACTTGTGGCTTGAAACTTTTTAAATCCGATCAAAAATTTGTAAGCAGCTGCGGTTGGCCAAGTTTCTTTGAACAAGACAATAAAAATAGTATTGTTTTCAAAGATGATAATTCGTACGGAATGAAGCGTACAGAAGCACTTTGCGGAAGATGCGATAGCCATTTAGGACACTTATTTGATGATGGTCCAGCGCCTACGGGAAAACGCTATTGTATGAATGCTGTATCTCTTGATTTTGTTCCAGAAGGAGCTGTAGCTAAAGCAACTGACATGAAAGGAAACACAGAAACTATTGTTCTTGGCGGAGGATGCTACTGGTGTGTGGAAGCCGTTTATGAAAATTTAGTTGGAGTTGAAAAAGTAGTTTCTGGTTTTGCTGGAGGAACAGTTGAAAATCCGAGTTATGAAGAAGTTTGTACCGGAAGAACAGGCGCAGCTGAAGTTGTTGAGATAACTTACGATAAAAGCAAAACAAATCTTGATGAGATATTTCAAGTATTCTTTACCGTTCACGATCCAACAACTTTGAATCGTCAAGGTGCAGATGTGGGTACACAATACCGTTCTGCTATTTTTTATAAAAATGATGAACAGAAAAAAGCTGCCGAAAGCATTATTGCCGAATTAAATGAAAAGAAGGTTTACGGAAGCAAAGTAGTAACAACTTTGGAGTCATTGAAAGTTTTCTACAAGGCTAAAGATTACCACCAAAATTATTATGAAAACAATAAAAATCAGCCATACTGCCAAATGGTAATTCAGCCGAAGATTGAAAAATTTGAAAAAGTATTTAAAGATCGATTAAAGAAGAAATAATTATTAATTCTGAAGAACCGCTTATTCAACTAACCGGTTTTTTTATAAAATATAATCGGTATTAATAAAGTTAGATTCTTTACTATTTAATAACGCTTGCAGAATTTCATTGTTATAAGCATTGTCTTTTGAGGCAACAAAGGTCCGAATAGAAAACGAACGCAAAGCATCATGAATACTCAAAGTTCCCACAGCCGAATCTTTCCTTCCTGTAAAAGGATAAACGTCTGGGCCACGCTGGCAAGAACTATTTAAATTTACCCTACAAACCAAATTCACCAAAGTGTCTATAAGTGGCGCAATAGTTCTAATATCTTTACCAAATAAACTCACTTGTTGTCCGTAATTCGATTCTGCCATATCATTCAATGGTTCTTGAATGTCTTTGAAAGTCAGAATAGGCACAACAGGTCCAAATTGTTCTTCATGATAAACGCGCATCTCTTTATTTATCGGAAACAAAACAGCCGGAAAAATATAATTATCTGAACGTTCTCCGCCTTTTGCATTGATTACTTTCGCACCTTTATTGGTAGCATCATCAATCAATTCCTGAATATAATCCGGTATTTCTTTCTCGGGCAATGGCGTCAATAAAACACCTTTCTCCCATGGATTTCCAAAAGAAAGCGCGTCTACTTTTTCAGCAAATCTTTTATTAAATTCAACTGCAATCGATTCGTGAACATAAAGAATTTTTAAAGCCGTACAACGTTGTCCATTAAAAGATAACGTTCCCGTAATGCATTCTTGAATGGCCAAATCCAAATCGGCATCCGGAAGAATAATAGCCGGATTTTTAGCTTCTAGTCCCAAAATCAGACGCAAACGGTTTTTATTGGGATGCATATCTTGCAAAGCGATAGCCGATTTACTGTTTCCAATCAGAGCCAAAATATCAACTTTACCAGATTTCATAATTGGCGAAGCTACATCTCTACCTCTACCATAAACAATGTTGATAACGCCTTTTGGGAAGCTACTTCTAAAGGCTTCGAGTAATGGTGAAATTAATAACACCCCGTGTTTTGCTGGTTTAAAAATCACTGTATTCCCCATAATAATGGCCGGAATCAACAAAGAAAAAGTTTCGTTTAGCGGATAATTATATGGTCCAAGACACAACACTACGCCCAATGGACCGCGGCGAACCATCGCATTTACACCTTGGCTTTTGGTAAATCGATTGCTGTTTCTATCTAATTGTTTGTAATCTTCAATTGTATCGTAAATATATTCAACCGTTCTGTCAAACTCTTTTTCAGAATCACCCAACGATTTTCCAATTTCCCACATCAAATACTTGACTACTTCACTTCGGGTAGCTTTCATTTGAGTAACAAAATTTTCCATACATTTAATACGGTCAATAACTTTCATTGTGGGCCACAATCCTTGTCCATTATCATAAGCGGCAACGGCTGATTGTACTACTTCGTCGGCAACACTTTCTCCCATGATTGGAATGGAACCCAAAACTGTGGGCGCATAATTTTCAGTCGAAGAGATGGTAGAATAAATTAACGAGAATTCACCAGTCCATTTTTTTAACTGACCATCAAGTAAATACGTGTCTTGATGTAGTAAATTGGTAATTTGAAATTCGGGTGGAATTGAGTTCATACTTTTTTTATAAAATTACCTCATCTTGTTAAAACAATCGATAGCGATTTGTAGAAAGAAATGAACGAAAACGTTATAGTTAATAAGAAGTGGCTTATTTTAAAACTTGCGCAATCATCAAAGCACATTTCTCGCCATCAATAGCTGCCGAAATAATGCCGCCAGCAAAACCTGCACCTTCTCCACATGGATATAAGCCTTTAATTTGTGGATGTTCCAACGTAAAATTATCCCTCGAAATTCGCACTGGAGAGGATGTTCTGCTTTCCGGCGCATGTAGAATTGCCTCATTAGTCATATACCCTCGCATTGATTTTCCGAATTCGGTAAAGCCTTCTCTTAAAATTTGAGATAGAAATCCGGGGAAAACCTGTCCCATTTCTACAGAAGTTGTTCCCGGAACATAGGATGTTTTTGGGATGGACGACGAGACTTTATTTTGGGTAAAATCAATCATTCGCTGGGCCGGAACTTTTTGAGTTTCTCCCGCCAAATGCCAAGCTTTTTGCTCAATGCTTTTTTGGAATTCCATGCCAGCAAGCGCCCCAAATTTGGCAAAGGGTTTAAAATCTTCTAATTTCAATTCGATTACAATTCCAGAATTTGCGGTTGCTTGATCCCGTTTGGATGGCGACCAACCGTTTGTAACAACTTCTCCTGGACTTGTAGCACAAGGCGCAATTACGCCACCGGGACACATACAGAACGAATACATGCCGCGACCATTCACTTGTTTTACAATCGAGTAAGGAGCTGGCGGTAAAAATTCACCACGATAATCACAACTGTATTGAATTTTATCAATCAATTCCTGCGGATGCTCGGCACGAACGCCCAATGCAAAAGGTTTTGCTTCAATCAGTATTTTCTTTTTATCTAATAATTCGAAAATATCTCTAGCCGAATGTCCGGTGGCTAAAATTAATTTAGTAGCAGAAATTACACTTCCATTTTGAATAACAACCCCTTGAATTTCATTATTTTTTATAACAAAATCAGTGACGCGAGTTTCGAACAATACTTTTCCGCCACATTCGATAATTTTTTCGCGGATATCTTGAATAATTTGGGGTAATTTATTGGTTCCGATGTGGGGATGTGCTTCAACCATAATATCCGGCGTAGCCCCAAATCCGACTAGTAATTGTAAAATTCTCTCAACATCACCTCGTTTTTTGGAACGTGTATATAATTTTCCATCCGAATAAGTTCCTGCTCCGCCTTCGCCAAAACAATAATTGGAATCTTCGTTCACAATATGATCTACGTTTATGGCTTTCAAATCGCGACGACGTCCTCTAACATCTTTTCCGCGTTCGATTACTATTGGCTTCAAGCCCAATTCTATTAATTGTAATGCTGCGAAAAGTCCGGCTGGACCAGCGCCAACAATAATTACTTCTTGCTTATTCGAAACATTTTGATACTCTGGAAGGGCAATAATTGTTTCTGTATATTCTTCATCTATTAAGTAAACCGAAACTTTAAGATTGAACTTTATCGCTTTTTGACGCGCATCAATGGAACGTTTTAGAATAACAACTTTACGAACCAATTTGGTGGAGACACGAACTAACTTAGCCACATGTTCATAGAGCAAATTTTCATTTGCAGCTATTTCGGGAGAAACTTGAAGTAATAGTTCGGTTGGCATTAAATAATTTTTTTGGCAAAAATAGTAATTTGAAAAACAAAAAAAGGCTTAGCCGAAACTAAACCTTTTTAAAATTAAGATTTTATATTCTATTTTTTTATGAATTTTAGATTTGAAATTTTGTCATTTGAAGTAACTCTTATGAAGTACATTCCACTTTGCAAGTCAGAAACTGAAATATTTTGGGCAGAATTATTCGATTTAATTTCTTTAACAAGGCTTCCGTTTATTGAGTAAACTGCAATATTTGATATTAATTCTCCCTTTATACTACTGATATTTAATTCTGTTGAAGCCGGATTTGGATACAACTCGATTGTATTTACTAAAGTAGCATTAGCAACTCCAAGAGCGACACCTTGCTCTAAATAGTCTGGTATTCCATTAGAGTTGGTATCGTCATTTGCTGGATTTCCATCATTATTATAATCTTCTTTCCAAGTTAACAATCCATCGCCATCGTCATCATTATCAAGATAATTTAAAATTCCGTCATTATCTGTATCTAAAAGTGCGTCTGCAGAAATAGGATTATTGGTTCTAGCAAAAACATATTCTACATTGGTCAATACTAAATCGCCGTCATCATCATTATCTAAATAGTTTGGAATTCCATCTGCATCCGTATCATTGTTGGCTAAATTAGTATCCGAATTTATGTCTTCAGAACTTGTAGCAACGGTGTCGTTATCAAAATCAATAGTGCAATCAACAACGCTCAAAACAATAGGCCTTATAATGCCATCACTAGCGGCATAAATGGTCTGTGGGTTTGATAAATTGGTATAATTATTTAGAATTGGATTTACACTAATTTGCGCATCGGTGATCGATTCGTAAAAACTAACTTGATCTGGAGTAACGGATAAATCACCAGCAGCTACAGATAAATCAAAAACCTGAATTCCGTCAGTGTTATCATCACATTTTACAAAAGAATAAGTTGAATAATAGCCTGCTCTTGAAAAACGCCAACCTTCAGTAATAGCAGTCCAGTTTCCAGTATTTCTTCCCGGAGGAGTTATACCTAATGTTCCTGTTGTATTAATTAAACCTACAACGCCTCTTCCTCCATTCCAAGTAGAACACGCTTGTCTGTCAATTATCTGAACATCAATAGTATTTGAAGTTTCGCTCAAAATCATTTGAAAAGAACTTATTGCAGTACTATTGCATTGAAAATGTGGCTGATTATTAAAATAAACTACAAATTTTCTATAGGGCGTAATTCCATAAGTTCCGTAAGTTATTGTACCAATCCCTGAAGAATTATTTAAATCTTCATAACAACCTAGTAAAGAATTTTTAACTGGAAAATTGGAATTGGGAATTTCTGAATTAAAAGACCATGGTGAGAATTGACCCGCATTTGTTGATGTAAAATTAATAAAACCATTAGTACTTATTACAATTTGATTGTATGTTACACCATAAAAATCAAAATTAAAAGGGAGTGCAATTATTGGAGAATATAGATCATCACCCGTTATCAATGCGCTTAATGTTCCGGTATATTGTTGAAAAGGAATTGATGCTACGGAATAATTTGTCTGTGCAACTGCTTTAGAGAAAAATAAGGAAAACAACATAAAAAGAATGTACTTTTGTTTCATAGTATTGTTTATTTGAAAGCACAAAAATATCGTTTTTTCTCAATTAAACAATTGATTTATAAAAATATAAGCAATGTCAAGACAAATTAAACTAATATGGGATTTTCGTGGAGAAGCTGCTGCAAAAACCGCTGAGCATCATGAATTGCATTTGAAAGAATATATTATTCATCAAAAATTACCCTTACACATTACCGGGTTCCAAGTTAAAAACGAAATGCATGCGATTGCCTTTATGGTGGTGACTGATGAGTTTATGATTCAGGTACGGGATGCTTTGAAACCGCATCGAGGAGAATTATACGAATAGTTTTCAGTCGCAGTACTAAGTGTGAAAACTGAGACTGAGAATGGTCAACTTTAATTAGCAACATCGCTCATAAACTTTATGCGCATCAGTCGTAGTTCTTCAATGTCATAATCACCATCAAATTCTTTTAGTGCCTCTTCAATTTTATCGGTTTCTGAATCCATAAAATATCCATGAATTTCTTCTTGCTGGTCATCATCTAGGATCTCATTTACCCAATAATTAATATTCAATTTTGTTCCCGAATAAACAATTTGCTCCATTTCTTTAAGCAAAGCATCCATGTTCATTCCTTTTGCTTTGGCAATATCTTCTAACGAAAGTTTTCTATCGATGTTTTGAATGATATACAATTTGTTTGCCGAATTGGCTCCAGTAGATTTTACGACTAAATCATCCGGACGAATGATGTCATTGTCGTCCACATATCTTGCAATAAGTTCAATAAATTCTTTTCCGTATTTTTTAGCTTTCCCTTCACCTACTCCATGAACATTACTTAATTCATCTATAGTAATCGGATATTTCAGCGCCATGTCTTCAAGTGACGGATCTTGGAACACCACAAACGGTGGAACACTTAATTTTTTAGCTACTTTTTTACGCAAATCACGCAGCATGCTCATCAACACTTCATCAGCTGTTCCGCTTGCTTTAGCTGCAGTTACAATAGCATCATCTTCGGCTTCATTGTATTCATGGTCTTCCGACATCATAAACGATTTCGGATTCTTTATAAATTCGTGTCCCTTTTCTGTAAGCTTAACAATTCCATACGTTTCGATATCTTTTGTCAAAAGGCCATCAACCAAAACCTGACGAATTAAAGCCATCCAATAGCGCTCTTCAAAATCTTTTCCGATTCCGAAAAAGGTTTGAGCGTCTGTTCTATGTGCTTTTATCATTGCATTTACTCTTCCGATAAGGGTGTAGCAAATTTCTTTTGATTTGTATAAATATTTGGTATCTCGAACGACTTCCAAAAGAACTTTCACTTGATCTTGCGCTTCTACTTTAGTTTTTGGATTGCGAACATTATCATCCATATCTGCTCCATCTCCTGTTTCTCCGTCAAATTCCTCACCAAAATAGTGCAACAAAAATTTACGACGCGACATAGACGTTTCGGCATAAGCCACCACTTCCTGAAGTAATGCAAAACCAATTTCCTGCTCGGCAACTGGTTTTCCCGACATGAATTTTTCTAGCTTTTCAACATCTTTATAAGAATAATAAGCCAAACAATGTCCTTCTCCTCCATCGCGTCCGGCACGACCCGTTTCTTGATAGTAACTTTCTAATGATTTTGGAATATCGTGGTGAATTACAAAGCGAACATCAGGTTTGTCAATTCCCATTCCAAAAGCGATTGTTGCCACTACCACATCAACATCTTCCATAAGAAACATATCTTGATGTTTGGCTCTAGTTTTGGCATCCAAACCTGCATGATAGGGAACGGCAGATATTCCGTTTACTTGCAGAACTCCGGCTATTTCTTCAACCTTTTTGCGGCTTAAGCAATAAATGATTCCCGATTTTCCTTTGTGCTGTTTGATGAAACGAATGATATCCGATTCAATATTTTTGGTTTTGGTACGTACTTCGTAATATAAGTTTGGACGATTGAAAGACGCTTTAAAAGTAGTAGCATCAGACATGTCCAAATTTTTAAGAATATCTTCTTGAACTTTTGGTGTTGCTGTAGCCGTTAAGCCAATTACAGGAACATCGCCAATAAGTTTTATAATCGATTTTAAGTTGCGGTATTCTGGTCTGAAATCATGTCCCCATTCTGAAATACAATGTGCTTCATCAATGGCTACAAAAGAAATTTTTACACTTTGAAGAAATTCTACATATTCCTCTTTAGTTAACGATTCTGGTGCAACATACAAAAGTTTAGTTATCCCAGAAGTAATATCTTTTTTAACCTGATTAATTTCGGTTTTTGTCAAAGATGAGTTCAAAACATGAGCAATACCTGTTTCTGAAGATAAACTTCGGATGGCATCCACTTGATTTTTCATCAAGGCGATAAGAGGAGAAACTACAATTGCGGTTCCGTGTTGAATTAAAGCAGGCAACTGATAACACAATGATTTTCCGCCGCCAGTAGGCATTATAACAAATGTATTATTTTGAGTAATAATACTTTTTATGACAAGTTCTTGCAATCCCTTAAATTGGTTGAAACCAAAATATTTTTTTAATTCTTTGTGAATGTCAATTTCGTTTAAATTCATTCTTGGTTAATGGTATTTTTACATAAATTTGCAAATATAAAGATACTACTTTCTTTTACACATACAAATTTTATATTGCGACAATTTTGATAAATAAAGATACCATTTTAGCCTCTGCTCAAAAAACAATTTTATCTGAAAGTGACTCTATTGCAAAACTTATTGACTTTTTAGACGACGATTTTGTTAAGACGGTAGAAGTAATACACAATGCGTCAGGACGACTTGTTGTGACCGGAATTGGCAAAAGTGCAATCATTGCGCAAAAAATTGTAGCGACGCTAAACTCAACTGGAACACCTTCGCTCTTTCTTCACGCATCGGAAGCAATTCACGGTGATTTAGGAATGGTACAACCTGGAGATGTTGTGATTTGTATTTCAAAAAGTGGAAACAGCCCTGAAATTAAAGTGTTGGTTCCGCTGTTAAAACGATTTGGAAACAAACTGATTGCAATCACAGGAAACACCACCTCATTTTTAGGAAAAGAAGCTGATTTCGTTTTGAACACTTACGTGGAAGCAGAAGCTTGTCCTATCAATTTAGCACCAACAAATAGTACGACCGCACAATTGGTCATGGGTGATGCTATTGCGGTTTGTTTGATGGAAATGAAAAATTTCACGGCTGAAGATTTTGCCAAATACCATCCTGGTGGTGCTTTGGGAAAAAAATTACTTCTGCGAGTTATAGATATGCTGGATACTACGCACAAACCAATCGTTTCTCCAGATGCTGATATTAAAACGGTAATTGTTGAAATATCTGAAAAGCGTTTAGGAGTTACCGCTGTTTTGGAAAACGATAACGTTATCGGAATCATAACGGATGGTGATATCCGTCGAATGCTAAATAAAACTGAAAATATTTCAGGATTAACCGCTAAAGACATTATGACGGTAAACCCGAAGACCATTAAATCAACCGCATTAGTGAGTGATGCTTTAAATATATTAGAAGATTTTTCCATTACGCAATTAGTTGTTGCTGACTACGGTCATTATAAAGGCGTCTTGCACTTGCATGATATTTTAAAAGAAGGAATTGTATAATGGCAAAAAAAGAAAGAAAACCAATTGGTGAAATGTCCTTCCTAGATCACCTTGAAGAATTGAGATGGTTGTTAGTAAGAAGCACCATAGCCATAATTGTAATTGCGGGTGCCTGCTATTTTATTGATGATTATATCTTCGATACTATTATATTTGGACCAAAAGATCCAAACTTTATTACCTATCGTTTTTTCTGTGAATTGACACACTATTTTGGTATTCAAGACTCGTATGCCTGCGTAACAGAGTTTAAATTTATTATCCAAAATACGGAAGTAGGCGGACAATTTTCTATTTACCTTTGGATGCTAATTACCTTTGGTTTCATACTTGGTTTTCCTTATATACTTTGGGAAGTTTGGCGATTTATAAGTCCGGCACTATACAAAAAAGAACGTGAGAACGCAGCTTATTTTATAATCATTTCTTCATTACTTTTCTTTATTGGAGTTTTATTTGGTTATTTTATTGTGATTCCTTTATCCATTAACTTTTTTGGAACTTTCAATGTGAGTAATACAATCGTTAACCAATTTACAATTGATTCTTATATTGGTATGATAAAAACGTCTCTTATTGCCAGCGGATTAGTATTTGAAATGCCAATAATAATTTATTTCTTGACAAAACTCGGCTTAGTAACTCCTGAATTCTTAAGGAAGCACAGAAGAATAGCTGTTGTAATTATATTAGTTGTGGCTGCAATAGTTACCCCGCCAGATATTCCTAGTCAAGTAATCGTTTCGATACCGATGCTAATTTTATATGAAGTTAGTATTATAATTTCCGCAGTAGTAATAAAAAAACAAAAAGAAAATGAGCAAATTAGTTGAAGAATTTAACGAGTATCGTGCGAAAATGAACGAAAAGTTATTGGCTGACAATAACAAAATTGTAAAACGAATTTTCAATCTAGACACTAATGCTTACGCAGAAGGCACTCTGGATGTAAAAACCAAAGAACTTTTAGGATTAGTGGCTTCAACTGTTTTGCGTTGTGATGATTGTATCAAATATCATTTGGAAACAAGTCATAAAGAAGGTATTACTAAAGAAGAAATGATGGAAGCCATGGGAATCGCTACTTTAGTTGGTGGAACCATTGTAATTCCGCATTTGAGAAGAGCTTACGAATTTTGGGAAGCATTAGAAGAAAATAAATAATTGTTAAATGGTGGATTTGGTGATTTGTTTATTCGTTAATTTGTCGAATAACCAAATAACCGAATAACCGAATAATCGACAATATGAAACTCAGAGCCGAAAATTTAGTCAAAACCTACAAAGGCAGAAGTGTTGTAAAAGGTATTTCTGTGGAAGTAAATCAGGGAGAAATTGTTGGTCTTTTGGGTCCAAATGGTGCTGGAAAAACGACTTCTTTCTATATGATTGTTGGATTGGTTAGACCAAATTCAGGGCACATCTATCTTGACGACACGGATATTACCGAATTTCCAATGTACAAGCGTGCGCAATACGGAATAGGATATTTGGCGCAGGAAGCTTCGGTTTTTAGAAAATTAAGTATTGAAGATAATATTTTGAGTGTTTTACAATTAACAAAACATACTAAAGAAGAACAGATTGCTAAAATGGAAAGTCTCATTTCCGAATTCGGATTAGAACACATCAGAACCAATCGTGGTGACTTACTTTCGGGCGGTGAACGTCGTAGAACTGAAATAGCACGTGCTTTGGCAACGGATCCAAAATTCATTTTGCTGGACGAACCGTTCGCCGGAGTTGATCCCGTTGCGGTAGAAGATATTCAACGCATTGTAGCGCAACTCAAGGACAAGAATATTGGAATTCTCATTACGGATCACAATGTTCAGGAAACATTAGCCATCACCGAGAAAAGTTACTTGATGTTCGAAGGTGGAATTTTAAAAGCGGGGAGCCCCGAAGAATTAGTAGAAGATGAAATGGTACGACGCGTATATCTTGGACAGAATTTTGAATTACGTAAAAAGAAAATCACGTTCTAATTTGGAATGGAAAAATCTCAGAAAGAAGTAGAAGAAACTTTTAACAATGATCCCAAAAACTGGAAATTTGGAGGTCTTTTTTATTACAGCAAAATCGATAAAAGATTTATCGTTGACAAATCCAATCCAAATTACGGCACCACTTTAAATTTTGCACATCCAAAATCGTATCTGATGTTGTTGATTGCATTTCTATTTTTTGGATTCGTTTTATATATGATTACTAAAAATCAATAAAAAAGTTTCTTATACCGAAGCTTTTTTCGTAGCAAAATTATTCATTACAGATAGTAAAACATACAGCACTATTATCAAAGGCACGGCTACTATCTGAAGAAAAATGAACAACAGAACTGATGCTGCCAAAAAGAAAATCTGAAGTTTATATTTGGCCACACTGAAATTCTTAATCTTCAAAGAAAACAATGGAATTTCGGCATTCATTACATAAGCGCTCAAAAGTGTAATCCCGATTAAAATCCATTTGTTGTATATCACACCAGAAAAATTATCATCATAAAAAGCACTGTTTACAAGAGGCAAACTTGTAAAAAACAACGCATTAGCCGGAGTTGGCAATCCAATAAAAGAATCAGATTGACGGGTGTCGATATTAAATTTGGCTAAGCGGTAACAAGCTCCTAGTGTAATAATAAATCCTAAATAAGGTAAATAACTATCTGCACCAAAAACATCTTCGCTAAGCATCATTTTAAACATTACATAACCAGGAACAACTCCGCTGGTAACCATATCTGCTAAAGAATCCAATTGAACTCCTAAAGGTCCAGCAACATTGAATTTACGTGCAAAGAAGCCATCAAAAAAATCGAAGAAAATTCCAAGACAAACGAAAAAAAATGCACTTTTAATGTCGGAGTACGACACCATTACTAAAGCCACACATCCAGAAAACAGATTTAACATGGTAAATAAATTGGGAATCTGCGCTTTGATATTCATTCTTAAAAGTTATTTTTTTATAAAGTTTTACAAATTTAGTATAATAAGTTAGAGCTTTCTACGTTTTATGTTGGAGATTTATTTGATATTTGTAAAAAGAAAAATTGCCTTGAAAAAAATAATTGCTGTTCTACTGCTATTTATCGGTCTATTTTCTCATGCTCAAGCCGTTAGAAAATATTCTAATGAGTTTATGAATATTGGTGTTGATGCCGCAGCACTTGGAATGTCGAATGCAGTTACTGCGTTCACCGGCGATGTAAATTCAGGGTATTGGAATCCATCCGGGCTATTAAAAATTGAAGATAGCGAAGCTTCCTTGATGCACGCTAGTTATTTTGCCAATATTGCCCAATACGATTATGCAGCATACGCCAAAAAGATAGATGACAGAAGTGCTTGGGGAATTTCCTTAATCCGTTTTGGCGTGGATGACATCTTAAACACTACACAACTTATAGATAGTCAGGGAAATATAGATTATAACCGAATTAGCTTATTTTCTACCGCAGATTATGGTTTGACTTTTTCTTACGCTCGACGCCCAACATTAATAGAAGGACTACACTATGGTATTAATGCTAAAGTGATTCGCAGAGTGATTGGTGAATTTGGCAGTTCGTGGGGTTTTGGTTTTGATTTTGGATTACAATACGAAAAGAACGATTGGCACTACGGAATTATGCTTCGCGACATTACTACAACCTATAATATTTGGGCCATTGACGAAGATAAATACAACGAGATTAAAGATGCTGTAGCAGGACAAAATCAGGAACCACCAGAAAGTACTGAAATTACTTTGCCAAAAGCACAGCTCGGAATCGCCAAAAAATTTGATTTTCATTACGATTATACTTTATTGGCTGCAGTGAATTTAAATATGCAATTCGCTCGAACAAATGATCTTATTTCTTCCGATGTAGTGAGTATTGATCCTTCATTGGGCTTAGAATTTGGTTATACCAATTTGGTTTTTCTTAGAGCTGGAGTTGGAAATTTTCAAAACATAGAACAACTTGATGGTTCTAAAAAAGTTGGCTTTCAGCCTAATATAGGCTTAGGTTTTAAATATAAAGGCATTCAGGTTGACTACGCTTTAACCGATTTGGGTGATCAAAGTGCGGCTTTATATTCGAATATTTTTTCAGTTAAAGTCGATCTCAGTATTTTTAGATAAAAATCATGTTCAAAAAATTATTCTATCATTCCCTTTTATTATTTAGTGTTTTTGCATTTTCGCAAAATCCAAAACTTTCTCCAAGTACCGAGGTTAGTATTTTTACCTGTGGCAGAGGCGAAGAATTATATTCCACTTTTGGACATACGGCACTTCGCGTTAAAGATCCAGTTAATCAACTTGATGTAGTTTATAATTATGGCTATTTTGATTTTAGAGCTGAAAATTTTTACTTCAAATTTGTTAAAGGAGATTTGCAGTATTTTATGAATGTTACCTCGTTTGAGGATTTTGTTTTCGAATATCAAAGTGACCGAAGAGAAGTTATTGAGCAGAAACTAAATCTGCCCTTAGAAAAGAAACAAGAAGTATTTGATGCGCTTAATGCAGCACTACTTTCCAAAGATAGATTTTACACTTATAAATTTATAGACCGAAATTGTACTACTATGATTGTGGAGAAAATCAACGGTTTGTATGGCAAAGATGAGATTCAGAAGGTAGATGACAAAACAATTAGTTACCGAACATTATTGTATCCGTATTTTGAAAAATATTTTTGGTATAAATTAGGAATCAATATTGTTTTTGGTGCAAAAACGGATCATAAAGCCGAAAAATTATTCCTTCCAGTCGAACTAATGCACAGTTTGGATAAAGCCAAATTTGATGGAAAACCTTTAGTTTCGAGCAAGAAAACAATCGTTATTGGTGAAGAAGTACCAATTAAATTTTCATTTTTCAACAGCATTTATTTAATTTGCGCACTACTTTTGTTGATTGTTATAATCAATAAAAAGTTCGTGTTCAACGTGTATCTTTTGACTTTGGGAATTTTTGGATTGTTTTTATGCTTAATTGGTTTCTATTCAGAACATCAGGAATTACTTTGGAACTACAACGCACTATTATTTAACCCTCTTTTTGTTTTAGTTCCGTTTGTTTCAAAAACTTTCCTCAAGAAATTAAATATAGGATTGTTATTCCTGCTCGGAATTTACACCATAATTATGCTGACAAAACCCCATTTGATGATTATGTTTCCGTTTATTTTGGTGAATGCCTATATATTATTGAAGTTGCTAGATAGAAATCCGCTTGGTTTATTGCCCTCTATAAAGAAGAACCGTGCTTAATGTCTTAAATATTATATTAACATCGAGAAAAAGACTTCTGTGTTTGATGTAATATAAATCATATTGAAGTTTAATCAGACTGTCGGCGATAGTTTCTCCGTACGAATAATTCACTTGTGCCCAACCCGTTAATCCTGGCTTAATTACATGGCGTGTTTCATAGAAAGGCATCACCTCAGCAATTTCATTCACAAAAACTGGACGTTCAGGTCTTGGACCAATTACGGCCATATCCCCTTTTAGAATATTGATAAACTGCGGAAATTCGTCCATTCGCGATTTTCTTAAAATCTTACCAAACTTAGTAACTCTGCTGTCATTAGTAGAAGCAAAAACAGCTCCTTCTTTTTCAGCGTTTTTAACCATGGTTCTGAACTTAATAATATTAAAAACTTTACCGTTCTTCCCAACTCTTTCTTGTGTATAGAACAATTTCCCTCTGTTACCTAAAAGATTTCCTATTGCTATAAGTGGTAAAATAACGGTCCCTATGAATAATCCAATCAATGAAAGAATTACTTCAAAAAGCCTTACCATTATTAGGTAAAAATGATTCTGATTGCTTCGGCTAAATGGGAAATACCGATAAAAATCGCGTGAAACATATTGCACTGGAATCCTTTGAGCAAGATTCTCATAAACTTGTGTATATTCGCGAATAATATATCCGTTTTCTAGCAAATTTATTAATTGGTTGTAGAGATTAACGGTAATCCCGTCCGTTTTTTGCGAAGCAACAACTACTTCGGAAATAGAATTTTTCTTAACAAATTGTTCCAAATTATTGATGTCGATATTCTTAATTTTTATATTTTCCCCTGTTTTGGTATTTGCACTATCAGAATTAACAAAACCGAGTACACGGTAATGAGGATCAGCACTTTCCAATCCGAAAACTAACTCTGCAAGCTGCTCTTTATCACAAATCAATATTACTTTTTTAGAGAATCTGTTTGACGCGAAAAATCTAACATAGATCATCCTCCAGATAAATAATGCCAGAAATATTGCTATGAAAAAAATTAGGATTTGAATACGGTTGGTCGGAAGAGCAGGTGTATAAATAGGTGTTAGTAAATATATTAAAACCGTTATGGAAGAAGTCAAGATTATACTTTTAATGACCTGAAATTGATTACTTGCCACTTGTAAATTATACATTTCAAAAACAGACCCGATAAAATTCAAATAAATTCCTAAAACAATAGTCCAATAAAAATTAGTTGTAGAAATATTAAAATAATGAAAATTGAAGGTTATTCCAACTAAATACAATGAAAGTAAAACTGAAACAACGTCAAAAATTCTTAAAAGAACCTTTCTTTCAGAAACTTCAAAATGTATTCCCTTACGATTATTCATGAATTATTAAGGTTTTTTTTAAGTCGCAAGTTAACAAATAATACGTATTAAACGAGTAATTCTGTCCATTGCTTTTTTACCAATCCCCAATCAAAGTCGTTTACCAATAGTTTTCCATTTTGGGACAATGACTGCGCTAAATTGGTTTCTGTGATTATACGCTCGATTTGTTTGACCATATCCTCTACATCATTATCATCAACTAAAAGTGCCGTATGATCTTGCTTTAATAAATAGGGAATTCCTCCGACATTTGTTGATACGACTGGTAATCCTAGTGCCATAGCTTCAATGACACTAATTGGTGTATTGTCAAAATGAGTTGTATTTAAAAAAATATTGTAATTCTGAGAAAGTAGTATCCACTCCTGCTTTGACAATTTACCTGTTACTTTCACTTCTACGTTATTCTTCTTAGCAAATTTCATTGTTTTTGAAAAACTCTCATCTTTTTTAGGACCAACCATACAAAGTTCAGCATCTGGAAAAGTTTGTTTCAATTTAACAAGCACTTTTACTGCCATGACAGGATTGTAAATTTTGGAAAATGATCTAACCCAAAGCAATTTAGGCGTTTTAAATTCCTTTATTGATTCTTTGTATAACTGAAGTTCAATCGTGTTGGGAATATATTTCAAATTTTTATAGCTATTATTTTTGAAAGTTTCAAACAAATAATTTGAAGGAGCGATATTAATGTAGGCATTACTAAAAATCATATCGGAGAAAAATTTGCTCCGAACTATTCTATTAGGCAAATCACCTCCGTGAAGTTTTGGAATATATTTGACATTAAGAAGTCGGCACAATTGGGATATTACAAAGGCATACCAAAAGTTTTTTGTGCTATAAGTATCTATTAAAACGTAATCAACTTTTTTGCAATATTTGAATGTCTTATAGATCATTTCTAGCATTCTCATGACCTTATTTTTTTTTGATGATGCGTAAAAAACGGTATAGCCTTCCTCTTCCAAAAAAGATCCTAATGTTTCTATGGAAGTAGAAGTATATCCATGACTGGATAATTTATTACCTATGTAAAGCAGATTTTTCATCTAAAAAAACTTTTAATAGCGATAACGAATATATAAAAGCTGGTGCAGCTATTCTCATGGCGGCGTGATTAATCGTCAATAGCCAAAAAAACAAGAAACTAAACATAAAAATATGTTGCCGATTGTCCAAAAATAAAATAATAGGAGTAAAAAACACTATCATTAAGGCAATAATTCCCATACTTCCATGTTCTGCTAATGTTCTAGAGACTTCACTGTGAGAGGCAATAATCAATCCTCCAGTTTTTTCTTCTCGCACCTCTAATGCTTTTGCAACTCCAATTCCGAATACGGGATTATCAAGAAAGTCATCAATTTCACCATTCCAAATATCCTCTCTACCAGTTAACTGACTTTCCTTCTTTCTACCTGCAGCATCCTCATTAGCATACCGCTTATCAATTAATCCTCCTGTTTGATCTGAGGTATACAACCAAGTCACAAAAGAACCAACAACTATAAACACAAAAAAACGATTTAGATTATACCTTCCATGAGATTTTGTGGTGAAGTATAAATAGACTAATAGAAATATAATCATTATTAAGCCTGTTAACATACCGCCTCTAGAAAATGTTACTAAACCTCGATACGTGATATTAAACAAGATAATCAAATTAATAATAAACAATAGTTTTGATTTACTTTCTAAAAGTAATCTCGAAAAAAAGACATACATACCAATTCCTAGTAAAGTAGCAACCTGATTAGGCCCAAATCCTCCTGAGGTTTCACCGTTTGATCCAGTTCCAACTAAAATATCTTTTAAATTGGGTGTATACAAAATTAA
This sequence comes from Flavobacterium sp., assembly GCF_029945805.1. Lineage (GTDB taxonomy): Bacteria > Bacteroidota > Bacteroidia > Flavobacteriales > Flavobacteriaceae > Flavobacterium. The sequence goes on from NZ_JAQSDH010000052.1 coordinate 44,851, forward strand.
ATAAAACGTTGTGGTTAAAATAGGTAGTGCTAATGCTAACATTACTCCATTTAACTGTGACAAAAGTATTTTTCTATTGTAATTGTATATCGCGGCTATACCAAGGCAAGCAGGTCCACTAATATTAAAAGCTATTGCTTTTCTAACATCAGTCTCGAGATTTAATGTTTCTGTGGCTATAAGTACTCCAGGTAATAGCAGTAATAAATAAATCCAAAAAGGTATTGCATTCTTTGAAAAGCCACTGTAATACATTCCCAAAATCATAAAAACCATTACTCCATATTTCGAGAATTCATAAAGTATATTTCCCCCGGTCATTCTTAAAAAAACTTCACTTCCAACGATGTAAGCAGCAACGTATAAAACTTCATTATTTTTATTTTGTCGTTTGATTACATAGTACAAACCAACGGCAACAATTGCTATAGCATAAATTTTTGAAAATGGACGCGCTAAATAGACTAACAATCCAATTAGAATATGCAAAGAAATTAATATGATGTATTTTTTTTCTTTCATATTTTATAAGCTCGATGTCCATTTTAAATAGTGAGCAATAACACCTTCTTCCGAATTATTTTCGATTACAGTATGATATAAAGCAGTACCCATTTGAATTCGTAAATCTTCGTTCACTATATAATTTAAAAGTTTTTGATAAAACAGCTGTGTATCCTCGGCATTCACAATGTATCCATTCTTACTATCTTTAATAATCAAAGGAATTTCACCCACTTTTGTTGAAACGACTGCTTTTTTACACAAACCATATTCAATTAAAGCAATTGGTAAACCCTCCGATTTTGACGTCAATATAGCTATATCCGATTGATTAATAATATTTTTTACATCATTTTTTGAACCATAGATAAACACATTGTCTTTCAAATTTTTATTTTGAATTTGTGTTCGAACTTTTGCGGAATACTCGTCTTCAAAATCTTTTCCAACCAAATGAAACGTCCAATCCGGATGTGATTCCTGGAGTTTTTCGGCTACTTCCAATAAGAAGAAATGATTTTTTTGGTCCCGTAAATTTGCCAAGCATAAGATGCGTTTACCAGCTGTGCCTTTTAAAAAGGTTTCTGCAATGACAACTGAATCGATTGCTGTAAAATTGGGTAAATAAATTACTTTTTTGCAATTGAGTTCTTTTTCTGCCCAAGCTTTAAGTTTATAATTTACGACTATAATTCCTTTGAAAAAGAACGACGCCATTTTCAAGGCAATTGATTTTTGAGAACTAATAAATTCACTCAGTCCGTTGTGGTCGTGCCAAATTATTTTAATTTTTGGATGAAGTAATTTTAGTAGTACCGCAGTAAAATAAGAACTACTGTGCGGATGAAGGAATTCTACTTTATGCTCTTTGCAATACTTTTTTAATCTGTAAATAGCTCCAAAATCAACAGTAGCTTTTTTATTCAGAAAAAGATAAGAAACCGAAGCGTCCAAATGACTTTTCAAATTACCTTCTGCTCTTGTTGCGACTAAACCCGAGAAATCAATCCTCTTGGCAAGTGCATTGGCATAATTAACTGCCATTTTTTCGGCACCCCCTATTTCAAGCGAATCTATAATTTGAAGTACTCTCATGATTGTAAAAGCTGTTTTATCTCACGTTCAAAAACATCCATAGTGTATTTTCTAGACCAATTTACAGCTTTATCTACTTTACTTTGATACAAATTATTATCTTTAAGAATTGACTGTATTTTTTGAACATCTTCTTTTAAATTCAGTTGCAAAAGTATTCCTCTGCCTCCATTATCCAACATATTTGGAACACAGGAAACTTTAGATGCTATTGGCAAACAACCCCAAAACATGGCTTCTGCAACTACTTTTGGCCAGCCTTCACTCAATGAAGGTAAGATTAGGAAATGATTTTCAATGTACCCTTTTTTAATAAGTACCTGATTTTGATTTCCTTTTAAAAAGACGATACTTTCTAACTGATTGACTGAAATATAGGTTTCAAGCTTTGCTCTTTCCATTCCATCGCCATAAATTGTCAATTGCACTTCATTACCATTTTTGTGAAGTTCTTCAATAAGTTGAATGGCGTATAAAGGTTGCTTTCCGTTAGAAAGTGTTCCAACAAAAAGAAATGATAGTACACCCTGAAATGTTTTTGGTTCAACTTCTATTTTATCAATTTCATAATAACTTGCAGTAAAAAACGGTTTGATATTTTTGGAACTGTTTTCCCATTCACCGTAAACTAAAACTTGCATATTTCTAGTCAAAAAAGAATTGTTTAAAATCCATTTTTGTAGACGATATGTTACCGGTTGTTTTGCTTTGGAATCCCAATTACCCGCATATTTAGCCGTTTTGGATTTGGATGGAAATAACATTTGAACGATGCAACCTAATAATCCTATGTTTCCTGGACAACGTAAATGAATATGATCTGCCTTTTTCATGGTTTGAAAAATGTTCCACAAGATACTTGGCATAACCAGCAGTGAATGCATTAGATTTTTAAAACCTGTAATATCAAAATCAGCAACAGGAATAAATGTTATTTTCTCATGCTGGTAGAATTCTTGAATCGGATTTTTCGGAGTATCGTGCAACGGAGCCACAATCAGCACTTCAGAAACATTTTTAATCCATAAATTCATTTCACGAACATAGGGCTCATAGCCAAAATAATTACCCGAATCTTCACCATGAATAACATGAGTAATTATGGCAAACTTCATACTGGTTTACTTTTTTTGCATTAAGATAGTTAATTTTTCATCATGATCTCTCATCAATTTCTACCGAGGTTTATTAATAAATAAAGAGATCCAACCCGAGATTCTTCCTCCAAATTCGGTCAAGGCTTCCTTTTTTTTCTGGGTTGTAAATATATTGCTAAATCTGATAAAAGCCAACAATAATGTAATCGCATTCCATTTAAATCTAGCTTTTAACGATGGATTAGGATATTTGACACGCCAAACATACCAACCATTTCTAACAACCATTTTTCCATATTGATATTTGTTTGGTCTTCCAGATTGATCGTGATTATGATAAAGTTGTGCATTTGTTGCGATAACGTTTTTACCAAATTGTTGTGCTCTGATGCTAAAGTCAGCATCCTCATAAAGACCGTATCCTTCAAAATAAAGAGAGAATTTGATCTTTTCATATATTTCCTTCCGAAAAGAAAATGACATTCCAATTAACAAATCGACTTCATATAATTTACCATTCAGTGGAAAACCACAATTTCTTCCGTGGGAGAACTCAGGCATTCTCCCTGAACCCACATCAGATTGCAATCCCAATATATTTCTTATTCTATTTCGTGAACTTTCAGGATAAACATAATCCGCCATTTCGAAAAAATTATTCTTATTGTACTTTTTATCCGTTTCCTTTTTTATCCATCGGTCTTCATTTAATGCTATTCCGGCAACGCCTGTTATAGTGCTACTACTCTGGTACGCCTTGATGATTTCTTCAAAATAATTAGGTTGTAAAACAGTATCATCATCCAAAAAACAGACCACTTCGGAACGTTCTGAAACTGCGGATAATCCAAAATTTCTTTGCTTTGTTAGTCCTCGATTTTCTTTAGAAACTAAAAAATATTTTAAATTCTTGATGGTTGTCATTCTAATATAATCGTTAGTTTCATTATTTGTCGAACCATCAATAATCAGAATTTCGTTTGGAAAAAGAGTCTGTTCCATAACAGAGTTTAGTAAATTCTCTAACGGAACCGGACGCATATAAGTACAAATAATTAAAGTGAAATTCATTTAGTAATTGTAAAATATTAATGTGGTTTTTTCATTATAATTAACGAGAACCAAGCAGAAAGTCTTCCTGCAAATTCTTGGAGTGCCTCCTTCTTTTTAGCTTTAGTAAAAGCATTTACTAATAAAATATATGTTAGTAATAAAGTAATTAAGTTCCATTTTATTCTTGCTTTTAGTGATGGATTCGGAAATTTAACACGCCATACGTACCAGCCATTTCTAACAACCATTCTTCCGTAAACAAATTTATCTGGCCTTCCTGAATGATTGTGAAAATGACCCAGTTGTGCCTTGGTATTAACGTATAATTTACCGGTTTTTGAAACTCGAAAAGTGAAATCAGCATCTTCATACAAACCATATCCTTCAAAATACGTAGAAAATGCAAATGTAGTAAACACTGATTTTCTGAATGATGAAACACCTCCTTTGATTTGTTCCACTTCATATGTTTTTCCTGTTGGCGGTAAAAACCCAATACCTCTACCGTTAGAGAACTCTGGCATAAAACCAGGCTTTACAGTACTATCTAATCCTAATTTTTTTCGCAACACAAATCGACTACCCTCATTTCTTTTCCATCCATCGTAAAAAAACTCCTTACTAGCTGGCTTGTAATCAAATGAAACTTTTTCCCAATTTGATTCATTATTTATAAAACCTCCAACACCAAGCGCTTCTGGAAAAACAGTATATGTTTTTAGTATTTCTTCAAAATAATTGTGTTCCAAAACCGTATCATCATCTAAAAAACAAATGATTTCAGTGTCTTCGTGTACTTTTTCAATTCCGAAATTTCGCTGTTTGGTTAAACCTCTAGCTTCATTTGGAACCAAAAAATACTTCAGATTTGGAAAACTATTTTGCGTCAACATTTCTTCCGTAGCGGGATTTGTTGAACCGTCAATTATTAGAATTTCGTTTGGATAAAGCGTTTGCAACTTCACAGAATCCAGTAGTTTTAATAAGGGTTCTGGACGCATATAAGTACAAACTATGAGTGTGAAATTCATAATTTTTGTTTCTTTAATTGATTCGCCCAGTATACACTTCTATTCCATTTCTGGTTAAATGAATGTATGTATTTGAAAGGATTTTTAAAAAAACTTAGCGTTACGTTTTTGAAAAATAATGTCGTTTTATAGCTAGCCAATTGTTCCGTAGTGTCATATAATAATCTATATAACATAACTGTTGGCGAAGGTTTTGGTTGTATTTCATCATTTTGCCATTTTAAAATTGGTCGGGTTCTAAAGCCGCCTATCGGTGCCTTTAAATGTAAAATAGTTGTGGTTGAAATGTACAACACATCAAATCCTTTATTTCGTAATTGCATTCCAAAATCGGCATCTTCGCCAAAACCAAATTCAAATCCCATAGTAAACTTAAGATCCTTAAAACAAGATGTTTTTACAAAAGCATGTCCGGCTCCGAAAACCGAGAATTGTATGGGCAACTGAGGAATAATCGTTTGTGATTTCAAATGGCAGGCAATTAAAAAAACTTCATTTCCAGTCGTTTGAAAAGTGGTCATTGCCGTTTCGAGTAAATTATTTTCAAAAACAATATCATCGTCGGCAAAAAAAGTAAACTCACTTTCTATCAATGATAACCCAATATTTCTAGCATTACAAGCTCCCGCTTGGTGAGTAAAATGATGCTTTATGACAAAAGACCATTTTTTATTTTCGATAAAATCTAAATAGGAACGACTATTTGTGTCTGGGTTTTGTTCAATTATGATAACATTTTTAGGAAGATACGTTTGAGCTTCTAGATTGTTTAAAACATTGAGCAAATATTCCTTTCTTCCGATGGTTGGAATTAAAACATCTATTGTTCCATGCTCAATACTTTTTTTATTGGATTCAAATGGAATATGATTTAATAAGTCAGGATTGAAACTTCTTCTTTTATAGCACAAGGAAACTAGAAAAGGTACTAGCAAAAACTTTTTTTCAAAAAGAAAGAGATTAAAAAACAAAAGAAAAACCCATCGGGCTCTATAGTGTTGTTTGGTAAATTTAAAAAGCTGATAAATATTCGATTGCTTTTGTACTTGGATACTATTTTCTATCAGTAATTTGGGCTCAGAATAACAAAGCAGACCAAACACAATGGCCCTACGGGCAAAAGAATTCAAGAAATAATCAAAGTTCTCCGCACTCTTTAAGTTATTTTTACAAGCATTTAGTACTGAAGCCTGCACAGCTCCAACTACACTACTCATTTGCCAAGTAGGATATTTTACCTCCTTATTTATTTTTATGTAAAGAGAATCTTCTATGTAACCCAGTCGTCTGTCAAAATAATTTTCTGAAGATGGATTATAAGAAAGCAGAAATCTTTTATGATGAAACAGGGTTTCAATTTCATTACTATTCAAATTATCCCTTTCACTTTCCTCACACCACACCAAAATTTCATTGGTATATTTATGAGCGAAATCCAATAGTACCGAAACAATATTTCGATTTATTTCATTAGGAAAACTGCCGCTTTCAGTTGAAGTAACTTCAGTAATTTTATAGTTTTGGTGATAAAGGATAATCATGTAGACGGTATCTTATTTCAAATTTGGACCAGCGAAAGTAATGATTTCGTTCCCTCTAAAAGTAATTGTTTTGAAAGGATAATTCAATGATGCGAAGAATTGTTCCACTTTTACGAAAGTTTTTTCTCCATTTACTACATGATACGAAGCAATAGCAAAATTAGGTTTCAAGGTTTTAATAGTTTCTACACAACCATCAAGCGCTTCAATTTCAGCACCTTCAATATCCATTTTTATAAAATCAAGTTTCTGGATATTATTATCTTTAACCCAATCGTCAATTTTGACCGCTCTTTTTTTGACGCAATGTTCTTTGTCTGGCATCCAAACTGCTGATGAACCTACAGTTCCAGCTTCGTAAAAATCTATGAGTTCGTTTTTGTCCCAAAGCAGCAAATCTTCAATTTTGATATTATGTACTAAGTCAACATTTAATTTACTATTATTTTCAATTTTTTCGATGTTAAATCTATCGGGTTCAAAAGCATACACTTTTCCTTTTGATCCGACTAAATTCGAGAATAAAATAGATAAATGACCACAATTAGCTCCAGCATCAATAACAACATCTTCCGGTTTTACCTTGTAAAAATGTTGGTAATAATTAAAATCTGCCACAATCGGATACAAGGCTTCATTGGTAAATAAAGAAACATTTTGAAACGTTGTTTTATAAACCATTTTTCCATTGTGCTGAGTCAGTTCAAAAACAATATCTTTTGGTTTAAAAATGCTATAATACTTGAGTTTCAAAATCTCTTTTGTATTTCCTTTAGGCATGAGGCTACTGAAAAAATTCCTTGCTGCTTTTTTCATTTAATTATCATTTTATAGAATTTAGCACTTTGTTTGGCTACCACTTCAATACTAAATTTTTCTCTAACTTTCTTTCTGGCTTCAACACCAAATTCATTTCTCAATTTTTGATTATCTAACAATTCTACTATTCGGTCGGCAAACAAACTATGTGCTTTAGGATGAACCAAAAAACCGTTTTGAGCATCGTCAATAACCTCATTTGCCCAGCCAATATTTGAGGCTACAATTGCTTTTTGCATCGCCATAGCTTCAATCCACGAAACAGGTAGTGCTTCTGCAAAGGTTGGAAAAACACAAACTGTCGCCGAGCAAATATGCTCATTTATTTTATCATAAGGAACACTTCCAATGTAATTTACATTATCAAAAGCAGCCGAATCAAATAAAGAGTGCATCATGGACCAAGTGGAACTATTTCCAGAAATCACATCCGATGCATCGCGACCCATCAGAATTAATTTTGCTTTATTGTTCTTTTTATACACTTCATTGAAAATCAGGGGCAATTCTAAAAGCCCTTTCTTTCTAATTAAGGTACCAAAATATAGAATTGTGTTTTCCTGAATTTCAATAGTATCATCAAACGAAAATTTATCGATATCAATACTGTTAGGGATGATAGTAAAATTACGCTTTAATGCAAATAACTGATCTGTTAGGTCGGCAGTATATTGACTAACTGAAAGCAATGCATCAGCTTTTTGTAAAGCTCGTTTTTCATGAAATTTATTCAATGCTTTAACTGGACGATTGTCCAAATGGCAAAAATAGGTATCAGAACCATTAAGTCTTATAACTACTGGACATTTTGGTTTGATATCGGATGTAATCCCAGTCCAATCAGGAGCTTCAAGTAGTTCTATTTTCTTTTCTATTACTAATTTAGTAATTAGTTTTTGGATTTTTTTTTGAGTGAGAAGTCTGGAAAAACCTTTAATTTTTATATTTTTAATTCGATAAAAAGTAACTCCATTTTCTTCAAAAACTTCATCTTTATTCTGACCGTAAACCAAAACAGAAACTTCATGTCCAGCATTGGTTAATCCTTTTGAAAGATTCAAAATACTGGTTCCGATTCCGCCCGAAGCACCAATTTTTGGGTGCGGAAATTCTGGTGTCAGAAAGGCTATTTTCATCTTAATTGGAAGTAGTTAGAATATAATTTGAAGTCAAATTTAAATCTATATATACTGATTTCATTGCTTATAGTCCAGTAAACATACTATTTAAAAATCACTTTTTACAAATTTCGCTTATGGCATTCCAAATCCTTTTGGAAGCTTCCTGCGGTGGATGTTGATTTATTTTTTCAAACCATTTCTGAGCTTTTTTAATCACATTAGCAGCGTCATTACTCATCATTTGGAGAATTTTTTGTTCCATCTCATCTGGATTATTTATCCAAAAAACGGCTTCATTTGAAGGCATTGATCTAAAATGAATAAAGTTATATATCTTTTTTACAGTCCAATTAGGCACTATACCACCGGAAACATCATAATTAATAAAGCCACAAGGTTTATCGAAAGCTACAAAATCAAAAACCATTGAAGAACCCAAATTTATAACGAATTCTGAATAATATATGGTATTCATTTGCAAGACTAAATCTTCTTTCGTCGGTAAAATAGTATTCCAAGCTTCCCCTACTTTTTTCCACTGTGGATTTATGCTAGTAATTAGATCTTTATATTTTGCTAAAACAGCATCAAATCGGTTAGAGAAATCGACAGGACATCGTCTGAAAATAATTCCTAGATTATATCCTTTTTTGTTAAGTTCCAGAACTGCATTGGCTAAATCTGCGAGGTAGGTTGGATCATTTGGTGATGTAGTGCTATCGTCACCAGAATAACAAATGTATTTTTTATCACGATCTAAAGTGTGCTGTTTAAAAAATGCTTCCTTAGAAATTATAACATCTTTTTGAAAATGACCTTCAAACTGTGGAGTACCAGTGACTTTTATTTGATTTTCTGCAATATAAGGATAGTAAAACTGCAATTCACTTTTCATGTGTTCACTCCAAACAAAATAGAAATCGGTTTCAATAATTTTTGTTCCTTTGGGTAAATTGTCCCAAGAAAAAATAAACGTTGCTGTTGGAATTCCTAAATCTTGAGCAGCTAAGATGGGTGCCACTCCAAGCATTATTCTTTGATTAGTACAAAATACCATTCCTGGTTTTTCTTTTTCAAGCGTTGCTAAACTGTCAAAGTACAGTTTGGTTTTTCGCTCTTGTCTTGCAATCGATTTTCTGATTCTTACGAGTCCGTTTTTAGAATTATTTCTTAGAATTAAAGTACTGACTACAACACTTTTTATAAATTCTTTTAAGCCTCTATTTCGACTTTTAAAGCGATAGTAATCATAAACTTCATCTTTTGTTCTTTTGATATTTTGGGATAATTCGATACGCGTTTGAGCAATTTTTAACACATCTGTTAAGGGATGAGCTTTTGCGTATTTTATCGGAATTTCATTAATGCCTAATTTTCGTAAATCGAACGGCGTATTATTCCAAAATTTAATATCAAATCCTTTCTCAAGTCCAAGTTCATAAAAACTAGTAAAGGCAAAATTTTTAAGGCCAATACCGTCAGGAAGAAGTATAAGTATTTTATTGTTCTGCATTAAAGAAACTACAATTTAATCGCCAAATATATTGTTTTATTGAGGAAAATAAAGAATAACTATTGAATAATAAAACTTTACTAAAGACCAATAGTCAAATTTTGCTATTCCAGGAAATCGAGGTTATCGTTTTTCAGAATATTATTTTAGTAATTGTGCAGCATTAATCCATTGCCAAATATGAAAACTGCTTTGATTATCTCCGTTAAAAAATAAATTCAGTTCGGTTTCTAATGCTTTCTTAGTAAACCAGTTATTATCATATAACCTTTCGACTTCTGCCCTAACCCAATCTTTTAAATCTTCCGAAAGCCATTCACGTTGCGGGGTTTGTAACGGACGCTTTGGCGCTAAAACTAGCTCTTTTTGTAAAAACTGTTCTGCAATTTTACGCAGCATCCATTTTTGAACTCCGTTTTTAATTTTAAAATCGGTTGGACGACTAAAAACATATTCAACCAATTCATAATCTAAAAACGGCTCACGCAATTCTGTACCATAAAGCATAGAAACTCGATCATTGAAGCGCAAAGCACGCGGAATTTTAGTGTAAAATAAATCTCTATATTGAAGATTTAATAAATTGTCGTCAAATGGTTTTGGGTAAGCCGCTTTAGTATAACTTCTTGCAAAATCAGCATTTAGGACATTGCTTCTTAAAGGCGAATTAGTAACACCTTGAATAGTATTTTGAGAATTATTGATGTAATAATCATATCCAGCCCATGCTTCATCTGAACCTTGACCATCAAGCAATACTTTTACTCCTTTTTGTCTTGCCGATTGAAATAATTTAGCATACGCAATCGTTGGAATCCCACCATAAGGTTCCATTTGGTGTTGTGCCATTTGTAATGAAAGTTCGGGAACTTCATTTGCAGAAAGAGCGCAAACATTAAGGTGAAATGGTCTATTTTCCAACATAGACTTCACCCATTTCAGTTCATCATATCGGTCGTCATTGGTTATAAAAGTAAATGCTTCAACGGTTGATTTGTCAATATTCTGCTGATCAATCAAGGCTAATAACGTACTCGAATCGAGACCTCCGCTAAGATTAAATCCTATTGGAACATCCGCTCTGAAACGTAAATTAATCGCTTTTAAAAGTAGATGGGTAATATATTCTTCTTCGTTTTTATCAAATTGGTTGAATAACAACTTAGTTCTGTTTTCAAACGAATACCATTTTTCAATTTGAAGTGAACTATTGTGTAGCGTTAAGTAATGACCTCCTGGCAACTGTTGTATATTTTGCCAAAAAGTTTCATTGGGCATACCGTAACTGCCTTCCAAAAAAAAACTACCCCAAACCTTTTCGTTAGGAACTTTTCTAACGCCACTCTCTAAAATGGTTTTAATTTCGGAAGCAAAATAAAAATTCGCATGATCAAAAAAGTAATAGAACGGTTTTACGCCAAAGCGGTCGCGAGCTGCAAAAAGGGATTGCGCTTTTTTGTCCCAAATGGCAAAAGCAAACATTCCGTTAAATTTATCTAGACATTTGTTGCCCCATTCTTTATAGGCATTCAGCAACACTTCCGTGTCAGATTGCGTTTTGAATTGATATTTAGACTGAAGTTCTTTTTTTAACTCAATATAATTGTAAATCTCACCATTGTAAACCAGCACAAAATTGCCGCAATCACTTGTAAAAGGCTGGTTTGCATTGCTTGACAAGTCGATTATACTCAACCGATTATGACCAAGCGCAATTTTATTAGGTTCTAAAAAAAAATCCATAAAATCTGGACCTCGGTGCTTTTGCGCTTCCAGCATTTGACTAATACTTTGTTTTTGAGCATTTGAACCAATAATTCCTGCAATTCCACACATCTTACCAGTTGATTTGAGTGAGTATTTTTTCGGCAGTTTCCCAATCTTCCATGGTATCAATATTGACATGGAATTTAGGATTACTTTCTATAAAAGCGATGGATTTCCCGTAAAGGGAACCATTTTTAATCACTTCCGTTTTGGTAATATAAATTGATCCATCACGGTGAAACGCTTTAGGTAAATCTTGTCTTCTCGAAATTATTTGTTGCTCTCCAGTAGCCATTTTCAAAAAGCCATTTTCATTTTCTTCAAAGGCCCAATGTGGATTATATTCGTGAGGAATTTCCAAAACGCTTACCAAGCTATCAGCGCTGGAACGAATAAACCTTTCTATAGCTTTATCAATGCTGCCTTTTTCCCTAAACGGATTAGTAGGTTGTAACAAACAAACTGCATCAAAAAATAGATGCTGCGATTCGAAGTAAGCAATAGCGTGTTGGACTACTTCAAGCGATGTTGAAGTATCTTGAGCTAATGCTGCAGGTCTTAAAAATGGAGGTTTATAACCACAAATCTCAGCAAGAATGGCAATTTCTTGATCGTCGGTTGAAACAAGTGTTTGCGTTAGTAATTTAGAATCTTTAGCTGCATTTATCGTGTATTCAATCAAAGGCAATTTGCCCAAAAGTTTACTATTCTTTTTGGGAACCCCTTTTGAACCACCACGTGCGGGAATTACAGCTAAAAATCTCATAATTAGTTTTTAAAATTTCTATATTTTCTTTTCAAATAAGTTCTTATTTTTTCAATGAAGTAAAATAATTTCATTTTGTTATTTGGATAGGGAAATATTAATTGACCTCCTCCACTCCAGTTTTCAGCCGAAAAAGGTCCGTAATTTGGATTTTTGTAATTACTTATCATTTCCGTATGCAAGACAGTTTGAAAAAGTGATTTCAACATTTTCAACTGAAGTGATCTTCCACCTTCAATAAAAATTACAGAATTCTCCGTACACATTCTTTTTACTTCTTCCAACGACTCATCTGTTCCATCTATAATAATTAAATCATACGTTTTACCTTCAGGAATTTGAGACAAATCAGCATATAAACTGATTCGATTAATTTGTGCTATATTTTTTTGGATGGCATTCAAACAAAATTCATTTGCTTCTGTTGCAGTGTATTCTATAGTTGGTGAATATTCTAAAATTGCATCGGCTATGCATCCAATTCCGATTCCAACTTCTAATACATTTTTTATTTTAAACGTTTCAATTAACCCTAAAATGCATTTGAGTGCGTATTCATTTGCTATATTTTGATTCCCATCAATAGATGAAAATTTAGAATAAGTTTCTTCTGCTTTTTTATTTAAATCCATATCTTAATAGGTAATTGTTTTATGAAATTGAAGTGGTAATTCTTTTAATAATTTAGCAATGTTTTTTCCTGCATTTCCTCCGCCATACACATCCGATGTTATTCTTTTATTTTCTTTACTAAGCATTTCAACGGCATTTATAATAGCTATTTCTTCGTAGTCGACATCTACAACATTTCCGCCTCTATCACGACGATTTTGACGCGAACCAATATTGACAACAGGAACACCTAAATATGCACATTCGCGAATTCCCACACTGGAATTTCCAATTAAACAAAGGGAATTATTTAATAAATTTAGAAAATCATCACCTTCCATATTTTTGAAAAAATGAATATTTTCCATCTTAAATTTTTCACGGAAAGAGCGAATTCCCGAAGAAGTTCCATCGGCTCCTGCATCCACATTTGGCCAAAACCATAGCGTAGGTTTATTTAATTTCTGAATGGCTCTTAAAGTCGATTCGATATGTTTTCTTGAATCCTGATATTCATTCGTTACAGGATGCTGCATTACAACAATATATCCGTTACTCAAATCAGGTTGTGAGCCTACTCCACCGTATTTTTCATAAGGATTGAAAGTCAGTTTCGTGTTTTTGGCCACTTCTTGAGCGATATCAATTGAAGGACATCCTGTATTAAAAACCATATTCGGATTTTCACCTAATTGGATTACTCTTTTTTTGGCATTTTCAGAAGCTACAAAATGATAATCTGCTAATTTGGTAATGGAATGGCGTACTTTTTCATCAATATTTCCAGTTACTTCACCGCCCTGAATGTGAGCCAAAGGAATGTTCATATAGGAAGCCGAAATAGCGGTTGCCATCGTTTCAAAACGGTCAGCAACGGTCACTACAATATCTGGACGAAGATTATCAAAAACAGTGGATAATTCAAGAATTCCAATTCCCGTAGTTTTTGCAGCAGCAGTTAGATTTTCACCTTCCAATACATTGAACACTTTCGCCGCAATTTCAAATCCGTCTTTTTCGATGTAGTTCACAGCACTTCCATATCGTTCAAGCAAGGCAGAGGCCGCAATGATAAGCTGTAACTCCAACTCGGGATGATTTTTAATCGCAGTTAAAACGGTTTTAACGCGACTGTAGGATGGTCTGGCTGTAATAACAACAGCTATTTTTCTTTGTGTATTCATTCTAAATCATCTTCATTTAAAAAATCCCACTTCGTTTTATTATTGGTCAGTTTTTTACCAATCACATTTTTAAACTGCTTTGCAGAAATTCCAAAACCGCTGGGTTTTTTACTTTCTAAATCGTCGAAAGTAATAATATGTCCTTTTGGCAACTCTTTATTTATGGCTAATGATTTTTCAAAAATAGCTTTCAACTCTTTGAAATTCTCATTCGTATTCTTGTCAATAGGATTATTTTGGGCACAATGGATTTTATTTACCGCTTCCACTAGTAGTTTGGTTTGCATTATAGTCAATGAAGCTGCTGTATCTGGTCCAAACATTTCTTTGTGGAACACTACGTGAAATTCTAAAATTGCTGCACCAAGTGCAACGGCAGCAATTCCTGTGGACACCCAAGACGAGTGATCCGAAAAACCTACAGGAACTTTATAACGCTCTTTCAATTCCTGGATTACATTCAATCCGTATTGTTCTGGTTGCGTTGGATAAGCCGTCGTGCATTGCAAAATAGAAAATTTGGTATTTTTACCTTTCAGGAAGTTGACCGTTTCATCTAATTCAGAATAATTACTCATTCCTGAGGAGATGATTATAGGTTTTCCTGTTTGCGTGACTTTTTCTAAAAGCAATAAATTCATTACTTCTCCCGAGCCAATTTTATATGTATGAACTCCAACTTCTTCTAACCAATCAACCGCCATATTACTAAAAGGGGAACAGATAAAATCCAAACCAACTTCGTCACAATGCTGTTTAATTTGTTTCCATTGTTCGATCGTAAATTCCATGCGTTTCCAATACTCGTAACGCGTAGCATCTTCTTTAGAAAATTTAATTCGAAACGGTTCATGGATGCTACTTTCGGCTTCGGCAATGTGCATTTGAAATTTAATCGCTTGAACACCAGTTTTTGCAACGGCATCAATATAAGAATGCAGAATTCCCAAACTTCCATCATGAGCTTGAGCAATTTCGGCTATTAAATAGGGTTTGTTATTCATTTTTAAATATTGAGAAAGCAGTAAAAATAACGAATTCGAATTTTTGAAAAGGCTTTTGGAGAAATTAATTTGATAAAATTTCGTTTACTGATTTTGCGAAATTTTCATCGCTAAAAAAATCGCCAAAAGGAAAGACTTCTTCGTTTGTTTCTAACCGATTTAAGATTAGATTCTCTAGCTTCGTTTTTATTTCAAGTTTATCGTTGCTATTTGCAATAAATCTAGCATCCGTGATGATATTTCTGAGTTCGCTTCTTTCTGGTGAAAGCGAGAATATTGGTTTTTTTAATGCCGACAGAAAAGGTGCTTTGCCTACTAAGATATTACAGTATAAAGGGCCATTTTCTAAAATTACATTGATGTCGGCGCAATATTTTTGTTCAAAACACGAATTTGAAAAATTTAAGGTTTCCAAAATAATTATGTTTGAAATTTGCTCATATTTTTTAGCTAGTTGTTTCAAATTGACTCCTTTTAATCGAAGTACAAATTCAGTATTTTCTTTATAAATAGAATTACTTTCAACTAGTTCTTTATAAGCATCAAGAAGAATTTCTATATTTCTTCCAAATTGAATTGCGCCATGATACAAAATGGTCATTTTTTTATTCTTTTGGACTATTTGTTTATTGTCGCTTAAATCAAATACACCTTCAACGTATTGGTGTGGAAGCGTAAAAAATTTCTTTTTGGTTCCATATAAAAACTCCAAATCATTTGACATATAATGAGCCGAACTCGTGCACGTTTTAGCTTGAGAAACCACATTATACATTTCTTTCATTTGATACATCTGAAGATTTGTCAACTTTTTATTAGAACCGACATACCAAAATAGCGGATAAGGATCGTGAAAATTAACGATGGCTTTTTTTAGAATTGGTAAATCTTTTGAGCCTAATATCGTTTCATGGGCTAAACCAGCACTTCTAATAAAGATATGATCGTACTTTTTATAATCAATTTTTGAAATGTGATGCGCATACAATTTGTTGATATGATCCAGATTCAATGACCTATGAAAAACCCTCCAATGGAATTTGTTAGCGAGAACTTTGTAGAACGGAACTTTAGTTTTAATTAGATGCGATTCAATAGAATTAACAGGTAGTAAATGCAATTGATCGTCACTATCAACCGTTTTTAGATACACTACATCAATTATGGAGTTGGGATACGCTACTCTTAATTTTGCCAAAAAAGACCGAGAAATTATTCCTTGACTAGTTCCTGAAACTCTTAAATCTTGCTCAACAATTAGAAACTTCATTGTGTTTTTATTTTTTTAATAACTTCTTTTTAATTCGATATACTGGTTTTTTTATTCCCCAAAAATTATACAAAACAACCCATTTAATCCTTTGAAAAGTTGATAATTCCAAAGATGTGATTATTTTTTTTGATAAACTAAATTCTTTAAAATTAAGTGCCACTAGCAAGAAGTATCGAATAATAGAATTGGACAGTAAATTTTTATCTTTTAGATTTTCAATGACATTCAAAATGGCGTCCACATACGATTTACGTCGTATTGGATTATCATTATAAAATTCACCTGTGTTGGAATTTTGATGTTTTCTTCCGTAGAACAGACATTTATCAATAGATATTCCGTTGTAACCCGAAGACACTATTCTGGAATATAGTTCCCATTCTTCTGCATACATTAAGGTTTCGATAAACCTATTTTTTTCGAAACATTCTTTCTTCCACATTACGGCACAAGAATTAAATGGAAGTTCATTTTTTAGCATTTTTTCAACATCATTCTTATCTATACTAAAAGTAGTGTATTGCTTTGAATAATCAAATTTATAGTCAAAATCATCAAAAAACACCTCTCGAATATAGCGACAGAAATAAATAGTATTATCCGTTAATTCTTTAACACAAAGCTCTAAATTTTGTGGATGAGGAATATCATCATCATCAAAAAAAATAATACAATCGCCTTGGGCTAAATCTATTCCAAAATTTCGACAGCCTGGTAATCCTTTTATGTACTTATCAGTTCGTTTGTAAAAGTTAAATCTACTATCTTTCTCTAAGAGTGGTGTTATAACTTCTAGAGTATTATCGGAACCACCATCATCAATAATGATACATTCCCAACTATCAAACGTTTGATTTTGTATCGCTAGTAGGGATTCTACAATGTAATCTGCCCTATTGTAGGTTGCCATTATTATAGACACTTTAGGTGCACTCATCATCAGTGTTTTTTGAATTTGTGAACTATCTTTTTAAAGAACTTAATAACCCAATTACTATTAATGTGTTTCAAATAAAAGAAAAGAAAGATAAAAAATTCAGAAATTTTCAAACTTCTAAATCTTCGTAATTCTGCTTGATATCTTCTTAAAAGCCGTAATTTTTCTTCATTGTTATAATAATTTAATTTATGATAAACCATAAACCTATAAAATTCAATTTCAGATTTGTTTTTTAATCTAACATTATCATTTTTTCCAGAAATATTTGCCTCCGATAATCTAAAATAGACTACACTTTCATTGATAGAATATATAAGTTTGTCCTCTGAAAAGTCGAGCCAAGCCCGATCATCACTATTCCACGCTAAAGGATAGTTGTGAAATTTAAATTTTTCGTATGCTTTTTTGGAAAAAATATATTCCGAAAGAGAACTTCTCGACGTTTTATTAAATTTTCTGTAGAAAGCAGCTGTTGCCGATTCCCATACCGGATGCATAAAAATTACATTCTCTTGAATTTCTCTTTCGAAAATTTTTTTGGTTGCAAAACGAATAACATTTGTTTTATATTCAAATGCGGTAAAATGGCTGTAGAAAGACGCCACAGCGGTAGTTCCTAAAACATCATCATCTCCTAATATCATGATCCATTCTTCATTCTCACACAGGTCAATACAGCGTTCCCATTGTTTGGCTAAAGAAATACCGCCTAAGTTTTGTTCAAAATACTGATATGAAAAATCAAATTTGCCTTGAAACTTTTCCAATAATTGTGTTGGATTTTCAGGGCTTGCATCATTGCCGATGTACACTTTAAAACGCTTATCCGTTTGATTTGCCAAAGAAGCTAAAGTATCTTCAAAATACGTTACTTTGAAATATGGGATTACAATTGCTAACTTGACCATCATTGCTTCTTATATTTTCCGAAAAGTGTAAATCCAAAAAAAGTTTTAAAGAACAAGTCGCAAACAAATTTTTTACTTTTAAGTATCCTTTTAAATTCGTCTTTGGTGTTCTCTACATCATCATTTAGTTTTTTGTATGAGCCTAATTGTTTTACATAAAATTCACTGTGTTTGATGCTCATGTACTGTAATAATGCTTCTTTTTTGGGCTGATCCAATTGCTTTACCATCGAAACTTCTTTCACTCTGTAATAAAATCCGATAGTTTCCAATTGTTTTACATTTCCACCATTTTTAAGCAAAGAGATCCAAAATTCCCAATCTTCCCAGCCATGATTCATTTTTACATCGTAGCCACCAACCGAATTCCAATCCGATTTTTTAAAAACTGCACTACAAAAGATCATGTTATTTTTGCTTAAATTGGACAAAGAAAAAATAGGTAATTTCCACAATCCGCTTTGACTACCAAATTTTTCTGCTTTACAATAGACCAGTTTAAGGGAAGCATCTTGTGCAAAAGAATGTAGTGCATCTGCAACATAGTTCTTAGAAATATAATCATCGGCATCAAGAGGCAAAATAAATTCTCCTGAAGAATGGCTTATTCCAAAATTACGTGCGCTGGACAATCCTCCGTTTTCTTTACTCAAATAGGTAAATCTCGAATCTCTATTTACCCATTTTTGAGCAACTTCCTCCGTATTATCGAGTGATCCATCGTTTACAATGATGCACTCCCATTCTTGAAAGCTCTGCTCGTAGACCGACTGCAAAGCTTCTCCCAGATATTGAGCTTGCATATAACAGGGAACGATGATAGAGATTCTTGGATTCATATTTTTAATTAACAAAAAAGTGCAGTTTTAAATCACTTAGGTATTTCCTAAGAGGGGTTTTAAATTTACAATACTGAAAATTAGTACAAACAATCTTTAATGTTTCAACATACTTTTTTTCTTTTAAAACTAGATTATACCTTGTATTAAAATAGTAATTTAATTTTTCTCTTGCCTTACCTTTTATCTTATTTATTCCGAGATAATTATGAATCGAAATAATTTGAAAGATGTGCGTGTTACAGCTATTTAACTCACTAAGATTTATCATAACTCCAGAATTTTGAACTCTATAAATCGAATAAATTTCTACAGATCTATACGCTTTTAATCTGCCGTTTTTCATCAAAATCACATATAAAAACCAATCCAAAAAAGTAATCTTATTAAAAATTTCTGGAATATGGAATTTCTGGTTACGAAACATAACGGTACAAGTAATCAGATTATTATTTGATAAAAAATCTTCTAAGACAAATGTGGAATCAACGTTATCTTTAATTAGTGTTTCTCTACTTAAATCTGAAGACAGTAGAATTGCATTCCCACTGTGGATTAAATAATCCTCATTTGTTTCCAGAAAGTCAACTTGTTTTTGCAGTTTTAATGGATCTATCCAATAATCATCCCCTTCACAAATGGCTATGTATTTTCCATTACATTGTTCTAAAGTAAAAATAAAATTGGCGGCAATGCCTAAATTATTTTCTTGATTTATATAATTTATAGTAGAAGCTTTTGGATGGGTTTTTAAAATTTTTTGGATAACAGCATCTGTTTTGTCGGGAGAACAATCATTAGAAATAATTAATTCTATTTCAAAATCACACTCTTGCATCAAGACACCATTTATAGCCTCTTCAATAAAATTTTCATGACCATAAGTAATCATGCAAATGCTGACTTTTAGAGATTCTTTCATTTTAAAATTCCAGTGGAGCTAATTGTTTAATAATTTTGGCAGGAATCCCAAACGCTACACAATTATCTGGAAGATTTTTTGTGACTACAGAACCGGCTCCAACAATTACATTTTTTCCAATTACCACATCTGGCAATATAGTGGCGTTTGCCCCAATTTGTGTGTAAGAATCAATTTTTACTCTTCCTAAAATGGTTACGCTTGGTGAAATTTCTACAAAATCTCCAATTATACAATCGTGCGTAATTATTGAATTATAGTAGACAATACATCCCAAACCTATTTTTACACTATTAGAAAATATAGCTCCTGAAAGAACATTTGATCCTTGGCCAATCGAAACTTCATACGAACCAACTGTTGCTTGCGGACTTATCGTAGCGCAATATTCACCTCCAATTGCACTAAACTTATCAAATAATTGTTTTCTTAAAACAGGATTACCGATACCGATAGTGAAGCGAGAATCTACGTCTTTAAAATAAACTTGCGCCTCTTTTAAAGTTGTCACTACTTTAAATTTTTCATATAAAAATTTAGGTGCATCAGTAGTTACATCATCGTAAAAAACTACATTTTCAAGTTGGTTTAATTGATGTACTACTTCCAATACCTCTTTGGCAAATCCTTTGGCTCCAATTATGATCATTCACAAGAATTTAGCAGTGAAACAATTAGGTTCAATTCATTTTCTTCTAAACCTACATACAATGGCAAACATAAAATTCGAGAAGCAATACTTTCCGAAATAGGCATTGGGCTTCCATTAACAAATTTTATCCTATTTAAAGAAGGATAGAAATAGCGTCTTGGAAATATTTGGTTGTTATTCAATACTTTTTGTACTTCAAGTAGTTTTTCTTCCGAATCAAAAACAACAGGATAATAACTGTAATTCCATTCGGTATTTTCTCTTAATTTAATTGGTTTGACCAAGCTGAAATCAAGATTATCTGTATAAAAATCAACTACTTTTTTACGTTCGGAAATGATGTGATCCATATAAGGAAAAACGGCTAGACCCATCGCGCCTTGTAGTTCTGAAACCTTACCGTTAATTCCCAAGCCATGAAAATCAAGCGAACCATTATGTCCAAAATTATGACTATAAAAAAGCTGTTGTAACAAAGTTTTATCTTTGGAGAACATGGCGCCACCTTCAGCAGTGTGAAATAATTTAGTAGCATGAAAACTACAAGTACTCACATCACCAAAGTCGAAAATAGATTGTCCGTTGTATTTAACCCCAAAAGCGTGTGCCGCATCATAAATTACTTTAAGTTTATGTTTGACCGCTAAAGCTTCAATAGCTTCAATGTTACAAGGATTCCCAAAAACGTGTGTTGCTAGAATTGCGGTTGTTTTTTCAGTAATTGCTGCTTCAATTTTAGTTTCGTCTATAGTCAGATACTCTTCATCAATATCTACAAAAACAGGCGTGCAATTTTCCCACAGTATAGCTGCCGTAGTAGCAACATAACTGAAGGGTGTTGTAATTACTTCACCGTTATTAGCTAGTAATTTAAGGGCGATTTGTAATGGAATGGTTCCATTATTAGTTATGATTATGTTATCACTATTTAAATAACTTTTAAGCTTTTCCTCAAGTTCAAGAATAAGTTCGCCACGATTGGTAAGCCAAGCGTTATCCCAAGCACGCTGCACTTGTAGTTGATATTCTTCAATGGGTGGAAGAAAAGTTTTGGTTACGTTGATCATGATTAATTTATATACTGTTTAAGTAGTTCAATTCGAGGCTTCATTTGAACTTTATTGGAATAGACCTCTTGAAACTTAATTCTACCGTTAATAGCAATTTCAATTATTTTATTTGGATTCTCAATTAAAGTAAGCATTACATTTTCTATAGATTTACTATCGCTTTTAATAATTACCAATTGATCGTTATTTACAAATGTAGTGTTTTGATGTAATTCATCACTTAGCAAAACCATCACTCCATTTAGCGCTGCCTCAACAACAGTTCCTAAAGGAAAGCCATCAAAAGAGCCGACATCGAGAGCAAATGGCTTATTAGGTGAAATAATAATATCTATTTTTTGAAATGTTCTGCCTAATTCATCAAAATTTTGATATCCATAAAATGTTATGTTCTCTTTTATTTCTGAAACATCAATATCATTTTGGTCGAAGTCTCCAATCACATGAAATTGGACAAAATCGCATTTTTTGCTTAACGCATGCGCTACTTCTATAAAGACATCATACCCTTTATCAATACCTTTAGGCATATACTTTGCTGCGCAAAAACAGATATCAAGTGTGCTTTTACCTTGGGAATAATATTTTTTAGAGGCTAAATTTTTGATTAAAGAATTTTGAGGAACGACGCATCCAAAAATAAATTCAATTTTATCTTGGTTGCAAAAATCATTTTTCAATAAGTAGTCTCTAGTGATTGATTGAGTCACAATAACTTTCCGAAACAGTGTAGACGAAAGAACTCTTTTCAATTTAGAATTGGTCAATTCATCATTCATTTGAAAACCTCCGCCTGGATAAAGTGTGAAAACGAATGGGATGTTATACTTTTCTAACCAATATAAATTTTCATAGATGTTATTAATAAAAATGCAATAAAATAGTTTTGCATTTATATTTATTAATCCTTTTCTAAAAAGGAGTTTTCTTTTAAAATCCTTATTGGAGTGGACAAATGTTTCAATGTGCTTTTTATTATCAGAAATGGATGATTTTAATACTGAATATGATTTTGAGCTAATAATTATTTTTGATTTCTCAAATTCTGTAAGCAGCACGGTAAGCTCTTCCAATCGAAAACCAGAAACAGGATGAGGGAAGATATCATCATAAATTATTAAATCATTTTTTTTTAATCCTTTAAAATAATAATAATCTTTCCTTTTTATTATTTTCTGTAAAATAAAAAATGCTCTTTTACACCCTTTCTCAACATTAAACATGTGATTCTTTTTATGAGTCTTTATTTTTCACTTTTAAAAAAATCAATTTAAGACTATTTAATTCCTCCTCCGTTAATCCTTTTCCAAAAAGGGCAAAATCATTACTACTATCAATGAATTCATCAATAAAAGTCATTTTATTTTTTAATAGCGAATAGGCAGGTGCCACAGAATCCCACGAAATATCATCTAAAACAATAAAACTTTTTTCCGCCAATAATGGAAAATAGTTCTCTATATCTTCCATAACAAACTTGGTATCATGATTCCCATCGATATGCACTAATCCGAACTTTGTATTATTATTTTTAAATTCTACTACGGCATCGGATGATTTTTTTCTAACTAATTTACCATTATTTTGGTAATTATTATCCACTATAATTTTGGAAACACCTTCAAATAATTTTTGGAAATCCGTTACAGTTATGAAATTATCTAATTCTTTTTGCAAATCGGGTCTGTCATTTTGTACAGCATCCATGTTACTATATGGATCTATTCCGTAAACAATACCATCTGAAAACATCTTGTGGGCAATTGCTTGAGGAAAAAAGGAACGTCCTCTGTAAACGCCAATATCTGCTGTCGCCTTTAATTTAAATTCTTTAATCACTAAACTCATTAAAAATGCCTTCTCGTGGCTACATCCACCTCCAAAATCTTGTGGAATTAAAGAATGTATTTTTTTAATTGTATCACTTAAAACTTGGTCTTTTGATTTACTTTTTAATAAGTTAAAAATCTTTTGTATCATTTTATTTAATATTGAGTTTTAATATATAATTGAATTTTTATTGCCAAAATCGAATTGAAGTGATGGTCTCACATAACCGGCCCACTCACCATAATAATTAATTCCTTCCCTAAAATCGGCCACATCCAAATTAATAATATTAGTAATGGTTAATAGTGACGTACTGTTACTTACAAAATGTAAATCAATTGAGTATAATTTACTATTTAAAAAATTGGCCGGCAAAACTAATTTAGAAACATACTCGCCTTTTTCTGTGAATTTAACTGAAGTTATTTGACTAAATATTATTGCATCATCTACTAACGATTTAAAATTTATGGCTAAATTAAAATTATCTATATTTTTAAAAACAGAGAAGTCAATTTTAACTATTAATTCTTCATTAATAGTATAATAAACTTCATTTAAGGTTGATATAATTTCTACTGCATTTAATCTAACGACCGCATTACCAAAAGTAGTTGAATTTTTATCAAAACTTTTAGGATTGACATCATCCAATTGATCAATTGAAATATATTTATTTAGAGAATCCTCTACCCCTCCATCAAAAACTACCTTACCATGTTCTAAAACAATTCCTCTACTGCACAAATTCTTTACAGCACCCATATTATGACTAACAAATAATACGGTTCGACCTTCTCCTTTACTCACGTCGTTCATCTTACCCAAGCATTTCTTTTGAAATTCGGCATCACCCACAGCCAACACTTCGTCTACTATTAAAATCTCGGATTCCAAATGCGCAGCAACAGCAAAAGCTAATCTAACATACATTCCTGATGAGTACCGTTTTACGGGCGTGTCAATATACCGTTCAACACCTGAAAAAGCAACTATTTCATCAAATTTACGAGTAATTTCATGCTTACGCATGCCAAGTATAGCGCCGTTCAAATAAATGTTCTCTCTTCCTGTCATTTCGGGATGAAAACCAGTACCAACTTCTAATAAAGAGGCTATTCGACCTTTCGTGTAAATTTTTCCCGTTGTGGGCTGAGTTACTTGACTTAAAATTTTTAATAAAGTACTTTTTCCTGCTCCATTACGTCCAATTATTCCAACGGAATCTCCCTGATTTATTTCAAAATTTACGTCTTGCAGCGACCAAACGTAATCGCTTTTGCCCCTACTTGAGCGGTCGTTAGCTTCACCAATTTTTAAAAATGGATCCTCTTTACCTTGAATATTGTGCCACCATCGCTTCAAATCATCTCGAATAGTTCCTGTTCCTACAAGTCCTAATCGGTATTGTTTTGAAATATTCTCGGCTTTTATTACTACTCTACTCATTTATTTTAAAAATATTCAATTTTCTGTTTTAGACCGTATCCATAAAGTTTTTTTGCACTTTATTAAAAACTAATACTCCAATTGCTACTATTCCAACAGCAAAAAGCGATGGATAAATTAACAAATCCCAACTAAAATTTCCTACACCTAAATAGGCATACCGCATATAATCAAACAATCCAACTAATGGATTCAAGTTAATTATCCAAGCGTACTTTTCAGGAACGGATGAACTAGGATAAATAACCGGCGTGGCATACATAAACAATTGTACGCCGAAAGTTATAAGTTGGTTTAGATCTTTATATTTAGTAGTCATAGAGGATAAAATCAGTCCGACTCCCATGGCTATTAGTGCCATTAATAGAATAATATAGGGCGTTAGTAAAATCCAAAGATTAGGTTTTATTTGACCTTGCAAAGCATAATATACCACAAAACAAATAAAAAGTAAATACTGTACGCCAAATTTCATTAAATTAGAAATCACTATAGTTAATGGCATTATTAATCGCGGAAAATATACCTTACCAAAAATACTAGCATTAGAATTGAAAACGCCTGAAACCGTAGTTAAGCAACTTGAAAAATAATTCCACAACGTAATTCCCGCCATATAAAACACTACTTTAGGAGCGCCATCTGTTGAAAGTTGGGCAATATTCCCGAAAATAATCGTAAAAGTGATGGTCGTCAAAATAGGCTGTATAAAAAACCATAATGGACCAAGTATTGTTTGTTTATAAACAGTTACAAAGTCACGCTTTACAAAAAGCGCAAGTAAATCTCTATAGTGCCATAATTCTTTAATACGTAAATCAAAAAGTGAACTTTGTGATTGTATTACTGAATCCCACTCTTGATTTTGATTATCTTTTACTGTTTTAATGATCGTACTATTTAAAATTATTCACCCGCAAATATATAAATTACATAAGGTGCAAAAAAAGAATTGAATTGATTTATTCAGTAAACTGTTAACATTTAAAAAAAATGTTTTTATTTGTATAGATTTGTATCTTAAACACTTTATTTTGCTACACTTTTTCAAACAAAAAAAACCTTATTTACGAGATTTAATTCCAGATAACTTTATTGATATTCATTCCCATTTATTGCCAGGAATTGATGACGGAGCTTCAACTATTGAGCAGTCTGCACTATTAATAAACGGATTAGAAGAAATAGGATTTAAAAAATTTATTACTACTCCTCATATTATGGGAGAAATTTGGAACAATACCAGTAGTGGAATTAATGAAAAACTAGCTAGTACTCTTTCAGAAATAAAAGTTCCGAATATTAACAATCGCTTAAGAGCTGCTGCTGAATATATGATGGACGGTGAGTTTACCGAACTTTTCAAAAAAGAAAAGCTTTTATGTTTAAAAGACAATTTTGTTCTTGTCGAAATGTCTTATTTAAATCCACCCATTCAGTTATTTGAAATTTTATTCGAACTTCAAGTTGCAGGTTATCAACCAGTTTTGGCACATCCTGAGCGTTATCTTTTTTATCATACTCCGTCATTAAGTAATTACCGAAAGCTAAAGGATGTTGGCTGTCTGTTTCAGCTGAATATGCTTTCTACTACAGGATATTATGGGGAAAGAGTAGCTAAAACGGCTGATTTACTGCTAAAAAATGGTTTAATTGATTTTGTTGGCTCTGATGTGCACCACAACCGCCATCTAGAATTTATGCATAAAAAAATTGTCTTGAAAAACTTCGACTACTTACGTCCCATTTTTCAAAACAATTCTTTTTTTAATTTTTAAGCGTTGCGTTTCTTAAAGAAGGACTTTACTCTGTCTAATAAAGATTCTTTAGTTCCCATATCAGCATCGTAACCATAGCCGTAACCATAAGCATAATTATACTTGTAGCTGTAGCCATACGTTCCGTATCCTTTATAGTTGGAACCTACATTATTGATAACATAAGCCATATTTTTTAGTTTTCCTTTTTCGCTTAAGTTGACTGAGAATTCGAGAATTTTTTTAGGTGTGAAGTCCGCTCGTACTAAGTATAATGTCGTATCCGCCAAATGAGAAATAACAAGAGTGTCTGTAACAAGTAAGGTTGGCGGCGTGTCGATTATTACAAAATCATATTCTTTTTTGGCGTCTGAAACTAATTTTTCTAAGCGTCCGTTAGACAATAATTCAGCTGGATTTGGAGGAATAGCTCCTGATAATATAATATCTAAATTTGTGTTATCAAGATAACTATTCACAGTACTGTGCCAATCTACTGACATATCGTGCAAATAATCCTGAAGTCCATGTTGGTTTTTTTGAATATTTAGATAGGTATGCAATTGGGGATTTCTCATGTCTGCACCAATAAGCAAAACTCGTTTATTCATTATTGAAAATGAAATGGCAAGATTTAGTGCTGTAAACGTTTTACCTTCACCTTTAATAGTTGAAGTTATTAGAATTGTTTGTCCAACTGCCTCATTTTTTAGTGGAAATATATAAGTCAAATTGGTTCTTAATATTCTAAAAGATTCTCCTAAAATTGATCTATCATTGAGACCTGTTAATCTATTTTCTGCATTGATATATGGAATTTCTGAAAGGATAATTTTATTTCTTGTCAATTTTAAAACATCTTCTTTAGTATGCAACTTATCGTCAAGTAAGAACCTAACATATAAAAACAGGAATGGGATTAACAAACCTACTAGTATTGCTATTAGATAATACGTTAATTTTTTAGGCGCAACAGGACTTGGACTTGTCATCGCATAATCAATAATTTTTATAGATGAGGAAGTTACTGCAAAATTGATAGCTGCTTCTTCTCTTTTCTGCAAAAGCAATAAATACAGCGTTTCTTTAATATTTTGTTGTCGCTCGATTCCTCGTAAAACTTTTTCATTATTGGGAATAGCGCTGAATTTTTGACTTGATGACTTTTGAATATAATCATTTTTAGAAAGCGAAACTTGCAATTCCTGCTGGTACGAATTAATGGATTCACTTATGTTTGCTTTAAGACTTACTAATTTAGCATTTAATGATTGAATTATTGGATTTTTGCTTAAACCGCTTAAAGATTGACGTTCACGTTCTAAAACTACCGCATTGTATTCCGTAATTAATAAGTTTATAGATCCGTTGGTCAAACCAATATTTGCTGGCATTAATCCAAGTTTCTTATCTGATTTTACTGTTTGTTCAAGTACTTTTGACAATGCAATTTGTGTTTCTACTTGAAAAACGCCGTCCGTTGAACTAATTTTACCCGATGTAGCAGTCGTGGCATCCGCATCAATAAAAGTTAATTCGTTGTTGCGTTTATAATTCGCTTTATTGGTTTCTACCGAGTCTAATTGTCTTTCTAACGATTTAAATCGGGTATTCACGAAATCTATTGTTCTTTGAGAAACTGCTCTTCTGTCATTTAATCCATCAACATCAAACTGCTTTATTACTTCATTCAGTATTATTTCCGATTTATCTGTATTGGCACCAACTAAGGAAAGTATTAAAATATCGGAATTTTTATTGCTATTCGCAATATTTAAACTTCTTGACAGGTTCAAGGCTACTGATTCTACTGAAGCATGGACGATCAAAAACTTCCTGCCGTTTAATGTCTTTAAATTTGTTCCAACCTGAAGCGATAATCGGTAGGGAATCTTGTTTATATATTGAACGGAATTAAAAGGATGAATCTTTGAAGAGGAAGAAGACGATGAGTTGATTACTTTATAACCGTCATTTGTAATTTCAATTTCAAACGAGATGGACTTCCCATCCATTTCAACTGAAGAATCTAGCCAATCGATTGCAAATGGTCTGTTTTTCCAAATTTCAATGTTGTTCAAATAGCCAACATTATAATATTGGTTATTCAGATTTAAACTTTTACAAACTTGTTCGAGAAGACGGTAGGATTTTAAAACTTCGATTTCATTATCCAAATTAATTTTACTTTTTCCAAATAATGCTGCGGTAGTGGGCAAAACAAAACCACTTTTTGTGTCATCAATAATCTTTACTTTAGCTTTTGATTCAAAGACTGAAACCGTATGATTCAAATAGTATTTGACCACAAAAAAACAAATCAGCACAGATATAACAAAGTAATACCAATAGCGTAAATAGATGAAAAACTGTTCTAAAAAGTCAAAACTATTATGCTTTTCTTGAAGATCAGGTTGCGAATTTTCCATTAAAAATTATTGTTTTAATAATAAAAAGACTGTTAGTCCAAAGGTTAATACTCCAAGAATACCACCAATATTACTCAAATAACCAGAAGTCATTATCTTGGCTCCGTTAGGATTTACAATAATAACATCATTTTGTTTTATATAGTAATATGGACTTGAAAACCAATCCGAAGAGGTTAAATCAAGTTTAACATAAGTTCTAGTTCCGTTATTTTCTCTTATCAACAGTACATCTTTTCGGACACCGTTCACTGTCAAATCACCAGCGTAACCTATTGCCTGATTAAGTGAAATGTTCTGTTCATCAAAACTGTAGGTTCCAGGATTTTTAACTTCACCCAAAACCGTGACTTTACTATTGATTACTCTAACGGTAACATTTGCATTTTTAAGATAGCCGTTATCATTCAACATTTCCGCTAATGATTCCTGTAATTCAGTTGTAGTTTTTCCTGTAACTTTCAGTGGTCCTAATACCGGAAAAGTTATAAATCCTTCTGATGAAACTAAATAACCTTGAATTTTCAAAGTATTTGTGTTCAAAGCAGCATTAACGGAAGATTCTACATTAAATGGCTTTGCTGATTCGGGTACTAAGGCGTCTATTTTTATATACAAAATATCATTAATCTGTATTTCATTGGAAACATAGTTTATCTGATTTTGCGAATTGTTTTTAATGTCTTGATAATAAAGAATATCCTTTTTATTGGCACACGATGTTACTAAAAATAGTATGACAAAAGATAAAAGTATTTTTTTAATCATTATATATTTCTTTAATTTTTTGTTATTATTTGTAAAAATTTATGTGAAAATTACAAAGCAGCAAAGCTACAATTTGATTTTATATTTCATGTAAGTTTATTTGAATTTAAATAAGATACGCAAAGCATCTTTAGCACATTAGTCAATATCTAAAGTTTGATATTCCGAATTCATACTTTTAAATTCGGGCACAATCCTCTTCATTTGGGCAACAACTTCAAGGCTAGACGATTTTTTTGTGATGGATATTAATTCCAATATAGACTCTTTAACTTCCTCAAAATCGCAATTCCGATCTTGGGCAATCATGATTTTTACATTATGAGTTGGTAGTGTTTTGGACGTATCGTTCAATAATTCTTCAAACAATTTTTCTCCTGGTCTTAAACCAATAATTTTTATATAAATATCCTTATCGGGCTTAAATCCAGCCAGTCGAATCATTTTTTTTGCCAAATCAATTATTTTGACAGGTTCTCCCATATCAAAAATATAAATCTCACCACCATTACCCATAGCCCCAGCTTCAAGCACCAACTGACAAGCTTCCGGTATGGTCATAAAATAACGTATAATGTCAGGATGTGTAATAGTAATTGGTCCACCTTCTTGAATTTGCTTAGTGAACAAAGGAACAATCGATCCGTTTGAACCTAAAACATTTCCAAATCGTGTCGTAATGAATTTGGTTGCATTTTTTTCATTGGAACTCACCAAATGATAATTCAGTGATTGCACATATTTTTCAGCAATCCGCTTACTTGCGCCCATTACACTACTCGGATTTACAGCTTTATCGGTAGAAATCATAACAAACTTTTCGACTAAATACTTCTTAGATAAATCAGCAAGGTTTTTGGTACCAACAACATTAGTGAAAATTGCCTGTGCCGGATTTTCCTCCATTAGCGGAACGTGTTTATAAGCAGCAGCATGGTAAACAAAATCGGGTTTGAATTTTTCAAAAACCATTTCAAGCGCATTGTAATCTTTAATATCTGCAAGTACTGTTTGAATTTTTATATCAGTCGATTCGGCTGATATTTCAAGATTCAAGCTATGCAATGGCGATTCCGCTTGATCCAGAATTATAATTTTATAGGGGTTAAAACTCATAAGCTGCCTTACTATTTCACTTCCAATAGAACCAGCACCACCAGTAATCATAACGTTCTTACCCTTTATCTGTGTAGAAATTTTATTATTATCTAAAACGATTGGCTTTCGCTCCAATAAATCTTCAATTGCAAAATTCTTTAATTGATTGGAAATCTGATTTTGATCTTCCCAATCTGTAATCAATGGAACTGTAAAAACCTTAAAGTTATAATCTAAACATTCTTCAACAAGTTGAACCGTTTCTTCTTTAGTCAAACTTTTTTCAGCGATAATCAGCGCTTCCGCATTAACTGATTTTAAAATAACATGGATGCCTCTCGTCTGATTGATTATCGGAAGATTTAAAATACTTTTATTGGTCTTATCCTTTTTAAATTTATTTACGAAAGCAATAACGTTAAATCGGGCTGGTTTTTCAGTTTTTAAAGCATTGGCAACCGAAATTGCATTGGCATCTGCACCATAAATAACCACTCTTGTTAGCTGATTTGTATCTGCAACATGCAAGTATGTTTCAAAAACATTCTTTACCAAAATTCTGAAAAGAAACAATAATAAAAAGGAAATCAAATAAGTGATAAATAAACCTGTTGACAGGAATAATCTATCATTTAAAAAAAATTGATATGAATAATTGAAAACCATCAACCCCAAATAAGAAGCCGTTGTGGCGACTAAAAGCTTCACTCCATCAATAAAAGTTGAGTGTCGTATGATACCGCTGTAGGTACTGAAAAATATAAAAGAAATGGCATTTACGAATACGACAAACCCATATTGCAAATAAGGATTTATAGTCAAATATAGTTTTACGTTCAAACTTAAAACTATCACTTGAGTAATAGCACATGCCATTAAAACAATAAAAACATCAATGGCAAATATGATCCACCTTGGCAGGTAGCCGATGTTTTGAAATCGCTTCGTAGATACAATCTTTCCTAAAAATTTAATGATAAATTCACGCATATTAAAAGACCAGTTTCTACAAATTTATGTTAAAATAGGTTAAAAAAAGTGGTAAGTGCATTAGAAATTCTTTTTTTATCTTGCTCTGATAGGTTAGAACCTGATGGTAAGCAAAGTCCATTTTCAAAAAGTTGTTCCGAAACTGTACCGCCGTAATAAGGATATTGCTTAAATATAGGTTGCAAATGCATGGGCTTCCACAAAGGCCTACACTCTATATTTTCTTTCTCTAACGCTATTCTTAAATCCGTACTGGACTTTCCTAAAGCCTCAGGATCAATAACAATACAACTTAGCCAATGGTTTGAAAAATAGTCAGAATTGGGTTCAGTGAATACCGAAACCTCTTTTATGTCTTTGAAAAAATCAACATAAAAATCGTGCATCTGTCGCCTCAAATTGATGTGTTGTTTCAAAATTTCCATCTGTCCTCTTCCTATTCCGGCACAAATGTTACTCAATCTATAGTTATAGCCAATTTCTGAATGTTGGTAATGTGGTGCTGCATCTCGAGCCTGTGTGGCTAAAAAAATAGCTTTCTCTTGTACTTCTTTGGAATGCGACACTAAAGCGCCTCCGCCCGAAGTTGTGATTATTTTATTTCCGTTAAATGATAAAGCTGCAATGTCACCGAAAGTACCACAATTGCTTCCTTTATAAGTACTTCCCAATGCTTCAGCGCTGTCTTCCAAAATCGGAATTCCGTATTTATCTGCTATAGCTCTAATTTCGTCCGCTTTATATGGCATTCCATACAAATGAACTGGAACAATTGCTTTTGGTTTTTTCCCTTTTGAAATTCGATCAACAATAGCTTTTTCTAATGCAACTGGGCACATGTTCCAAGTTTCCGTTTCACTATCAATAAATACTGGAATCGCTCCAAGATAAAGTATCGGATTAGCTGAAGCCGAAAAGGTAAAACTTTGACAAATTACCTCATCGCCGGCCTGAACGCCCAATAAAACTAATCCTAGATGAAGGGCGGCTGTGCCTGAACTTAAGGCAGCAATATGCACATCATCATTTAAAAATTGTTCTAAATCCTGCTCAAATCCGGTAACATTTGGTCCTAAAGGTGCAACCCAATTGGTATCAAAAGCTTCTTTTATGTACCCTTGCTCAGTGCCTCCCATATGCGGTGACGAAAGCCAAATTTTTGAATTATTCATTTTCTTAAAAAATGGTTTTAATTATAATTTTGATGTCTAATAAGAGATTCTGATTGTAATAATAGTCTAGATTCATCTTTACTTTATCAGGAAAAATAACATGGTCATTATAGTCTAAAGGATTTTCCTGCTGTTCTAAAATGGCTTCTTCGTTGTAATATTTTAGGGATGCTTCACTTGTTATTCCTGGCTTTAATTCCAGTACTTTTCGCTCATTGCCTTCCAATTTATCATAATACCCTTCGATATCGGGTCGTGGCCCAACAATGCTCATTTCTCCTTTCAACACATTCAAAAACTGAGGCAGTTCATCAAGTTTATATTTCCTGAAAAAGAATCCAGTTTTAGAAACATTATCCGTTTTTGGATGCATTGTTTTTAGCTTATAAATCGTAAAAAGCTTTCCAAATTGACCAACGCGTTGTTGAAAAAAGAGTCCGTTAGATTTAGTATCAAACATCAAAATCAACCACGAAATTAGTATAAAAGGTAAAAATAGAACCAAGGCTACTATCGAAAAAACAAAATCAAAACATCTTTTTATAATGGCTTTCATTTGATACTTCTAGCCGGAATTCCCACTACAACATCCGATTCGGAAACATCTGAAACTACCATTGCCTGGCCGCCAACAGTAACATGATCGCCAATTTGAACGCTCTGAACAGTCGAAGCTCCAATACCCAATTCTACACAACTTCCAATAGACGTATTTCCACCCAGATTTACACCTGGTGCCAACGATGAAAAAGATTTTATACCACAGTTGTGACCGATACTGCAATTCATGTTGATTACAACAAAATCATTGATCTCAGTCTCATAATTGATTGTTGTTCCCGGATAAATGATACAGCCTTTTCCAAATGCAACCGCTTCTGAAACCCATGCATCTTTTGCTATAAAATTAGGAAATTCAAAAGACAAATTTTGATAGTGCTCAAACAATCTTTTCTTAATTGCCGGGAAAGCAATTCCCCAAACAATAGCTATATTGTTACCCGAATACTCTGGCAGTTTATCCACAGAACCTAATACGGGAAAACCAGCAATAATCCTGTTATGTTTGGAAATATCATCATCCAAAAAACCAATAATTTCATAGCATTGGGTAAACTGATTGATATTATAAGCAATAAATTTACCAACACTTCCAGCACCGATTATAAGTAGTTTTTGATTCATTTTTTAATTATTTCCGTTAAAGGGTTGCATCGGTCGATCATCACTTTGGTTTACGCCTTCGGCTCGAATTACTTTAACAAAAGTCAACCATAAAATTTTACTATCTAACAAAAAGGAAAGATGATCTACGTAATAAATATCAAAATCAAACTTTTGTTTCCAACTTATTGAATTTCGTCCGTTAACCTGAGCCCAACCAGTAATTCCAGGGCGAACATCATGTCTACCCAATTGCACTTCAGAATAGAGCGGAATGTATTTATATAACAAAGGTCTTGGCCCTATCAAACTCATGTCGCCTTTGAGAACGTTCAGTAACTGTGGCAACTCGTCTATGGATAACCGTCTTATAATTTTTCCGGCTCTGGTGATTCTTTGATTATCCGGCAACAGTTTTCCTTCTGAATCTTTGGCATCGGTCATCGTTTTAAATTTGATAATCCTAAATGCT
Organism: Flavobacterium sp.; assembly: GCF_029945805.1. GTDB lineage: Bacteria > Bacteroidota > Bacteroidia > Flavobacteriales > Flavobacteriaceae > Flavobacterium. The sequence goes on from NZ_JAQSDH010000052.1 coordinate 79,691, forward strand.
TTTTGCTTAAAACCAGGTCGTTCCTGAAAGAAAAAAACACTCCAGTTATTCTGAAAGGCAAGGATAAAATAAGTACCAATAATAATTGGAGCAGTAAGCAACAATCCAATTATCGAAATTAAAATATCCAAAAATCTTTTAAAAAACAGTCGGTACATCTTAATGTAAATAAGGTTCTAATTTGGATTTTAATCCTTGTTTTGTCGGCAATTGCCATAATAATTTACACCAGTCGTGGTTGCCTTCAATAAATCCTGGACCCTTTTCGGTAATGACAATATCCCAGCCAATAGAACGGTTTTCAGGATGTGCTTTCGCAGCTTTTTTAACCATAGCCACTGTTTCGTTCCAAAACGGAATCTGCAAACCTACAATTTCAACGCCAGTTATGGGATGCGTTTTCTCGTCTGGTTTGGTGATATCGCTGTAAACTCCGGTTCCTGAAATGATTCCGGTTATTTCATCAATTGTTGCAGCCATATTTCCTGCAGCCATATTATCTACATCCGAATTGACTGAAATCCGTTGTCGACAACCCAATAAAACAACCTCATTATTGTCGTCCAATTGTGTAAAAATCCGCACCGTATTCACTCCTGAAGGCGATAACGCATTTAAAACCGAATGCTGTTGTATAAATTCTTCCACCAAATCAAACTGGCTGTTTTCCATAAAAGTAATTATGCTTTTGGCATCGAATTTTTTAGCATCTTCAATTTGGACATCAATTCCGCAATTCCCATCGGCAACTTTAAAAACCAATTTACCTGAAGGAGTGTCCAAAATTTTTTGCACCAATTCGGGTTTCGATTTCAAATCGACTAAATCTGCAACATTATGCACAAAATATTCTTTATATAATCGATAAAATTTGGTCTTATCATCCAAAATATCGCGTGAACTTTTCGGATTCATTTTCAATTGGTATTCAAACATATATCCCGTTCCAGCCCAAGTTTTACGATGTTCTTTGGTAAGTTCAAAAAATCGGAATTGAAAATATTCTAAAAGGGAAATGTTGTAATTAAAAACAGAAGCAATTGCATCAGTCAAAAGACTAAACTTACTTCTACTGGTTAATTTAGAAGTGTGGTTCAGAAAAAGACTAAATTTCTTCCAATCCATATTTTTGAGATAGTATCCTAAATAAAGTATCCTTTTAAACATCTATTTATTTTTAAGATAGGTTGCTAATTCGTCGGCTGACATAAATTCAACATCCGGCCACTTTTTTACAATTTGGTGCAATAAACTTTTTAGAGCATCAAGTCCTTTTTCACGGTTTTGTTCCTCAATATGTCCACAAAAATTTACGCGATGTGAGCTGATTATTGCAGGTTTGTTCCAACGAAAAGCGGTTTCAATTTGTTTCATGGCAAACAAAACCCAGTCAACACCTCGATCTTCGGTTGGTTCAAAAACTACATTTCTAACCATAATTGTCAAACCTTCTTTGGTCTTTTTGCCACTATAATTGAACGATTTTTTAAAAACATTCAACCCTTGATGCTCGTTGCGCAGCAAAGCTAAATCTAAAAATTGGATTCCGTTCTCTTTTAACGTTTGAAACAACGAATGGTGAATATTGAAAACTGGCGGCGTAAAGTAAGTACTCGGATACCCGTAAACTTCTTCAAAAAGCTGTAATCCTTCAATCAGAATTGGTTTCAACGCTTCATTTTCTTTAACATCCCGAAAATCTAATTCTGCCATTGCCGACATTGATGGATAATCATCATCTGAAATACTCGTGTATGATTTATTCTTCAGAGCGGTCAGCAATTGTGCGTCTTTCTTCTTCAATTTGTCATTGAAAATAGTCAGATTTAAATGTTCTCTTCCGTGAAATTGTGGTTTTAAAAATCCTTTAGCGATTCCTTCTTTCCACAAATCCCAGGTTCCAGTATAGGCTATAGGTTGTTGAACAGCTAATTTTTTATACGTATTTGGTACGGTTTCAAAATGGAATTTTTCATAATGCTCACTTTCCATTTTCTCGAAATCAATATTACAAGGTAAAGCGAATGGCGTGAAAACAGCGTGTCGTCCGTTTTTATCTTTTACTGATGAAAGAACTGCAAATAGTTGTTCCAAATCCTGAGTCGTTTCTAATGTATCTAACGCGTCGAAACGGGAATAGATTTTCATTCCGGCAGCGTCCAAATTAGCTCTTGCTTCTGCCGAATTCAATCGCACATTGCCATAATCATCAACGGAAAAAACAACAATTTTACGTTTGGTTTTCCAACCAATGCTATTCTTTAAATTCGAAATAATACTTGATACTATTGGTTTAATCATGTAGTGGGTTCAAATAATAGTCGACAAATTTGTCGGCGTTGTCTCGTCTGAAAAGTTTCGCTGTCGCAATGGCATTAGCAGACATTTCAGACCATTTTTGTTTGTTGAAACTTAAGTCGAGAATAAAATCTTTGGCAAGATGTAAATCCTTTTCAACAAAACATGCTGCGGCTTTGTATTTATGCGCGTAAGTGTTCAGTTCCGAATCTTCTCCGGCGATATAAACGGATGGAATTCCGTAACTCATCAAATTATACGATTTACTGGGAACACTTCCTTTGGATGTTAATTCGTCCAAAATCACAATTCCTAAATCGGCTGCCGATAACGAAAACGGAAACATTTCATCTGACTGAAACGGCAAAAACGTACAATTCGGTAAATTCTTTTCTTCAACCATTTTCTGTAAAGCCGGAACTCTTGGTCCGCGACCGATAATTTGGAAAATGATATCGGTATTGTCTTTTAAAAGTTCGGCAAGTTCAATAACAACCTCAACTTTGTGGGTCAGGCCAATGTTTCCCGAATATTGAATTATGAATTTATCTTGTAAATTATGTTCGGTAACAAAAGGGTTTTTCTCTTTTGAAACTCGCTCGTTCGCCTGAAAAATAGACCAAATCGGTTGAATAATGATTTTAGATTTTGAAACATACACCTCTAAAAGTTCCGCTATTTTATCGCCAATAGTGAAAAGTCGGAATGCTTTTTTGAAAGATTTTCGATTCAGATTTGCCCAAATTCGGTAAACAATATGTGTTTCTTTCATTCCGGTAATCTTGAAAACATCGGGATAAACATCCCAAACCACCATGCTGAAACGGTTTCCAACAATCAGATTCAGTAAATACCCCATTGGCGGAATCGAAACAAAAAACACTTCGTGTTTCCGGTATTTGGTAAGCAAAAGCCAATAGATTTTAAGACAGGCAATAATATAAGAGATGAACTTTTTGCTTGCCGGACGTTCCACCCATTTGTTGATGTACCTAACTTCAACATTTGAATTGAGTTCTTCGCCCTGAATGTGAATGCTACCTGTAACTAAAGCTACATTTTCAAACTTTTCAGCAAAAGCATTGCAAAAACCAACAGTTAGATAATTGGACGCCTGATTGACTACAACAATCTTTCTATCTTTAATTTTATCCATTAAATAGTCACTAATTTATTCGGCCTGACGTAATATTTTGTGTCCGCCTTCGGCCAAATGAATGTCTCTTTGGAATAATTTTACATCCGAAGAAACCATTTCTTCAACCAGCATTTTTAAGTCATACTTTGGCGTCCATCCTAATTTGGTTTTCGATTTTGTTGGATCACCAATCAATAAATCGACTTCTGTTGGACGGAAATATGCTGGATCAACTCTAACAATTACACTTCCTATTGCTGGAAGTTTGATGTCTTTTGTGGCAAAATCTTTCCCTAAAGCAGTCTGGTATTTTTCAGTATCGATTGATTCCAAAACGCCAACTTCTTCAACACCGTCTCCCTGAAATTTTAAGGTTAATCCAACTTCCTGAAAAGCCATTTTTATAAAATCGCGCACTCGAGTTGTAACTCCGGTTGCAATCACATAATCCTCCGCAGTATCCTGTTGCAGAATTCGCCACATGGCTTCTACATAATCTTTGGCGTGACCCCAATCTCTTTGTGCATCAAGATTACCCATGAATAAATCAGTTTGCAAACCTAAAGCGATTTTAGCAACCGCTCGGGTAATTTTTCGGGTTACGAATGTTTCTCCGCGCAAAGGCGATTCGTGGTTGAACAGAATTCCGTTGCAGGCAAACATATTGTAGGCTTCTCTGTAATTAACCGTTATCCAATAAGCATAAATTTTGGCCACAGCATAAGGAGAACGCGGATAAAAAGGAGTCGTTTCCGATTGCGGAACGGCTTGCACCAATCCGTATAACTCCGATGTTGAAGCTTGATAAATCTTTGTTTTCTTTTGCAAACCTAGTAAACGAACCGCTTCTAAAAGTCGGAGTGTTCCAATTCCGTCTGCATTTGCCGTATATTCTGGAGTGTCAAAGCTTACTTTTACGTGAGACATTGCTGCCAAATTGTAAATTTCATCTGGTTGCACTTCTTGAATGATTCGGGTAATGTTCATCGAATCCGTCATGTCGCCATAATGCAATTTCAACCGAATTCCTTTTGCGTGCGGATCCTGATACAAATGATCAATTCTGTCTGTATTGAAAAGCGACGAGCGTCTTTTGATTCCATGAACCATATAGCCTTTTTCAAGAAGCAATTCGGCTAAATAAGCTCCGTCTTGTCCTGTAATTCCTGTTATTAATGCGACTTTCATTATTTTGATTTTTAATATATATAATAATTACATTTTGACTTCTTTGAACGAATGTTCATGTTTAAGAAACCAATCGTATGTTGTTTTTATTCCGTCTTCTAAAGAGATTTTGGCTTTCCAACCTTGCTTTGCCATTTTAGAAACATCCAATAATTTTCTTGGCGTTCCGTCTGGTTTTGTGCTGTCCCAGATTATTGCTCCGGTATGTCCGACTGTTTTCTGAATCAGTTCAGCCAAAGCTTTTATTGTCAAGTCAACTCCAGTTCCGATATTGTATAAGTTTTCTTCAAACGGATGTTCCAAAGCAAAAACAACCGCATCAGCTAAATCGTGAACATGAAGAAACTCGCGCATTGGTGTGCCCGAACCCCAAAGGGTTACCGATTCAGAATTATTTATTTTTGCTTCATGAAATTTACGAAGCATTGCAGGTAAAACATGTGAAGTCTGCAAATCGAAATTGTCATTCGGACCGTATAAGTTCGTTGGCATTAAACTCACAAAATCTTTTCCAAATTGCTTTCGGATTGCTTCGCAAGCTTTCACTCCCGAAATTTTTGCAATCGCATACCACTCGTTTGTGGGTTCCAAAGCAGCAGTCAATAGGCAATCTTCCTGCAGCGGTTGCGGCGCTAATTTTGGATAAATACAAGAGCTTCCCAGGAAAATAAACTTGTCTACATCCTGATTTAACGAAGCATCGATAAGGTTATTTTGAATTTGCATGTTCTCCATCAAAAAAGTAAACGGATAATTATTGTTGGCCAATATTCCTCCCACTCTGGCTGCTGCATCAATTACAACATCTGGTTTTGCTATCGTGAAAAATTCTTGAACCGCTGCTTGATTTCTCAGGTCGAGTTCTTTGCTGGTTTTACCCACAAGGTTTTCGTAGCCTTTACTTTGCAGCGCATTCCAAATGGCACTTCCGACCATTCCCTTGTGTCCTGCGATGTATATTTTTGAAGATTTGTTCATTGTCTTTTATTTAAAAACAGTTAGTAATTCGTATGCTGCCGCTTTCATTCGGTTTTCATAAGAATCGTATAGTTGTTTTGTGTAATCTCTATTTGGATAATTTTCCAGAATCGAAACCAATTGTGCTACATTATGAGGTTCGAAATACGTTCCTTTTTCTTCTAACTGCTCGATATTCACATTCAGATTGGCCGCAATTACGGGAACCTGAAGCGATCTTGCGTCTTCTATAACAGTGCTCCAGCCTTCAAACAAACTAGGTTGCAGAATCGCTTTCGAATATTTCATCAATAAAAATTGGTCGCCTCTTGGAATCAATCCCAAAAATTTAATGGACTTTTTCAAATCATTTTCATTAATAATATCATGCAATTCCTGCATGTATGGCGAATCCGGTTCATCGGGAAATCGACCTGTGATACCGATACTGACTTCGATACCCTTTTTCTTCAATTCGGCTACAGCTTCAAAAACAACTTTGTGATTCTTGTGTTTGTGAAACTGATTGCTAATCATATAGTAATGTTCGGGCAACTCATATTTCGCTCTGATTTCGTCAAAAGTCATATCGGTTATGCCTTCAATGATGGAAACAAAATGATAAATATGAATGTTTAATCCTTTCGGAATCTTAAAAAATTTAATAAAATCATCTTTCACAGCCTGACTTGAAACGACCAAATCTTTAGAATTTTTCAGAATCAGTTTGATTCGGGCATTTCTTTCTACGATTTTTCTTTTGGTAAAAAACTGTGGATAATGCATATGCTGCAAATCGGCGTACCATGAAACTAATTTCGCATCTAACTTACTTTTAACTGGATAATCGTGCATTGGAAAAATCGCATCTAGTTTGTGATTTATAACCAAATCGTGTACAAAAATGTTTTTGTTTTTTAAGATTGAGTCAATATATCCTTTATAAATTGATGAAAAACTATGCTCCACTAATTCAAGATAAGGATAGTCAATTTCTGCCACATATTTTTGTAGGTTTGGATTATAGATGATAACAATGACAGGTTTGTCTTTTTCATCCAAAAAATTCAAGGTTTTGATTATATTCAAAATATAAATCATCCCTCCAGTCCATTTTGGATTGAAATTAAACATAATACCTAACCTAAACTTTTGTTCTTCCATAAAATAGTACACAGATTTCTGAAATTAATTTACTCCTTTAACCCAAACAATATAATCATTAATTCCCTTTTCAATAGAAATAGTTGGATGGTAACCCATTGATTTTAATATTGAAATATCTGCTTTCCAGTTCAATGGATCACCTGCTTTAACAACTTTATTAAATTTAATCAATTGATCAGACTTTAAGTTTGTTTTATACAATTCAGCGATGAACTTAATTGAATATTCTTCTCCATTGGCAAGGTTGATTGATTCGCCAACAAAATCAGCATTGTGTATAATTAAATTTATGGCTTGTACAATGTCATCTACATGGATAAAATCTCTTGTTTCATCACCAGTTCCAAATAATTCTACGGTTTGCTGCGAGTTGAACTTATTAAATAAATCCCACAAAAGCTGTTTTTTTAATCCGTTGCCATAAGCTGAAAAAATTCTGGCAGAACAAGTTGGAATTTGATAATAGTCATAAAATTCTTTACATATTTGCTCCGCTTGACGTTTATGAATTCCGTATGGTGACAAAGGTTTCAGAACAGCGTCTTCTTTTATAGGCAGACTTTCCGGATTGCCATATACCGCAGCACTTGAAAGATTAATAAACCTGCATTTTGGCTGATAGGTTCTGATAGCATCCAGTATTTTAAAAACATTTAAAGTATTTAAACTAAAATCCTTCAACGGAAATTCTAATGAAAGTGGGACACTTGCCGCACCTGAACAATTGATACAGACATCAAACTCATTTTTCTCAAAGATTTGATGGTAATCCGAATTTGTCGCATCAATTTGAAAGTAATTTTTGTCTACATAATCCGTTACAACATCGCACCCAAAAACTTCATGATTATTTTGTGTAAAAAAATTATATACGCTAAATCCAATAAATCCTTTCGAGCCTATTACTAAAATTTTCATAATCTATTATTTTTATTATGCTGATGGAAGTAAAAACTCCTTGTACTGTTCGGCAATAATTTTTAAATCGTTTGTTTGTCTAATTCTTGAAGCTTTACTTCCCATTTCTTGCAATACCAATTCATTATCAATCAATAGTTGTAATTTTTCTGCAAAAAGGGTTACATCACCTACTGGAATCAAAAATCCATTTTCGCCTTGATTTATAATGTCTGAAGGTCCGGCAACGCAGTTGAAACTCACTGGAGCTAATCCGTTGGCCATTCCTTCAATCAAAGCATTAGGATAGCCCTCTATTATAGACGTAAATCCAAATATTTTGGCTTGCGACAGATAAAAATCGACTTCTTTTTGGAATCCGCAAAATTCGACTTTTTCTGCGATATTCAGTTGTTTTGCTTGATTTTTTAGATCCTCTATCAATGGTCCATCTCCAATTATGGCTAATTTCCAGTCTGGCGCATGAATTTTCGAGAAAGCTTCAAGTAAAAAATGTTGTGCTTTTTCATACGAACAACGCCCAAGCGTTACGATTAGATTCCTTCTATCGTGCTGATAATCTTTGATTTCTCTAAGAAAATTTGGAATGACTACGATAGGACAACTGTATTTTTTTTGATAGACTTCTTTGGCATAGTTCGTCTGAGCAATGATGCCGTCAATTCTAAATTTAAAAATCGAATAGCAAAAATTATAAAATCCATTGAACAAGGCATTTCCTGGAAACCGTACTCGGTCTGGGCTACTTCGTCCTGAAATAATTACTCTTGTTTTTAATCCGACTGACGTTAAGATTCCCAAAAGCATATAACCCAAACAGAAAACAGCATCTGGTTCTTCAGCTTTAATGTTTTTTCTCAAATACCACAGCAAGGCTGGAAATGATAAAATTTTGCCGTATTTATCACGGAAATTAGTAGGTTCAATGAGTTTTACTTTGGGATGTAATTCGTAAAAATTAACTCTTTTAAACATTACCAAGACGGTAACATCACTACCGTTCTCAACCATATAATTTGCTAAAACCACGGCGGTTCTTTCGGTTCCACCCGGAGTTAGCTTGGGCAATACTATTACTATTTTCTTTTTCTCCATTTTTTTCTGCGCTCGTGCAAATAATAACCAAATTGCAACATACCGAGTGTACTTAAAATTCGCTTGAATTTACTGGTTTGGGTAGTGTTGATTAAAAAATTGAACAAATTATTTATCTTATTGGCTTCAAATTCTGAAAATTGAAAAGGAACACTAGTTTTTAATGTTGTGGTATCGAATCGGGTGAATTTATCATGCTCTCGAGTTCGGGTTCCTTGTCCGTCGTTACCAATATTGAACGTTTTGGTACTGTAAGGCGTTACCGTATATAAATCATTTTTAACCATATGATATACATACCGATAGTCTAAAACCAAAGGTTGATTTTTATATACACTTCTCTGAAAAGCGGTGAATAAATCAATTCCGATTTGATCTAACTTCTTTACAAAATTGCTGTTGTTTAAATCTTCTTTTACTGTCGCTATTGACAAATCGGAGGTCTTTTGTATTTTATCTTTCCACGTCGCAAATCCCCAAGGACACCAGCGGTTCGTGAAATATATTTCAGATTTTAAATCAGCATCCCAATCATAAAAAACCGAATGTGAAAAGCCCGAAATGGAGATGATTTTTTCCTCGTTTTTATAGAAATCCAATCCTTCATTCATAAATTTTAAAAAATCGGGAGCCACAACGATATCGTCTTCTAAAAAGATAACAGTTTCATTTTCTTTAAAGATCAAATCAAAAGCATCGGTATACGCTTTGTTTAAGCCTTTATTCACTTTTGGCGCAACTACCAAAACGTTGCTAAATCCGCTGATGGTTTGAATATACGCTCTAACCGCCTGGATTTTGTCATTATCTTCACTTTTATAAGCTGCATCAGAAGATATGTAAAGTACGGATTGCTTTGACTCTGTACAGTTTTTTAAGGATTCGATGCATTTTTTCAGGCTGTCTAATCGATCGTAAACCATCACTAAAATTGGCGCGTACTTCTTCATTACCTGCGCATCAAATCTACCATCCATTCATACGGATTGAATGTTCCTTCATACCAATTCATTTGTTCATCCCAATAACCAACGCAGGCATCGTAACCTCCATTGGCAAACCCAAAACTTATTTCAATCAGTAAAGGTTTTTTATTTTCATTCATTACAAAATCATAAGCAATGCATTGGGCTTTTAGTTTTTTGTTGATTTCAAAAGCAGCTTTTACAAAACGCTCATCTATAGCTTCTTTATCATATAAAATAAATCCACTTCCAGATGCTCTGAAATCATCTTCGCGATTCATTCTTTTAATTCCAAATGCTTTGTCTTTAACAACTACAATTCTAATATCCGAATCATTATTGGCAATAAACTCCTGAAAATAAAGATAGTTCATTTCGTTACCCATTACTTTGGCATATCTTGGCGGATTTGCTAATCGTATAAAACCTTTTGCAACATCAAATAAATCCGTTTTTCCTAAGCGCCATTTTCGAAATCTTTCTTTAACGCTTCCCCAGCCGTCGTATGCCGGAAATCCTTTTCCGAAGGCTTTGTTTGCTAGGGATTTCGCTTCTTGTTTAGTTTTAGCTAATTGCACGTTTTGCGAACCCGCACCGCCTTTTAATTTAAACACTTTTGGAAAAGAAGTGCTTTCAATCCACTCATAGGCTGTTTTTTTATCGTAGAAAACCCAAGTCGGAACCAAATCGATTTCCAAGGCCTCTAATAAATATTTCTGGGCTACTTTATCATCAAAATGCCAAGCTGTATTAAAATCGGGGAAGACTTTCATACCGCTTTGTTCCAACGAAAAAAGCAATGATTTTGCCATTACAATATCTGTTGGACTTGCCTGATGATAATGCCACATTAATACCGAGCATCCTTTTAATTGCTGAATGATATCGTTATCATAGCAATTGACCAGTTTGTAGGGGATGTTATTCTTGTCGCAATACTCAATCCATCGGTAATGGAATAAATCAGTACTTTTATTTTTGTGAATGGCTATCATTTTAATCTAAATAGTGTTGTGCCCACAATTCAAAACCGAGCATTAACCAAATGGCATCCATTTGATCTGGTGATGCAATTGAAATATTGCTTATCCATGAATTTAATTCTTTTAGGTCAAAAAGCCCTCTTTTCTGAATTCCGGGAGCTACTTGCTTATTCCATTTTTCCTGAAATGCTTTCGAGGAAAAGAATTCCCTTAACGGAATCCCGAATCCCATTTTATCTCTGTAAGCAAATGATTCTCCAAATTTAGATGCACAAATATCTTTTAGCAGGATTTTGTTTTCATCTTTTCCATTGCGTTTCCCAATTAACAACTCACCTGGAATATTTAATGAAGTTGTTACCATATGGTTATCCAAAAATGGTACGCGGTTTTCGATGCAATGCGCCATGGACATTTTGTCCTGACGCATCAATAAATCGGGCAAATAGGTAAGCAATTCGTATTTTCTTTGTCTAAGGTTTGTATTTCCTTTGAGTTTTTGCAAAAGACTAACCCTTTCTTTAATAGCGGTTTCTAATTTGAAATCGGATTTCAATGAATGAGCGGTTGCCAGACTTCCAAATGCTGTTTCCATTACCATTCTCTTATTTGGATTAAAAAAATAGGATAAATATTCGAAAGCAAAATTCATATTTCTTTTCAGTCCACCAAAAAATTCTCTTTTGAAATAAGGAAACTGAAGTGCTTTGACAAAGCGGCCGTAACCCGCAAGACATTCGTCTGCGCCTTCTCCACTTAATAAAACGGTAACGTGTTTTTTGGCTTCTTGGCTAAGCAAATAAATTCCAATCGTATTTGGATGATTTAAAGGGTGTTCAAAATGCCAAATCGCTTTTTCCAAAACTTCGAAATAATAATTGGCATTCATTTCATATTTGTGGGCTTTGAGATTTAACTGCTCAGCAACCTCATCAATATATTTTTCTTCTGAAAAACGAGGGTCTTTAAAAATAATGGAAATAGTTTCCAAATTCCCGTCGTTCAATGATTTCGAAGCATAGTAACTTACCAATGAAGAATCAACACCTCCAGAAAGCTGGCAGCCCAATTTCACATCGCTCATCATTTGGGAATCGACACTTTGCCGTAATGCATTTTCTAAAGCAACACCCGCATCTTTGTGTTTATAGGGTTGCGTTCCTTCACTATCTAATTCGTAATAAACATGTGATTGAATTTTATCTTTTTTAATGCTCAGATAAGTTCCTGGTATGCAATTGGTAATATTCTTGAAAAGCGTATCATTTATTACATTTCGGAATAAGAGAAACTCATCCAATTTTGTGTAATCGGCCTCAAATTTAAAACCCGGTAAGGGTTTGAAACTTTTCAATTCGGAGCCAAAAGCAAGCCTGCCTTCTTCTTGTAAAATGTAGAGCGGCTTTATTCCGAAACGATCTCTGGCAAGAAATAACGTTTCTAATTCTAAATCATAAATGGCTAAAGCAAACATTCCGTTAAGCATTGAAATCATTTTCTCCATTCCATATTCTGAATACAAATGGAGCACAATTTCTGTGTCTGAAGTACTTTTGAACGTATATCCCTTCTGCTCTAATTCTGGTTTAAAATCGAAAGCATTGTAAATTTCGCCGTTCATCATCAAAATCACTTTCTCATTTGGACTAACCATAGGCTGGTGTCCCATTGGCGATAAATCGAGAATACTTAATCGGTTGAAACCAAAAATCAGATTGTTTTCATATTTAAATGATTGTTCTCCTGAAATTGAACTTGCTTCAAAAGTGCTATCATTGGTATTAATTCCGATAATACCTGAATCATCGGGTCCACGATGTTTTTGAATAGCGAGCATTTGACGAATAACAGTATTATTCGTCTCTTTTATGTCATTAAAATAATAATACCCTGTAAATCCGCACATGTTATTTAGTTGGATTTATAGATTGTAGTAATATATCTCGGTGTGCTTCGCAACGGATTAAATTGGTGTAAAGCAACTTTTTTCTTTTGGTAATAATAGAGGGTAATAGTCCTCTTTTATACAATCCTGCCATAATTTTTCCTTTGTACGGCTGAATCCATGTATTCATAACTGCTTTCCATGTTTCAGCATACTTATTAAATTCGGCTTCTAAAAGTGCATCATCCACGATTATAGAATTTAGTTTTTCTAAGTGTTCAACCATTATTTTTTTATCAATTTCGTTCAAGAGAGAAAGACCAACCGTATCATTATTTTGGGAAATGAATTCCATTTCAAAGCTTATCTTTTTACCTTTTTCAAATCCTAAACGAACCATCATTCCTTTGTTCCACGGTTTATTTCGTAATCCTTGCCAGTCGAAGCAAAAATTTCCTAAGCTATAAAAAATTGGTGCTTCTTTATACACTTCGTAACCCGAAATAATATGAGTATGATGCGCTACGACAGCATGGGCACCCGCATCTACAAAAAAACGATACCATTTTTTAATTCTTGGACTTGGCAATTCGTAATGTTCGTGTCCGCCATGCGCTATGACAACAACAAAATCCGCATTCTCTTTGGCTTCCTGAATTTTATAGAAATTGGCTGCTAAATCTTCCGGATGGCAACCTGGATTTATATCGTGCGTCGTGGTCCATTCATTCTCGGTTACGTTTATAAATGCAATAGTAGTAGTCTCGTTTTTCCAATAAAAAGTTTTTGACGCTTCATCAAAATTGGCTCCGCTTCCTAACCAAGAAATGTTGTGTTTATTTAGCGTTTCATAGGTTTCCTGCATTCCTTTCCAGCCATAATCTTTAAAGTGATTGTTGGCGGTTGCGACTAATTCACAATTCAGGTGATTTAAAATTGCAGCTGTTTCGGGATGCGCTTTAATATGAGGTCCGGTTTTGCTGATACCCGATTTAGAAGTTGTCAACGGACATTCCAAATCGAGGACATTCAAAGTATTCTCATCAAAAAATGGTTTGACATCTTCAAACAAATGCTTCCAATTGTTGGCTTTGAACTCGTTCTCAATGCGAAGCCAAGGGCAAAAATCGCCCGTAAAACCTATTTTAATCATATATAGTTAGATAATTCATCTGTTGTACTAAATTTTGCTTCTGGCCATTTTTTTACGATGGCTTTTAATAACTGATTTAAATCTTTTAAGCCGCGTTCCCCATTTTTTGGATTTATAAAACCAACAAAATTAATACGGTGCGAGCAAATCACAGCGGGTTTTGAAAACAAAAATGCATTTTGTATTTGAGCCAGACAGCTGTTTACCCAATCTTTTTGGGGCAACATACTAGGTTCAAAAAAGCAATTTCTGGTGTTGAAACGCAATCCATTTTGCTGTTGTCCAAAACTGTGTCTTATGGTTTGGTATTCATTAAACGTTCCAGTTGGCTGTAGTTGGGAGCGCAAACCTTGCATCCATTCAATACCTTGACTGGCTAAAAAAGGTTCTAACTTTGTATCCCAATTGTAGCAAGGGGCAATAAAACTCTTAGATTTAAAGCCGAAATGCTGTTCAAAAAGCTGCAATCCCTCGGCGATGATTGTTTTGTGCTGCTCAACTTCCTCTGGAGCATCCCAATCATAAGCTTCCATAAAACTATAATCTTCTTTTCCGGAGTACGTGGTCTGTTGTTCAAAAGAAGCCCGTATATCTTTATTTTTTGATTGCAGTGCTTTCATCCACCGCTTGACATTCAAATGCTCTCTTCCATGAAATTGCGGATAAAAAATCCCATCGTTCATTCCCGCTTTCCAAAGCTCAAAGTTATTCTGATGTTTTGGATAACGTTTTAAGGTTTCGGTAAAAGGTTCCCAAAAATAGTCTTTAAAATCATGCGCTTTAATCTTTTCAAAATCAGGATTAGCCATAATACTGTTAGCCGTAATTACTGCTGGTTTCCCGTCACTACCCTTATGTGAATGCAGAACAGCAAATAATTTTTCTAAATCGTCTTGGGATGCCAACGAATCATTTTTATAGATGCTGTTTGCAATCTGAAACCCTTTTCTTTCAAAATTAGATATCGCTTCCTTTGAAGGTGTTCGAATGGCACCCCAATCGTCAGACTCAATAATAATAAGTTTTTCTTTTATAGCTTTGCCCTTCTTGTTGATGTCTGCAGCAGCAGCAAAAGATTTTAAGTAAGCCATTTTATCAGTTAGTGACATAAAATTTTCGATGCTGGTTTACTTAATAAAATCAATTAGTGGTATATTAATATTCGTAAACATAGCAACTATAGGATTTGTCAAAGTTATGATATTAATGAAATCCATCGAACTTCGTATAGAAACAATACAAAACACAATTAATAAAGGAGAAAGCATTTTAATGCTTTTAGGAATGAAGGCATCTTTGGTATTGGCTACTGTAATAAAAATAGCGGCTAGCGAGAAAAGAAATGCTACATTCAAAAATCTACCGCCAGAAGGTAATAAACTTGTGATATTCGCAACAGTTAAAAAAAGTAGTGCGAAACCTATTAATCTTTTTACAGCAACAGCTCTCTCATTTTTGAGCCTGAAAAACAGTATGGTAATAAAAACTAAATTGAAATAGGACAGCATTTTTTGAAAATAAATAATGTACCAATTAGCTTGCTGGAATGCGTCATTTGATCCTTCAATGTACTCGTCACTAAGATAACTTTTTACCCTTGGTAAGATAAAATCGGGCATGTTGCTTTCTAAAAAGCTTTTAATAAAACCTACATTGAGTTCTACTATAAAAAAACTTGCTATGTAAAATACATAAAGCAATCTGAAATTTAGGCGGACTACACTATACACTAGTAATAATGCTACAGGCAGCACAAAAGAAAAATGGACTAAAATACTAGCGGCGGCTATAACAAGTCCTTTTTTGTTATTATGAAATAAATATATAAACCCACCATAAAAAAAGATGTGAGCCGCAGTCCACATGCGGACTCCATTTACCGACCAAAATCCAATGATCATGCTAAACGTAAAAATAAGTACAACTTTTTCCCATGATAATTTTCCACTTGATTCTTTTAAAACCAACCAAATATTATTGGTATAAAAATAGCCAAACACCAAGCCAAAGAACATAAAAAGCAGGTTGCCGTTATCGGTAAATAATGAGAAAAAGAAAGTAACTAAAGTAACATATATATCGGCTTGCCCTCCTTCTTGAGTGTAGAAACTATTTTGAATAGTATCAAAATCCTTGTTCCCATTATACATAAACTCTAAATTAGTAATATAACGTGAACTATCGGCG
Organism: Flavobacterium sp.; assembly: GCF_029945805.1. Classification (GTDB taxonomy): domain Bacteria; phylum Bacteroidota; class Bacteroidia; order Flavobacteriales; family Flavobacteriaceae; genus Flavobacterium. The sequence goes on from NZ_JAQSDH010000052.1 coordinate 95,625, forward strand.
GCATCACTTTTTACCATCGTTAATCCAAAAAACGCTATAAATGCAATAATTGTTGGCTTTGCCCAGTCACTTCTATAATTTCTGATAGCATTTATAAAACCTACAAATGGAAAAATGATAAAATAAAAAAAAGTGTTTTTCATTCGGATGCTAAAGCTATAAATTTTGCAGCTACATTCTCAATTCGGTACTTATCTTTTGCCGGCAGCACCATTTTTTCTTCATAATTTCCTTCTAAAAAATTTTGAAAAATATCGGCTTGCAAATTACCATAGCTAATGCTCAATACAGGTTTGTCGATAATTAAATAATCAATTAATTTACTTGGTGTTTGGGTGAGTCCCACATTTTCAAAGTTAACCACAAAATGCATTTTTGATAAATCGTACAGTAGTTTTTCTCGCGGAACAATAGCCTTTATAACGATTCTACCTTTGCTAGCTTCTACGAAAGAAACTACAAATTGTGGGGTTGTGGTATAAATATGAAACTCAAATTTAAAACTTTCGTCTAAACTATTAAGGTAATTCAAAAACTCCGATGGATCCCGTCTTCCCGGAATGAACATTCCAGCGTAGCCGAAAATGATTTTCTCCCGATCCAACGCTCCGTCATATAAAGTTACATCTTCGAAGCGAAAACCTTGCGGAATAACTTTAATCTTTTTATGAAATTCAGCATAATAACCCGAAATAGAATTTTGTGTTGGCACCGTTATAAAATCAGCCTTTCGGCAAAACCATTTTTCAACCCATCCAAAGTAAAACGGAGGTTTAAAAGTATCATTTTCCTGCCCCATATAAGGATCTCCACAATCGGCAATCCAAGTTTTTGCAATCGGATTATTTTTGTCCAAGATTCTAGCAACGCCCCAGTGTATTGGATAAGGGACTGCTACTGATATAAGCGCATCATAACCCTTTTCATTTTTAAGCGCTTTCTTGATTAGTGGAATTAATTGGATAGCTGGATATTCAAGTAGTAAACTCGAAAAACGGGCAATAACTCTTCTTATTAGAAGCCCGACTCCACTGCCTTTTACAACTGGCCGTGGCCATGTTAAATCGCCTAAATCAATAACCTCAAAATTATGTTGCACAGCAAAGGCTTTAGATACGTCACGAAAATGTGTACAAACAGTTACGGCATGACCTTTGCGGGCCAATTCCTTAGCTAACTCTGTTGCTCTGAAGGAACGAGGTGATATCTCTGGGTAAAATCCGTTGGTTACAATTAGTATTTTTTTTGACATTTTTACGATTATTTTTGTTCGTAGTAATTCTTTTTGCTACGCCTATTAAAGGTTTTTCTATAAAATTATATGTTAGACAAGAGACTATAATTTTAATTTCTAATGGACTAGATAATTTTAATAATGGATTTTATATTTTAAATAGTTCAATTAAAAATACTATTGAAACTATGTACAGTAAATAAATGGAGTATGATTTATCACCAATTAAACTTAAAAATCGAGAAATTCTAAAATTATAATAAATAAGTAATCTACAAATATCCAAGAGGAAAAAATTAACGTTGCAAATAGATATGATTTAAATTGAACAGATATTAATTTATTCATTTTTACCAATAATTTTAGCTGGAACACCCCCAATTATTGTATTTTTCGGAAAGGACTTAGTTACCACTGCTCCTGCTCCTACAATAACATTATCACCTAATACAACTCCTGGCAATAGTACCGCATTTGCACCTATCCAACAATTTTTTCCAATTTTAACTGGTGAAATTGATTTATTATGAGACGAATAATCATTTTTATTATGATTGGCTGATATAATTTTCACTCCCGGTGCAAAAATTGTGTAATCGCCTATGTAAACAGTATTTATACCCTGCACATAACAGCCTCCAGAGTTTGCAAAGTATTGTGCAACTCCTTTTCCTAAAATAATTGTTTTGCTAACTGTTGATGTATAATGAACCATAAATGGGACTTCCGCATTTATTCTTAGAATCTTTTGAAAAAAGAAATTTACCAATCTAATATTTATACTTGTAGGTGAAAATAAATATTCGATAATATTTGACGGCTCATTTTTTTTCCAATTTCTGAACTTAAACCTATTAAAAATCATTAATTTAACTATTTTTTAATCTAAAATAAAACGGAAATAAAAGCTTAGATGAATTAAAAAAAATCATGTGTTTTTTATATGAAAAACGCAGCCCTTCGACTTCTACCTTGTCGATATTTTCTTTCTTTAAAACCTTTAATACTATGTAATATTCTTTGAAATTAAATTTTAAAATACTTGGTGTAATAGCTAATAATATAAATTTAGCAACTAGATGATTTACCAAATTTTGTTGCTCTGAAGTCAAATTATTTTGCTTAGCAAAACTCTTGACATCCTTAATTGCAATAACAAAACCATTTATCGCATTCTCCGTAAAGAATAATCTTGAATTGGTTGCCGATCCGATTCTGGTAGTTCTTTGATAAAACTTAGCGGATAAAAATCCGACACGGTTAGCTACAGTAAAAACTTTGCCTATAAAAAGTCCATCTTCTAGATAAGGAACATTTTTAGGATAATTAATTGCGTTCTCCTTAAGCATTTTCCGTCTGTATAACATTGCCCAGCTTCTATCCGGATCTCTAACTGTTAATCCTCTCGGCGCAAAATAGCCCTCGACACCATTAAATACGGTTTCATCATTTGAAGAAAAATCTGTTTCCCAAATGGATTTACCCTCTTTATCAAAAATTTCAAATGCCAAGTACAAAACGTCTAAATTTCTTGAAATTGCATTTTGGTACACCGACTGCAAAACATTTGGAACAACGTAATCATCGGGGTCAATTGGCAAAATATATTCACCTTTCGCAATAGCAATCGCATTGTTTCTTGCCATTGAAACTCCTTGATTTTCTTGATTAATGAGTATAATATTTGAAAATTCGTTTTGCAAAGATTCTACAATTTCTTTACAACGGTCTGGCGAACCATCATTGGTCACTATGATTTCGTAATCCTCTGTAGGCATATCCTGATTTTGTAAGCTGCGGATGCATTTTTCAATGTAACCGTCAACTTTATAGGCAGGAATTATAATACTTAGTTTTATTGTCATTTAGAATTCAATAGGATGTAATTCTTTAATTATTTTGGCAGGAACTCCAACTACAACAGTGTTATCAGGCACATTTTTGGTTACAACTGATCCAGCGCCAACAACTACATTTTTACCTATGGTTACATCTGGCAATATAGTAGCATTTGCTCCTATCTGTGTATAGGAACCAATTTTACATCTACCCAATAAAATAGCTGCTGGTGAAATTTCAACAAAATCTTCAATAATACAATCATGCGTAATAACAACATTATAATAGATTATGCAGGCCTTTCCGACTGTTGTAGAATTGGATAAAATTGCACCTGCCAAAATGTTGGTTCCTTCTCCAATGTTGACGTCATAAGAACCCAAAACAGCCGAATTACTAATTGCAGATGTACATCTTCCACCAATAGATGTGAATTTATCATATAATTTTCTTCTGATAATAGGATTTCCTACTCCAATGGTAAACTTATTGTCAATTGTATTAAAATACTCAATAGCTGCTTCAAATGATTTCAAAACAGGAAACTGTTCAAACAATTTCCTTGGAATAATATCGCTTACATCGTCGTAAAACACAACATTTTCAAGTTGGTCCGCTTGATGCAAAATCTCTAATACTTCTTTAGCAAAGCCTTTTGCACCAACAATTGTCACAGGTTATAATTTATTATTGAAGTAATTTGATATAATTCTTCTTCTACAATTCCAGCATAAAGCGGCAAACATAGTATTCTCGAAGCAATATCCTCAGATATTGGCATAGAGGGTCCGTTTACATAATGAATCGTATTCAAAGAAGGATAAAAATAACGTCTTGGATAAATTTCAACTTCGTTTAAAGCTTTTTGAACCTTTAATAATTTTTCTTCAGATTCAAATATAATTGGATAATAACTGTAATTCCAATTAGTATCTTGTCTAATTTTTATAGTTTTTAGTTTCGTAAAATTTAAGTTTATTATATAAAAATCAACCGTTGCTTTCCTGCTTTTTATAATTTCGTCCATATAGGGCAAAACAGACAATCCCATAGCAGCTTGCAGTTCAGAGGTTTTTCCATTTATTCCTAAACAGTGAAAATCTAAAGGCCCATTATGTCCAAAATTATGACTGTAATACATTTTATGATTTAATTCGGCATCGTTACAAAAAATCGCTCCGCCTTCTCCAGTATGAAACAACTTGGTTGCATGAAAACTACAGGTGCTCACATCGCCATAATCGAATATTGATTTATTTTTATAAGTTACTCCGAAACAATGTGCCGCATCATAGATTACTTTTAAATTATGCTTTTTAGCAATAGCCTCAATCGCAACCACATGGCATGGATTTCCAAAAACGTGGGTAGCTAAAATTGCTGTAGTTTTTGGTGTAATTGCGGCTTCTATTTTAGTTTCATCAATTGTTAGATAATCCGCATGAATGTCAACAAAAACTGGATGACACTGTTCCCAAATGATAGAAGAAGTTGTCGCAACATAGCTGAAAGGCGTCGTAATAATTTCTCCTTCCTTACCTAATATTTTTAGTGCAATCTGAATCGGAATTGTTCCGTTGGTCATTATAATAATATTAGTAACCGAAAGATATTTTTTTACCTTTTCCTCAAGTTCCAATAACAGTTCGCCTCGATTAGTTAACCATTGATTTTTCCATATTCTCCGCAATTGCTTTTCATATTCTTCAATTGGTGGAAAAAAAGTTTTAGTGACGTTTATCATTGATATATAATTAATTTAAAATTTTAATTGATTTTTTTTACAATACTGTTGCAATAAAAAAACGGATTGGCATAAACCGTAGAAAACTTATAAAGTATTTCATTAAGTTTTGTTTTTTTTGTAATTCCCATTTTTTTAAAGATAATGGCAATGTTGTAAGTCCAGTTTTCCTCTAAAACTAGTAGTTTTGGCAAATGCGGGTGCGCATATTTTTTCCGTGCTAAGAAACTATTGATCACAGATGGCTTTATTAAAACATCCTGCCCATTATTATTAGTTGCATTGGAATGCATTCTGTAGCCAACAGTTGCTTTATGAAAATAATATAATTTTTCACCTGAATGGGTAAGTTTTAACCACATCGGATAATCTTCGACTAAACGATTGCATTCATCGTAACCGCCAACTTTCTCTAAAGCTTGCTTATTAAAAAAATAAGATGGTGTGTACTGAATTCTATCTGACAATAATAATAATTTGTATTGATCTTCGGCTCCGAAAGATTGATCCATCAGATTATTTGGATAAGAACTAGGAACAGATTTTATATAATTCTTTTCTTCAAAAGTATCTTGATACACTTTAACCTGACTAAAAATAATTTGAGCATCTGGATTATCTCTAACAAATTCCATGTTATCTTTTACCTTATTAGGCAAAAAAACATCATCTCCAGCAACCATACCTATCCAATTGGAAAGACAGGCTTTTATAGCTCTGTTAACATTTGCCGAAACTCCTGTATTTTGTGGAACAGTTAGTATTTTAATATCCGCAAATCGGTCTTTTACTCTTTGCTGGTTACACCACTTTTCAACTACTGCAACGGTATCGTCTTTAGAACAATCATCGGAAACAATCAATTGAATATTTTGATGCGTTTGGTTAAAAATACTCTCTAAAGTTTCTTCAACAAATTCAGCAGCATTATAAGTAACAACCGGAACGGAAACTAAAATTGACATAAATAATTTATTTCTTAGCGCGGTTAGTAATTTTTCCAATAGCTGACTTAATGTTAATTCTTGAATTTAGCTCTTTCAAAAAAAATAAAATTGTGGCTATTACTATAATTCCCTCCACTATATAGGCAAACGGAAAAGCAACTGTTTTAATGGTAAGTAATGTTAAAACTAAAGACAAAAAACAAAAAAACAAAAGTTTGAAAACGTTTCCTGTAAATTGAAAATCAAATTTCTTTTTGAGAATCGTTAACATAAAAATGGAAGAAATCACATAACTTACTATCAACGAAATTCCTAAGCCTGTTACACCATATAAGTGATAAAAAAGAATATTAAATGCTAGTACAATAATGTTAGCAATAATTTCAACCGTTATAAACAGTTTGTTGTTTCCTTTGGCTAAAATTACATAACCCACAACCCAAACCAAACCTTTTAATGGAATAGCCAACACAGCAAACTGTATAAAATTTTGCGAAGCTAAAAACTCTTTACTCAGCAGTATTCTTATTAATAATGGTGTTGTAGTTAAAAGTAAAATCAGAACTACACCTAAAATAATCAAAACCAATTCGGCTTGTTCGTTGACTAATTTTTTCCATTTCGATTCCTCGGTAATTACTCCTGACAATCTTGGGAAATAATCTGTTGACATTGCTGTAAAAACCATTCCAACATACCCTTCGACTATGGCGTTTCCTGCACTGTACAAACCAACATCAGCCAAAGTACCGGCACCAGAAATATAAGCAACGAGGGCAAAAGCAACACCGGCAGCCAATATATTTATTAACGTCATGCTCAACCCCAACTGCACAATTGGCTTAGCTACCTGAAACGTTTCTTGCCATGAAATTGCAACGGGTTCAAATTTTATTTTTGATTTGAAATAAAGTGAAACCAAATAATTAGCAAAAGCCGTAACAATTATAGCGGGAACAACTCCATCAATTCCGAAAAAATAAAATATAGGTAAAGCAACCACTAAACCCACAATTCCACCTAATATATTCGCCTGGGCTAAATATTTTAATTGGCGTGTTCCGCGAAGCAACGTATAAATCCCGCCAGATAAGGCTCCAAAAACGAAAGTTACTGATAACCAAACGAAAGAAAACGTTTTTGATGTATCTCCAAAAGCAAATTTGCTCAATAGTGGCGAAAAAAGTACTGTCGCTATAATTCCAAAAAGGGCGGTGAAACAAATCAATCGCTTAAAAACCTGAAATGTAGTTCTTACAAGAATCTGATCGTTTGAGCTATGCGCTTTTGAAATATCTTTTACCGCACTTTCATTAATTCCTAAAGTGGTAATGGTTCTGACTAAATTCAATCCGGATAATAATAATCCGTTCAAACCCATTCCGGCGGTTCCAATTAATAGGGCTACTGCCTTTCCCCGAATCAGGGTTATGAGAATATTAAAAACCTGAACGCCTCCAAAAATGGAAGTCGCTTTCATTATCGAACCGTATGATGATTTAGTTTCCGACACTAATCTGCAAACGAATTTAAGAGTTGAATCACTTTAGCAACTTCTTCTTCAGACGTAACCGGACTAATAGGCAAACTCAATACTTCATCGTGAATCGCATTGGTGATTGGAAAATCCAACTGATTCAGTTCTTTGTAAGCTAGTTGCTTGTTGGGTGGAATTGGATAATGAATTAAAGTCTGCACTCCATTGGCAGTCAAATAGTCTTGTAATTTTTCTCTTTCCTGAGTGCGTATAACAAACAGATGCCAAACGTGTTCGGTATTTTGATCAGGTTCAAATGCCGTATTTTCCGGAAATGGCAATGTGATTCTTGGATTGGTAATTCCGTTAAGGTACAACGAAGCCAAGTATCTTCTGTATTGATTTTCAGTGTCGATGTACTTGAGTTTCACTTCTAAAAATGCAGCTTGAATTTCATCCAGTCTGCTGTTCAATCCTTGAAATTCGTTTACATATTTTTTAGTACTGCCATAGTTTCCTAAAGCGCGAATGTGTTTGGCCAAAACCGCATCATTGGTAGTTACCGCACCTGCATCGCCTAATGCTCCTAGATTTTTCCCAGGATAAAAGCTGAATCCAGCGGCATCACCCAGATTTCCGGTTTTGATTCCGTTCCACTCTGCACCTATTGCTTGCGCGTTATCTTCAATTATTTTCAGATTGTATTTTTTGGCTAAAGCCGATACTTTATCACTCCAACAAACCTGTCCATACAAATGAACTACCAGTATGGCTTTGGTATTTGGTGTGATATGACTTTCGATTAAATCGATGTCCAAATTGAAATTCGCCGGATTAGGTTCGACCAAAACAGGTTGTAAACGATTATCTGTAATTGCTAATACCGACGCTATATAAGTATTTGCCGGAACAATAACTTCGTCGCCTTCTTGCATGACACCCAAATCTATATAGGCTTTCAGTATCAAACGAAGTGCATCTAATCCGTTGGCTACACCAATGGCATGCTTGGCTCCTATATAATTTGCTAATTTAGTTTCAAAACTGCTTAATCGTTCTCCCATTAAGAACCAACCGGAATCGATAACGTCTGAAGCGGCTTTTTTAAGCTCGTCAGCATATTGTGTGTTGATTTTTTGGAGGTCTAAAAACTTAATCATTTGTATTTAATTTTTGTATTTCTTCTGTGGTCATGGTTCTTATCAATTTTGCAGGTGTTCCACCAATAATGGAATAATCCGGAAAGGAAGCATTCACAAAACTCTGTGCACCTACGATACAATATTTTCCCAAGTTTACATTTGGCATTATAACAACGTTCGCTCCAATCCATGTGTGATCACCAATGGTAACTTCTCCTTTTATAATGGGAAAAATTCGTTGCATTTTTTCGGAAGCATTAGGCCCTGAGCCTGACATTAGCATTACATTTTGTGCAAAACTAACATGTTTTCCAATCGTTACTGTAGCGTTGAACCCTTCAACAATCGTGTTTAAACCAAAATAGCAATTTTCACCCACAACCAATTGATAATGAGGCGAACCGAAAAGGCGCGCGCGCGAGGCAATTTTGGTATTATCTCCTATTTTTACATTGTTAATGCTGGCATCACTTTCGATGCTGATATTTACTCCTAAATCTATATTTGAAGTTATCATATATTTTAGTTTTTTTCTATAAAATACGCTATCGTTTCAAAAATCAAATCAATAGCTGTAAAAGATAAACTCTGGTGACTCGGGATGAAAAAAGCATCTTCGCCATAGAATACACTGTTTTGAATTCCATTCTGACTCAAATAAAGTTTTAGTCCGTTCAAATCGGTAACGACCGAATTGTTATTAAGCACCAAAGCATAAGGAATTGTTTCTGCCTGATGATTAAAACGAGGCGTAAAGCCTAATGCTAAGGCCTTGTTCAAAGCATAGTCATAATTCGCTTTTCGCTTGTGCAGCAAAGATTCTTCATTTGTAAGATTATCTGATACTACATTTTGAATGTACTGACTTTCATTACCCGATAGCATCGATTTACAAACACTTTTATTTGTATTATTTACTAAAATTCCTCCAATCTGAATCGGAAAAAATTTTGGCATACTATAAACTGAAAAATCGCCGTACTTTCCAACTTGCTCGTGAACATCCTGACTAAAAAAAGTAGTGCAGCAATCTTCAATGATTGGCAAACCAGTCCTTTTTAATTTTTCCATTTCTGGATAAATAAATCCAAACTCGTGGTTGACGAGGATGATTTTCGTCTCAGGAAGTAATTCTCTATTCCAACGACAGAATTTTTCAATTTCTTTGGTAACACAGGAACTTATGTAAAAGTTTTGGGAAGTAGTAAATAGTGTAACTAAATCGTTGGTCTTTAAATTATAACTTTGCAGTGCTATATTGATAGCTTCGCGTCCATTGTAAGTGTAGTGCCAATTTCCGTTTCCGAATTTCTTATTCAGATAAGTAACGGCTGCATCGTTACTTGGCAATGCTGAATTAATAGCAATATCTTCCGTTACGAAGGGACTCATTCGATAAGCTGGCACTAAAAAAGGATCTGGATTAACAATAAACATTACACTAAACTTTTATAATATTCAGTTAACAAATCGATCGAACAGCCAATACCTTCTTTAAATTCACACAATCCATTATTAGGAATCGAATCCACAGTAGAATGACCAATATCAATTGTTTTAATTCCTTGTTCTTTGTAGTATTTAAAAACATTGTAGGATAAGAAATTCATTGTTTTGAAATCAGAATACTTTGGTAAATCACCCCAATACACCACCCTAACTATCGACGGTGCGACATGATAAATTATGGCCGAAGCAATTGGTGTGTCAGCGTCTTTTACTAGAAAATAGTCAACCGGAATAACAACTGATGTGGTCTCTAGCTGCTCCCAAGTTAGCCTCATTGGAAAACCTCTTTCACTTCTGTTCTGCCCAATAATCGCGTGCGCTACTGAACCGTTCTCAGCCGCCAATTTTTCAAAAGTCAAACCATAAGAAAGTGATTTATTCAAGTTCTTTTTGGCATTATACCAAATAGTCTGTGAATAAGAATCGCTGAAATTATCGGTTTGAAAATAATAATTCAATTCTATATTTTGTGTTGTAAAGCCGGCACGATACAGGCAATTTGTCATTTTGGCTGAAAAATCCGGAGTGTAAAATGTTGAAGGCGGTAAAATGCGTATTCCAACAATTCCTTTATTTTCTGCCCATTGCGACAAAGCTTCGAGCGCAGCATCAATCTGATATAATTTGATGTCTGAACTTACATTTTCAAAACCACCATAAGGTGCAGAAAATGGACTCAACAAAACGTTATCCTTTAATCCGAAAGCAATTCCCAATCGGGTTTTACTGTCTTTAAACAGCAAATAATAAACAACTTCAAATCGCGAAGCATTGAGTTCATTAAACTTACCCGTATTGAACACATGGCTCGGTTTGGGAAAAGTTGCGTCAAAAATTTGGGGACTTACTTCAAGAATTTCCACGTCTTAAACTCTTCATAGTTTCTAAAATAATCATTTTCATCATACAGTTCAGATGCCAGAACCATACAGATGGAGCCACTTGAAAAAGTGTCTAAATCGCGCCACAATCCAGGCGGAATCAACAATCCCTGGTAAGGCTGATACAGATGGAAACTCTTTTTATCTATTCCATCATCCAGAGTAACTGTGAAGCTACCGCTGAGCGCAACCATTATCTGATGTAAATCTTTGTGCGCATGACCTCCGCGGCTGTTACCACCAGGAACATCGTATAAATAATAAATTCTTTTAATATCAAAAGGCACTTCTTCCTGATTGGTGATAGAAGTTAGATTTCCGTTCAGCTGATGGTTCTTTGGAAATTCGATAAGTTTACAATCGTTGATCGTAGTTTTTAACATATTACTTTTGTATTAAATAAGAATCCAATTCCCGTAAATAATCTGCTTCGTTAAATTCGCCATCACACAAATGCAAAGAGACTGAATTCGTTGAAAAATTCTCCATGTGTCGCCAATGATTCGCTGGAATATACAAGGCAAAGTAACTTCTGTTGAGTGTAAAACGTTCCAAAGTTCCGTTCGTATTAGTTATAACCACATCAAAGCTTCCGCTTAAAGAAATAATAACTTCATGCTGGGTTTTATAAGCATGTCCGCCGCGGGTTTCTCCTCCTGGTACATCATAAATCCAAAACACTCTTTTAATTTCAAAAGGCAGATGATCCGGAGATTGAATGAAAGTCAGATTGCCTCGTACGTCTTGTATTTTTGGCAGTTGTATGATTTGCGGTTTATGCATTTTCTAGTATTTGGGAACATTACTTTTTTTCACAGCTTCGCTTGGTCAGTCCCATAAATGGAGTAACAAAGCAAAATAATTTAAAGTCAAACCGACTCTAAACCGTATCTAAATTTTTGGCGGTTAGCTCTTGTTCAAAAACTAACAAACCGCTATTATCGTGCTGATTGGTCAAATAAAAAACGACTTCTTTTTGTATTTCATTCTCAATCTTCTGTGATAATTTTTTGATGTACTCTTCATTTAAATCATCTCCTTCTAAAACCACTTCAATACGCCCGCTATCAATTCCCTTTGCATAGTCACCAATAATAAACACACGGTGCACCGATCCCATTCGTTCCAAAACCATTTCTATAATGGTGTCAAGACCAATGTATTTGCGTACTATTTGTTGTAGTAAAATAAAAAAAGGATTGTGCTGATTCGCTTTATACGTTATCTTTTGGTTGGTTTCTTGACGTATCAAATAACCTGCTTCAGTAAGGTTGTTTAGTTCTTTTCGAATAGCATTGGTTGACTCGTGCATTTCAGAAGCTAAACCACGAAGATAACCCTCATTTGCTACGTTTATAAAAAACTTAACAAGGAGGCGCAGTCGTGTTTTAGAAGTAATTAAATTCTCAAGCATCCATAAAAATTTTCCGAGTAACAAATGTACTCAATAATTTTTATTACTATTAAAATTATATTAAAATATGAATTCTTTGGACTTTAAAATCAAAATTAGGTCTATTATTATCAGAAATTATAAATAAAAAAAAGCGGTTCATTTATGCAAAATGATTTTCATGCCTAATTGTTCCAAGATCAAAACAATTTGGTTTTTAGTAACTTTATCAACAATCCCTTTTTGACCTATAAATGGTCCAGACGGTATTTCATATAAACTTCCGGGTTGAATTCCAATCACTTCAAAAGTGGTAACTTTATCTTGTAGCCATCGCCGCATTAGTTCTATTTCGACATCTTTAATAATTGCGGGTTGGCCCAACCAGTATAAATACCGAACCACTCCCGCAACTTGGAAAACTAATTCTCTATTTTGAGATGCCAAATTCACAAAAACGTAGGATGGTAGTAACGGGACCTCAACTTTTTTCTTCCGATCTGACCATTGTCTTTCCTGAATTACTAAAGGGCAATACACATCTATATCCAGCTTTGCTAAACGGGCTGCTACTTTCTTTTCTTGTCGCGGACTTGTATATATTGCGAACCACGCCATAAATATCTTTTTAGTTTTGTAAAATTCTTTTAACTCCTCAAAAATACTGAAAACTAATTGGAAGTCGTCGCATGAATTAAAACAAAAAGCCCTCGATTTCTCGAGGGCTCTTTCTTTTATTAAAAATCAGTGTCTTATCTCTTAACCACTCGAACCGTCTCAACGCTATCTTCTTGTGATACAACTACGTTGTAAACACCACTCGGATAACGATCTCCAATGGTTGTTGTTTCTAAGTCTAATACACGAACCTCTCTTTGTTCAATCAATCTTCCAACCATATCGTAAACCTTCATTGTAACAACTGATTCGCTTGACGTTTTAACATCAACCATAAAGTTATTAGCAAATGGATTTGGAT